>NZ_CAJPGZ010000003.1:0-434856 GCF_905339865.1 Burkholderia sp. BCC1993 | reverse complement strand
TGGCCGCGGCCTGGGCAGCGGCGAGAACTATACGAAGGTGCTCGAGCCGCTGGCCGACAAGCTGTCGGCGGCACTCGGCGCATCGCGCGCGGCGGTGGACGCCGGCTACGTGCCGAACGACTACCAGGTCGGCCAGACCGGCAAGATCGTCGCACCGCAGCTGTACATCGCGGTCGGCATCTCGGGTGCGATCCAGCATCTGGCCGGCATGAAGGATTCGAAGGTGATCGTTGCGATCAACAAGGATCCCGAAGCGCCGATCTTCAGCGTGGCCGACTACGGCCTCGTCGGCGATCTGCACGAACTCGTCCCGCAGCTGACCGCGTCGCTCTGATTCCTGTAACCCGTCAGGGTCCATCGATCCTGCCTGCATGCCGTGTCATCGCGACCGGCGCGCGATCCACGCGAAGGACCGTAGCCTGATGCCCCGGTCCGAGCGAACCCCCAAGCGCAGTTTTCCACCGGTCAGGAGCCGAGCATGGAACGTATCGCTTCATCTGTCGCCAATCCGTCATTGATCGAGCGTCGCTCGATCGACCATATTCCCGATGCCGAGCGCCACGGCAACCTGTTCAGTCAATTCACCCTGTGGTTCGGCGCGAACCTGCAGGTCACGGCAGTCGTCGTCGGCGCGCTGGCGGTGGTGCTCGGCGGTGACGTGTTCTGGTCGCTGATCGGTTTGCTGGCAGGCCAGGTACTCGGCGGCGCGGTGATGGCGCTGCACGGAGCGCAAGGGCCGCAGCTCGGGCTGCCGCAGATGGTGTCGAGTCGCGTGCAGTTCGGCGTGTACGGCGCGATCGTGCCGCTCGCGCTCGTCTGCGTGATGTATGTCGGATTCTCGGCGGGCGGAACGGTCCTCGCCGGGCAGGCGATCGCAGAATTGCTGCACGTCGGCCATACCGCCGCGATCCTGATCTTCTCCGCGCTCGTCGTTCTGCTCACCGGTCTCGGCTACCGGACGATTCATGTCATGGGGCGCGTATCGAGCATCGTCGGCACGCTCGCCTTCCTGTATCTGTTTGCGAGCTTGCTGCACGGGCACGCGTTCGGCACGTTGCTCGCGAATCGCCACTTCACGCCGGCCTCGTTCCTGCTCGCGGTGTCGTTGTCCGCGTCGTGGCAGATCGCGTACGGACCGTACGTCGCCGACTATTCCCGTTACCTGCCCAGAGCGACGTCGCCCGTCAAGACCTTTGCCGCGGTGTTCTGCGGCACCGTGATCGGCGCGCAGGTGTCGATGACCTTCGGCGTGCTTGCCGCCGCGCTCGCCGGCGATCGCTTCTCCGGGCACGAGGTCGCGTTCATCGTCGGCCTCGGTGCGACCGGCGCGATCGCTGCCGTGCTTTATTTTACGATCGCGCTGGGCAAGCTGACGATCACGACGCTCAACGCGTACGGCAGCGTGATGTCGGTGGCGGCAATCCTGACCGGCTTCGGCGGGCGGCGCGAGATCTCGCCGCGCACGCGCATCGCGTTCGTGCTGTTGACCGTCGCCGCATCGAGCGGGATCGCCCTGGCCGGGCAGCACGATTTCCTGAAGGCGTTCTCGTCGTTCCTGCTGTTTCTGCTGGTGTTCTTCACGCCGTGGAGCGCGATCAACCTCGTCGACTATTACTGTGTCACGCGGGAACGTTACGACGTGCCGGCATTGTTCGAACCGGACGGCCGGTACGGCCGCTGGAACGTCGTCGGCATTGCGGTCTATGCGGTCGGCGTGCTCGTGCAGATGCCGTTCGTCGCAACGGGCTTTTACACCGGGCCGTGGGTCGATGCGCTGGGCGGCGTCGACGTGTCGTGGATCGTCGGCATCGTCGTGCCGGGCCTGCTGTACTTCGTCGCGTCGCGCGGCGCGCTGGCAAGCGTGCCGGATCGCGTGATCCTGTCCGACTCGGCCCGCGACGCCGACTAGGGCGCGGTCCGCGCGCGCTGGCGCGCACCGGGCGGTGGCGTTTCGGGGGCATGCGATGCGGCACGCGCCGCCTCCATCGCCCGCGCAAGCGCATCGAACACCGCCGGCCCCTTGCAGCGCGACACGTTGAAGCGCATGAACGACGTCGCGCTGTGCGACGCGCTGAACACGTTGCCCGGCGCGAGCACCACGTCGTGGTCGAGCGCATGGCGCGCGACGCGCGCGGCATCGAGCCCGTCGGGCAGCTCGGCCCACACGAACAACCCGCCGCGCGGTTCCGTCCAGATCCCGAGCCCGGCGCGCGCGAGCCGCCGGATCGTTTCGCCCATCGCATCGGCCAACTGCATACGCAGGCCGTCGAGATGGCGCCGGTAGGTGCCGTCGACCAGCAGCCTGTGCACGACGTTCGCGCCGATCTGCGCATTGCCGAACGACGTCGCGAGCTTCAGGTCGACGAGCGCGTCGATCCATTCGGGGCGCGCGGCGATGTAGCCGCAGCGGATCGCGGCCGACAGCGTCTTCGAGAAGCTGCCGATCGACACGACGCGCGAGAGCCCGTCGAATGCCGCGAGGCGCGGCGCGGGCGTGCTCTCGAAATCCGCGAAGATGTCGTCCTCGACGATCAGCAGGCCGTGCTCGGCCGCGAGCGTGAGCAACCGGTGCGCGACCGGCGGCGCGAGCGTCGCGCCGGTCGGGTTGTGCAGCGCCGCGTTCGTGATGTACAGGCGCGGCCGGTGCTCGGCGAGCACCTGTTCGAAACGCGCGAGATCGGGGCCGTTCGGCGTGTACGGCACGCTGACGATCCGTGCGCGATGCGCGCGCAGCAGCGCCTGGAAGTTGAAGTAGCACGGATCGTCGAGCACGACGGTGTCGCCCGGCTCCAGCAGCAGCCGGCACACGAGATCGAGCGCGTGCGTGCCGCCGTCGGTCAGCATGATCTGCGCGGGCTCCGCATGGACGCCGTGCTGCGCGAGCCGCCATGCGAGTTGCTGGCGCAACGCGGGCAGCCCGAGCGGCGTCGCGTAGTCGGTCAGCGCGTCGGGTTCGTCGCGCGACACCGCGCGCAGCGCACGTCGCAGGCTCTCGTCCGGCAGCCACGACGACGGCAGCCAGCCGCAACCGGGCTTCACCGAGCCGGGCGCCGCCTCGAGCGACTGGCGCGACAGCCACAGCGGATCGAGCTCGCGATCGAGGCGCGGGCCGAGTTCGGCGAGCGCGAGCGGCGGCGCGTGGCCCGACACGTAGAAGCCGGAGCCGCGCCGTGCGACGAGCACGCCTTCGCTCGCGAGCCGCTCGTACGCGTCGACGACGGTCGATTTCGACACGTGCAGCGCGTCGGCCATCATCCGGATCGACGGCACGCGCGCGCCGGGCATCAGCGCGCGGCTCGCGATCCGCGCGCGCAGCGTGTCCATCACGGTTTCCACGCGCGTGCGCGACGGCGCGGGCGGGGCAGGGTCTTGCACGGAACGGTTCATGGCGGGAGGGAACTGTACGGCTGGTTGTCCAGTACAGTTTGTCCGAATTGTATTGGGCTGTAGCTTACGCGCTTTTCGCGGGCGGCGGATCATCGGTCATCCACCTTGTTCCGACCAGGATTTTCCGTGCAAAAGACGACCGACGGATGGCTCAGCGGCCTGCTGGGCGTGATCATCTTCAGTGGCTCGCTGCCGGCGACGCGTGTCGCCGTGCAGGGGCTCGACCCGCTGTTCCTCACGTTCGCGCGCGCGACGATCGCCGGCGTGCTCGGCCTGATCCTGCTCGTCGCGCTGAAGCAGAAGCGGCCGACGCGTGCCGAGACCGCATCGCTCATCGTCGTCGCGCTCGGGGTCGTGGTCGGTTTTCCGCTGCTGACCGCGCTTGCGCTCAAGCACGTGACGTCCGCGCATGCGATCGTGTTCGTCGGGCTGCTGCCGCTCGCGACCGCGCTGTTCGGCGTCTGGCGCGGCGGCGAACGGCCGCGGCTGCCGTTCTGGGTCTTCTCGCTGGTCGGCAGCGGTGCGGTGGCCGCGTTCGCGCTGCGCAACGGCGGCCGAGCGTCGGTGGCGGGCGATGCGCTGATGCTCGCCGCGATCGTCGCGTGCGGGCTCGGCTATGCGGAAGGTGCGCGCCTGTCGCGCCAGCTCGGCGGCTGGCAGGTGATCTCGTGGGCGCTCGTGCTGTCGCTGCCGGTGATGCTGCCGCTCGCGGGGTTCACGTGGCCCGCGACGTTCGACGGCGTCGACGCCGCCGCGCTGTGGGGGCTCGCGTACGTGTCGCTGTTCAGCATGCTGATCGGCTTCGTGTTCTGGTATCGCGGCCTTGCGCTCGGCGGGATCGCGGGCGTCGGCCAGTTGCAGCTGCTGCAGCCGTTCTTCGGTTTCCTGCTCGCGGCCGGGCTGCTGCACGAGACGGTGCCGCCGTCGATGCTCGTCGTGACGGTCGTGGTCGTCGGCTGCGTGGCCGGTGCGAAGTATTTCTCGAAGATGGCGCCGGTGCGGCGCGCCGGCTGATTCACGCACGGCGCGGTCGCGCGACGACGTGACGGGGCCACCCGTGCGCCGTCGCGCGTGCGCCGTTTACCCCATCACCACGTTCGCGAGCCGGAACTGGTACGCGGTCGCGGTGGTGCCGCCGCCGCCGCCCGTCATCACGATGTCGGCGCTCTTGATGCCGAGCAGCGACAGTTCGGTGTTGATGTCGGACAGCACGGCCGAATTCATCACCGCGCCCTGTTCGATCTGCGACGCGGTGCCGATCCACAGCGTCGGCTTGAACTCGAACACGGCCTTCTGGCCCGGCACGATCCCCGTCTTGTGCGCGAGCAGCCGGTTGTCCTTGAAGACCGACGCGGTGATCGCTCCCTGGCTCAGGTCGTTGCGCAGCTGGATCTCGCGCGACGTCGGGGCGGGGCCGGCTAGCGCGAGCACGTTGCCCGACGTCGAGCGCGACACGTTGAAGACCTGTCCGTTGTCCGCGCGCTTTTGCGGCATGTAGTTGCCGTCGGCATCGCTCGCGGAGACGGTCGTCAACAACGGGAACACGAACGGATGGTTGTCGCCGCGTCCGCAGTTGGTGATGACCTTCCACGCGATCGCGAGCTCGTCGAAGTCCGTCGACACGTTCTTCTGGAAGATCACGATCTGGCTGTTGTTGACGTCGTTCGACAGGTTGACGAAGTTGAGATTGATGTCCATGAGTCACCTAGATTCGATTCGGATAACTGATTGAAATGGCGCCGGCCGTGCATCGCCGGCGCACGGACCGTTACGCCATCACCACGTTTTCCAGCCGGAACGTGAACGGCGTCGAGCGCGGGCCGGGGCCGCCGCCGGTCATCACGATGTCGGCGCTCGCGATGCCGAGCAGCGACAGTTCCGTGTTGATGTCGGAGATCACCGCGGAATTCATCAGCGCGCCCTGTTCGATCTGCGACGCGACACCGATCCAGATCGTCGGCTTGAACTGGAACACCGCCTTCTGGCCCGGCGCGACGGAGGTCTTGCGCGCGAGCGCGTTGCCGTCCTTGTAGATCGTCGCGTTGATCGCGCCGGCCGGCAGGTCGTTGCGCACCTGCACCTCGGAGCTCGCGCCCGGGTCGCCGCCGAGCTGCAGCACGTCGCCCGAGCTGGAGCGTACGACCTGGAACACCTGGCCGTTCGCCGCGACCTGCTGCGGCATGTAGTTGCCCCAGCTGTCGCTCGCGCTCACGCTCATCGTCATCGGGAACTTGAACGGATGGTTGTCGCCCTGGCCGCAATTGCGGATCACCTTCCACGCGATCGCGAGTTCGTCGAAGTCGGTCGCCACGTTCTTCTGGAAGATCACGACGCTCGAGTTGTTGGCGTCGTTCGAGCGGTTGATCAGGTTCAGTTGGATATCCACGTCGTTGCTCCTTGAGTTTGAAAAAAACGGCAGTCGGTCTGCCGCACACCTTTCCCGCCGGCCCGGCCGCGAAGCCGTGCCGTCAAGCCGGTTCAAGCCATGTCGGGCGGCGCTACGCGCGCACGATGTGTTCGAGCGCGAACGCGAACGGCTGCGCGTCGGTGCCGGTGCCCCCGCCCGTCATCACGATGTCGGCGGCGGCGACGCCCGCCAGCGGCAGCATCGTGTTCGCGCTCGACATCACCGCCGCGTGCAGTGCGCGGCTTTCCTGTACCTGCGACGCCACGCCGATCCATAGCGTCGGCGTGAAGCGGAACACCGCCTTCTGCCCGGGCGCGACCGCTTCCTTCACCGCGATCAGCCGGCCCGCGCTGAACGCGTTGACGTTCACGGCGCCGCGCCGCAGCCGATTGACGACTTCGATGTCGCCGCCCGGTGCGTCGTCGGGATCGGGGACGAGCCGCCCGCGTCCCGTCGGCTGCGCGTCCACGACGAAGCGCACGCCGGCGGGCGCCGTGACGCGCGGCGAGAAGTTGCCGTGCTCGTCGCCGAGCGCGACGTCGATGTCGGTCGAGTAGTCGAACGGATGGAAGCAGTCGCGTCCGCAGTAGCGAATCACCTTCCACGCGATCGCGAATGCGTCGAGATCGGGGATCACGTCGCGCTGGAACAGCACGACCTCGCTGTTGCCGCAATCGTTCGAGCGATTGACGAACCGTAGCTTGATGTTCATGACGCTTGCTCCTGCTCGGGTGTGTCGCGTTCGTCGCGCAGCGTGCGGTCGGCCCACTGCGCGAGCGCCGGCGCGATGCCGTTCGCGAGCGACGCGACGTGCAGTGCATGCGCCCGCGCCTGGGCCTGCAGGTCGCCGGCGAAGCGCCCGAGCGCCATCGCGGCATCGGCCGGGCCGCGCGTGCGGCCGAGATCGTCGAGGTATTGCGCGGCCGCGTCGGCCATCGCGCCCGCGTGCTGGAGGTGGCTCTGCGTGAAGCGCGTCGCGAGATCGGCGTTCAGGGCCGCCAGCTCCTTGACCGCGGCGGCCGAACTGCCGAGCCCGAACCGTTCGAGCTGGCCGCGCCACAACGCGTCGGTCGCGGCCTGGCTTGCGTCGGCGTAACGGTGGCCGGCGAGCAGCGCGGTGTGCGCGAACGCGCGCCACGCGGGGCCGCCGGGCGTGCCGCCGGTGCCGGTCGTCTGCGCGGCGACCTTGCCGAACAGCTGGAGCGCGTCGGCGTGCGCGCGTTCCCATTGGGCGATGAACGTGGAGAACATGGCGATTCCTCGTGAAGAAGGAGCGATGACGGCGCGACGGCAGCCGCTACGCGGATTACCGACGCGCGGCGCCGAGGCGCTGCACCATCTGCATCACGGCGGCCATCTGCGGCGCGTCGCGGCGGTAGAAGCCGGGGTTGAGCGGATCGGTGCTCGTATAGCCCCAGAAATCCCAGCAGCCGAGCGGATTGACGGCCGATTTCTCGACCTGCGGATACAGCACGATCAGCCGGTTCGTGTCGGCGATCTCGTTGTAGCCGACGCCGCGAATCATCCGCTCGCCGACGGTCGTGACGTTCTGCACGCAGCCGTGGAACACCACGTGCACCGCGCAGGACGCGCGTTCGCAATCGGCCGGCACGTAGGCGTAGCCCGTATCGCCGAGCGACGCGCGGCGCTGCGGATCGAACGCGCGCTGGTCGAACGCCAGCAGCTTGCCGCCAGCCTGCGCGGCCGGCGGATTGAGCGGCTTGTCGGGCGTGCCGTAGATCCAGCGCACGATGTCGTGCGCCTGCTGAAAGCCGCAGTTGTCGATATACGGGCTCGCGTTCGCACTGCACGCGTTGTCCTCGGGGCGGTTCGTGATGAACGCATGCCCGGCGTCCGGCGATTCGCGGTACTGGAGGCTCGCGGCCGGGACCTGGGCGAGCGTGTAGAAGCGCGCGGTCTGGTCGACGACGCGTGTCGACACCACCGTGTCTTTCGCGCCGCTGAACACGTAGATGCGCTGGCCGCGCAGGTTGGCCGGATCGTCGATCTCGCCGCGCTGCGCGAACGCGCGCGCGGCGCGCCATGCGTCGGCCGCGGATGGCGCGGGGCCGATCGGCTGCATGCACAGCGTGGTCGCGGCCACCGCCGGCGGGATCAGCGCGTTCACGCCCGCGCAATAGAACGGCCCGCCCGCGACGATGCCCGCGCCGATCAGCCGGCTCGAGAACGCGACGTCGAACTGCGCGGCCATGAAGCCGCCGGACGACAGCCCCGACACCGACGTGCGCTGCAGGTCGGCGCCGTATGCGGGAAGCGGATCGGCGAGGGCGGCGAGCGCGGCGTGCGGCGCGAGCGCAGCCAGGGTGGCAACGGTAACGGTTACGGCGGCGGTGACGGCGGCGCAAGCGGCGCCCAGCGCGCGGCGCACTACGTGCGAGGCGGCGGTGCGGGGCAGCGTCGTGCGGCCGGGCGAGCGGGTGACGTTCATGCGGGGCTCCTGTCGTGACGAGTGGTGAATGACAAGGGTTGTAACGGAACGAATGCGGCAAGACTTCAGCGACGGTTTCAGCTTACGGGCAGCCGACGACATGTGAAATGGCGCGAACGACACGCGCGGCGACCCGTGACGTTCGGCCGGTGCGGCGTCACGGCGCTCACGACAGAAACAGCGCGCGCTCGGCCTGGCGGCGCTTCGTGAGGCCCGCGAGCGGCTTGCCGCCGGCCTTGTTCCAGACGAGGAACTGGTCGGCCGCCCGCGCGCTCGCGCCGGCGTTCAGGTAGCGCAGCAAGGTCGACGAGCGCAGCCGTCCGGCGCCGAGATTGAAGACGAACGACATCAGCGCATCGAACTGCTGCTGCGTGACCGGCACGCGCAACAGCTTGCGCAGGTTCAGCTCGGCGCCGCGCAGGTCATGCCGCAGCAGCGCCTCCGCTTCGGCCGGGGTCAGCGGGCGCGTGAAGCGCTCGTTCGGCAGGATCAGGTGTCCGTAGCCGATCGTCGGCTTGCCGACCGCGTCGAGATAGCGCGCGAGCCGCAGCCCCTCGAACTGCTTGATCAGCGCGATGCCTTGCTCGCCGGTGCGTTCAGGCTGGTTCGCCATCGTCGTTCTCCTTGCTGCCCGGCCGTGCGCGCGGCACCAGGCGATGCGTGTATTCGTCGATCACGCGCATGATCGCTTCGGGCGGCGGCAGCGCCGCGAACTGCATTTCGATGTCGATGTGCTCGGTGTCTCGTTGCCGCGCACTGCCCGGCGGGGCGTCCTTCTTCCCCGAGCGCGGCGCGAACGTCACGTAGAAGCGGCCGCGCTGGTCGTCGTTGCCCGAGATGCCGCCGGCCGGCAGCGCCTCGGTGAAGTCGCCGCGCACGGTCAGGTGCACGATCATCCGGTCGAGCGCGAGCCCGCGCGGCGTGGCGAGCGCGACGAGCGGCACCGGCATCGTGTGCTCCGCGTCGAGCGCGACCGTGACCTCGCGCGGCGCGAGCAGGCCGTCGTCGCGCAGATCGAAGAACTGGTCGAGCACGGCGGTGTACTGGTGCGCGAGCAGCTGGTTCGCGGCGGCGGCCGCGTGCTGCATCCCGCGTGCGATCTCGTCGAGCGCGATGCCGCGCGGCGGCGGGCGTTCATCGTCGGCCGGGGCGCCGGGCGGCGGGGCGGGTGGGGTAGGCGGCGCTGGCGGAACGGGCGGCAAGCCGCCCGCGAAGGCGCCGGGTGCGGCGGCCGGGGCGTCATTCACGCCCGACGCGGCGCCGGCCGGCCAGCCGGCGGCATTGGTCGGCGCGTGGCGCGCCGGATCGACGCCTACCGCCGCCGGCGCCGCGCCGCCCGTGCCGGCGACCGCGTCCGGGCCCGCGTCCGGGCCCGCGCCCGCGACCGCGCCGCTACGGCCCGCCACCGCCCCGGCCGGCGGCGGGACCGGCCCGTCCGGTTCCGGCCGGCCGCTGCCGCCGCCCGGACGCGCATCCCCGTCGTCGTGCCCGCCGCCGCCCGCGCGGCGCGACCGTCTGAAGAGCCTGAACATGGCCGGTCCGCGCGCTTACGCGTGCGCCGGCTGCTGGGCATCCGCACCGGCTCCGGCAGGCGCGGCCGCGCTGCCGCCCGACCCGGACGCGTCGCCGACCAGCTTGCCGTCGGTCGGCGTCGTCGGCAGCGGCTTCACGGCCTTCGCGTTGCCTTCGGTGACGACCGGCTTGGTCGCGGCCTCGGTCAGGAAGTCGATCACCCGCATCAGCGCTTCGGGCGGCGACTGGCGCTTCACCTGCGTATGGATCGAATATTTCGCGCGCGTGTCGGTGCTGCGCGTCTGCTCCGCCTTGTGCGACACGCGCCCGGACACGCTGACGCTGATCGGCCCCCAGCCGAACTTCGCCTGGAATTCGCCGCCGGCCTCGGTCGACGACGACGACTTCTCCGACTGCGTGATCTCCATCTCGAAGTCGATCGTGCCTTCCTCGATCGCGATGATCGGATGGACGATCGCCGCGAGCAGCGGGATGCGCATCGTCTTCTGCACGACGCCTTTCGACACGCCGCTTTCGTCCACCAGCGTCTCGTCGTAGTCGAACTGGACGGCCACGGCCTTGCCGCCCTGGATGCAGACCTGCATCAGGAAATCCGCGTAGCTCTTCGCGGCCTGCGTCTGCGCGCTGATCATCGCCTTTAACGGGCCGGCGATCATTTGGTCCATGGGTAAAGCGTTAATCACTGAGCCGATGAAATTCGCGTCCATGAATAAACTCCTCTTCGTGTTGAAGACAACGGAAATTCGCTGTCGTTATTCACATTAGGAAATTGAAGACGTTTACCAAATATGACGTCCGTCACGTCCGGCGGCCCGGGCCGGCCCGCGGCGGGCATCGGCACGTGCGGCGGGGCGCGGCGTGGACGAATTAGGCCATTCGTCACGGAGCGACGGGCCTAGTGCGCGGTGCGTAAAACAGCGGTAAAAAAAACGCCGGGTAGGGAAGCAAATAAACCTAAACCGAGCATCCCGATTTCGAGGAAACCGCGCAATGAACGTTCTGATGATCGATAGCCCGCCGTTATTCGTCGCGGGCGTGGCGGACGTACTGTGTAAACGCGATGTCGACTGGCATGTCTGGTCGGCCCGCCGTCCCGAGGACGTCTTGCGCTTGCGCGACGCGTTGCTGCCCGAGACGGTCGAGGCGATCACGATCGAATGCGACGAGCATGCCGCACGGCCGAGCTGGCCGAACGTGCTGCACGAGACGTTCGCCGGCGCGCCGTGGCTGTGCGTGGTGGCCGCCGTGTGCCGCCGCACGATTGCCGATGCGCTGCTGGCGGGGGCGGCCGGCATCATCGACCGGCACGCGAGCGCCGACGAGTTCGCGGATGCGCTCGGCCGGGTCGCGGCCGGCGCGATCTACGTGCCGCCGAACGACGGCGGCGCGACGCAGGCGCGCCCGGGCGGCGTGCCGGCCGGCGACGATCGCGCATTCGAGCGCCTCACGCCGCGCCAGCGCGACGTGCTGCGGCTGCTGGCCGAAGGCAAGTCGAACAAGCAGATCTGCCGCGTGCTGAACGTCGCGGAAGGCACGATCAAGAACCACCTGTATGCGCTGTTTCGCCAGATCGGCGTGAGCAACCGGACCGAGGCCGCATTGTGGCTCGCGCGCCACGTGCCGGCCGAGCCGGCGGCATTCGCGTTCGCGCCGGCCTGCAGTTCGCCCGGCTGACGCCGGTCGCGACGGGCCCCGGTGGGTGCCGGCATCCGGCGTCGCGTTGCGTTGAAGTCCATACGGCCAGAGGTGGGGTGCCCAGGCCGGTCATCGGTAGCGGCGAGCCGCGTGGCCGAGTACATGGCACGCGCGTGGCGACGGGCGTGCCGGAAGCGGCGAACGGGCCGCGCAGGTCGCGCGCCCCGTTCGGCGGCGCCCGTCGATATCGGGCGCCGGCATGCTTACGCGACGTGCGCGACGCCGTACTGCGACGACAGGTAGCGCCGGATATCGGCCGGCGAATCGATGAAGCGGCGGCCGTTGTGTTCGCGAATCCCGACCGCGTCGTCCTTCGGCGCCTGTCCGTCGCCGAGCACGAGCACCGGCGCCGACTGGTTGTCCTCGCCGATCAGCGCGACGATCGGCCGGCGCGGGCGCGGCGCGTCGACGTACTCGACCGAGACGGCGTCGCGCAACTGCGGATAGAAGCTCAGCAGCCCTTCGACGGCAACCGAGTCACCGCAGTAGAACGGACCTTCGGAGTCCTTGAAGAAACCCGGGCGGAGAATGAACAGCGTGTCTTTCATGATGGCCTCGCTATCAGTGGTGGTCGAACGTTGAAGAAAAGGGGAGTGCGGGGTGATGCGCGCGACGTGCCCGATGTCAGGCTTCCGCGAGCGCGGCCGCGGCGGCGCGCATGCGTGCGAAACCGGCGTCGAGGTCGGCGATCATGTCGTCCGGATGCTCGAGCCCTGCGTGGATGCGCAGCAGCGGGCCGGCCGCCTTCCATTGCGTCGCGGTCCGCTGGCGCGACGGATTCGACGGGATGATCAGGCTTTCGAAGCCGCCCCAGCTGTAGCCCATGCCGAAGCACGTCAGGCCGTCGAGCAGCGCGCGCACCGCGTCGTCGGGCTGCGGGTGCAGCACCAGGCCGAACAAGCCGCACGCACCGGTGAAGTCGCGCTGCCACAGCGCGTGGCCGGCATCACCCGGCCGGGCCGGATACAGGATCTGTGCGACTTCCGGCTGTCGCGCGAGCCATTCGGTCAGCACGTGCGCGTTGCGCTGGTGGCGTTCGAGGCGCACCGACAGCGTGCGCAGGCCGCGCAGCGCGAGATACGCGTCGTCGCCGCTGACGGTCATCCCGAGCTGCCGGTAGCAGCGCGTGACCTTCTGCGCGAGCGCCTCGGTCGTCAGGATCACACCCATCAGCACGTCGGAGTGTCCGGCGATGTATTTGGTCGCCGCGTGAATCGATACGTCGACGCCGTGCGAGAACGAACGGAAATTCAGCGGCGTGCCCCACGTGTTGTCGAGCAGCACGACCGCATCGTGCTGGTGCGCGACGCGGCAGATCGCGGGGATGTCCTGCACTTCGAAAGTCAGCGAGCCCGGCGATTCGGTAAAGACCGCGCGCGTGTTCGGCCGCATCAGCGACGCGATGCCGGCGCCGAGCGACGGATCGTAGTAGGTCGTCTCGATGCCGAGGCGGGCGAGCGTCTCGTCGCAGAACGAGCGGGTCGGGTCGTACACCGAATCGGCCATCAGCAGATGGTCGCCGGGATTCAGCACCGCGAGCAGCGCGGTCGTGATCGCGCTGAGCCCACTCGGCGTCAACAGCGCCGCATGCGCGCCTTCGAGGCGCGCGAGCGCCTTTTCAAGCGCGCGCGTGGTCGGGCTGCCGTGCCGGCCGTACGCGAGCGGCGTGCCGCGCACCGCGTCGAGCGCGTCGGTGCCGTGAAAGAGCAGCGTCGACTGGCGATACACGGGCGGGTTCACCGGCGAGCCGGGCTGGCCGTGTGCGCGGCCTTCGTGAGCGAGCAGGGTGTCGGTCGAGTGCAGTGGGTTCAAGATGTCGTCCTTTGAAAGTCGGTCAAGTCGGTGCGAAGCCGTCGCGCGGTCAGTGCAGGATCTTGTCGAGGAAGTCGCGCGCGCGTTCGGAGCGCGGCGCGGCGAAGAACGCATCGCTCGCCGCGTCCTCGACCACCGCGCCCTGGTCCATGAAGATCACGCGATGCGCGACTTTCCTCGCGAAGCCCATCTCGTGCGTGACGCACACCATCGTCATGCCTTCGCGCGCGAGCTCGACCATCACGTCGAGCACTTCGTTGATCATCTCGGGGTCGAGCGCGGAGGTCGGCTCGTCGAACAGCATCGCGACCGGGTTCATCGACAGCGCGCGCGCAATCGCGACGCGTTGCTGCTGCCCGCCGGACAGTTGCCCCGGATACTTGTGCGCATGCGCCTTCAGGCCGACGCGATCGAGCAGCTTCATTGCGTTCTCGATCGCTTCGTCCTTGCGGCGGCCGAGTACCTTGACCTGCGCGAGCGTCAGGTTGTCGGTGATCGACAGGTGCGGAAACAGCTCGAAATGCTGGAACACCATGCCGACGCGTGCGCGCAGCTGCGCGAGTTTCGCGGCGGGATCGCCGAGCCGCATGCCGTCGACGACGATGCTGCCTTTCTGGAACGGCTCGAGACCGTTGATCGTCTTGATCAGCGTCGACTTGCCGGAGCCCGACGGCCCGCAGACGACGACCACTTCGCCTTTCGATACCGCCGCGCTGCATGCGGAGAGGACCTGATGCTTGCCGTACCACTTGGAGACGTTGTCGAGCGTAATCATGGGTTGTCCGTGGATGAGGTTCGGATTGAATGGCATGCGCATTGGTCAATGCGTGGACGGCAGCGAGAGGCGCGTCTCGACACGGCCCTGCAGGCGCGTGAGCAGCGTGCTCAGCACCCAGTAGATCGCGGCGGCCGCGAGATAGAGCGGCAGCGGCTGGAACGTCGCGGCGATCACTTCCTGGGTCGAGCGCAGCAGCTCGGTGACGGTGATCACCGATACGAGCGACGTGTCCTTGATCAGGCTGACCAGCGTGTTGCCGAGGCTCGGCACCGCGAGGCGCAGCGCCTGCGGGCAGACGATGTAGCGCAGCGTCTGCACGTGCGTGAGGCCGAGGCTGTGCGCGGCCGCCCATTGCCCGCGGCCGATGCCGAGGATCGCGCCGCGCATGCTTTCCGACAGGTAGGCTCCGGCGTTGAGCGTCAGCGTGAAGATGCCGGCCGTCGTCGGGTCGAGCGTGATGCCGAGATCGGGCAGCCCGTAGTAGACGACGAACATCTGCACGAGCAGCGGCGTGCCGCGCATCAGGCTGACGTAGCCCTGCGCGAGACCGGATGCGAGCCGGTTGTTGCCGATCCGCATGATCGCGACCACGAGCCCGACGACGAGGCCGAGCGCCATCGACGCCACCGCGAACTTCAGCGTGAACAGCGCGCCCTTCACCATCACGGGCAGGGTTTGAATGACCAGATCGAGTGCTTCCATCGCGTGTCTCCTGATTGTGTGTCGTGTGCCGCCTGGGTGCCGCCCGTGGGGCGGCGATGTGGCGGCCGGCCCGCGCGTGCGTGCGCGCGGGCGCGTGGCGGCTGCGTTATTGCGTGATGGGTTTCGTCGTGTCCGAGCCGAACCACTGCATCGAGATCTTCTTCAGCGTGCCGTCCTGCTGCAGCGACGCGACCGCGTCGTCGAGCGCCTTCGCGAACTTCGGATTGCCCTTGCGGAACGGGATGCCCATCCGGTCCTCGCCGCCGGCGAGCACGGAACCCGGGCGCAGCGGCAGGTGCGAGTTCTTGATCAGGTAGCTCAGCATCAGGCGGTCGTTGACCGCCGCGTCGATACGGCCGGCCGCGAGGTCGCGCAGGTTCTCCGGCGTGCCCGGATAGACCTGCAGGTCGACCGCGGGCACCGTCTTCACGAGATCGACGTAGTTGCTGCCCATCGTCACGCCGACCTTCTTGCCCTTCAGCTCGTCGAGCGACTTGAACGCACGCGAGTCGTTCTGGCGTTGCAGCAGCTGCGCGGACGAATACACATACGGCGTGCTGAAGTCGAGTGCCTGCTGGCGCGACGGCGTGATCGCGACCTGGTTGACGATCACGTCGAACTTGCCGGCCTGCAGCCCGGCGAGAATCCCGCTCCATTCGGTCGTGACGAACTGCGGCTTCACGCCGAGCCGCGCGGCGACCGCCTTCGCGACGTCGACGTCGAACCCTTCGAGTTGTCCTTCGGCATTGCGGTAGTCGAACGGCGGGTAGGTGCCTTCGAGCGCGATCTTCAGCACGCCGGCCTGCTTGACGGTGTCGAGCAGGTCCGCCGCGTGCGAGGCCGTGGCCGCCACGCAGAGGAGGGCGGCGGCGAGGCCTTGCTTGAGCATCGGGGTGAAGGGTTTCATGGTTGTCTCCAGGGTGGTTGTCGAAACGTCGTTGTCGAAAATTCAGGGCGAGCGCGTCCGCGGCGACGGGCGGTGTCGCCTTGGGCGGGAACAGGCCGCAGCAGCGTGCGGCGGGGGAAATCGACGCGGTGACGGCGGCGCGCGCCGTTCACCGCCGCGCGTTACGGCATGCGTTCGCGCACGATCGCGCTACGGTGGACGTGTGGATGGAACACGCGGCGATGCGGATCGCCGCGCAAGCACGGCGCAAGCGGCGACGATTCGCCGACAGCGACGCGCGTGGTGTGGCTGACGTGCGCGGTGGACCGCATGACGTGCCGCGCGGCGTTCGTATCGAACGGCTTGCGGCGCGCGGCGAAGAGTTCAAGCATCGTGTTCATGAGTGCCCGTGCGGCTTGCGAATGGGGTAGACCGGCTGCATCGTCGATGCGTATCCGGTGACGCAAATGCTGAACGACTGACGGCAATCTTAGTTTTGTCAAAAAGGAAAGTGCTTCCAAAAACGCACGGACTTTTCACGCGGCGTGGAATGTTTTTCTCCGTACGACAAACACGATGCAAGCGATCTGCTGCGGTTGCACGGGGTGCGCAGCATCGGGTGCTACGACGCGGTCGAGCGGTTGCCCCGAGGACAACCGCCGAAAAGCAAAACGGCCACGCATGCCGATGGCGGCATGTGTGGCCGTCGGCGTTCGATGCGTCGAACGCGGTGCGACTACGCGTGTTACTCGAACGTTTCGAGCGCGAGCAGTTCGTCGATCGTCTGCCGGCGGCGGATCAGTCGCGGCGTGCCGCGATCGACGAGCACTTCCGGCGCGAGCGGCCGGCTGTTGTAGTTCGAGGACATCGACGCGCCGTAGGCGCCCGCATCGTGCAGGAACAGCAGGTCGCCGATCTGCGGCTGCGCGAGCTTGCGGTGCGTGACCACGCCGCCGGCATCCTGCGTGAACACGTCGCCGGATTCGCACAGCGGCCCCGCGATCGCGATGTCGACGAGCGGCCGGCCGGCCGGCAGCGCGCCGTCCTGCGCGTGCACGGACACCGCGTGGTAGCTGCCGTACATCGACGGCCGCATCAGGTCGTTGAAGCCCGCGTCGATCAGCACGAAATCGTGCTTCGGACGGCGGTTCACGGCCTGCACTTCGGTGACGAGCGTGCCGGCCTCGGCGACGAGGAAGCGGCCCGGTTCGATCTCGATGCGCACCGCGTGGCCGAGATGCCGTTCGATCCGCTTGCGCGCGGCATCCCACTGGCTGAAGTAGTGACCGACGTCGACGCGCGGCTCGCCGTCGCGATACGGAATCGACAGCCCGCCGCCGGCGGAGATCGCTTCGATGTCGTGGCCGAGCGACGTGACGAGGTCGACCATCGCGTCGCACACCTGCGACAGGTGGCCGTAGTCGACGCCCGAGCCGATATGCATGTGGATGCCGACCAGCTTCAGCCCGTACTGGCGCACGATCTCGATCGCGCGCGGCACGTCGTCGATCCAGATCCCGTGCTTGCTCTGCGGGCCGCCGGTGTTGGTCTTGTTGCTGTGGCCGTGGCCGAAGCCGGGGTTCACGCGCAGCCACACGCGGTGGCCGGGCGCATGCTCGCCGACGCGCGCGAGCATGTCGAGCGAGCCGGCGTTCACGGTCACGCCGTGCTTCAGCACGGCCGCGAGCGTCGGACGGTCGATCAGGTCGGCCGTGAACACGACGCCTTCCGGCTCGCCCGCCGGACTGAACCCGGCCGCGAGGCTGCGCTCGATCTCGCCGAGCGACACGGCGTCGACGCACGCGCCTTCTTCGCGCATCAGCTTCAGGATATGCAGGTTCGAGTTCGCCTTCTGCGCATAGCGGATCACGTCGAACTGGCGCAGTTGGGCGATGCGGTCGCGGATGACGTCGGCGTCGTACACCCACAGCGGGGTGCCGTATTGCTGCGCGAGCGTCGCGAGCTGGCGGGAATCGAGGGACATGGCGGATGAATCGGATCGAATGAACGGACAGCATGAATGATGCGCCTGAATGTCTATACAGTAAAATGCCTGCTTATCGACATTCGATTCATTCCTGATATAGGCAGCCATGCTCACACACCGGCACATCGAGGTCTTCCGCGCGCTGATGGTCACCGGCAGCACGACGCGCGCGGCCGAGATGCTCTATACGTCGCAGCCCACGATCAGCCGCGAGCTCGCGCGGATGGAACAGGTGGTCGGCTTCGCGCTGTTCGAGCGCTCGCATGGCCGGCTGCGGCCGACGATGGCCGCGCTCACGCTGTTCGACGACGTGCGGCTCGCGTATGTGGGGCTCGAGCGCGTCGCGGCGACGGCCGCGCGGCTGCGCGAGTTTCGCGACGGCCAGTTGTCGGTGATCGCGCTGCCGGCGTTTTCGCACGCGATCCTGCCCGGCGCATGCCGGCGCTTTCACGACGCGCATGCGGGCGTCAGCGTGTCGGTCGCGACGCAGGAGTCGCCGGTGCTCGAGGAGTGGCTGACCGCGCAGCGCTACGATCTCGGGCTGACCGAGCACGACGTCGCGCCGGCCGGCACCGTGCTCACGCCGCTGCTCGAAGTCGACGAGGTGTGCGTGCTGCCGGACGGCCATCCGCTGCTCGCGCAGCGCGCGATCGATCTCGCGGATCTCGCCGATCGCCCGTTCGTGAGCCTGTCGCTGAACGACCCGTACCGGATCCTGATCGACGAGGCGTTCGCGCAGCTCGGTGTCGCGCCGCGTTCGGTGGTCGAGACGCCGTCGGCCGTGTCGGTGTGCGCGTTCGTGCGGCAGGGGCTGGGCGCCGCGATCGTCAATCCGCTGACCGCGCTAGATTTCGTCGGGCGCGACCTGCACGTGCGGCCGCTCACGCGCTCGTTTCCCTACCGCGTCAGCGTGATCGTGCCCGAGCACCGGCCGAAGAGCCTGCTCGTCGACGCATTCGCCGACGCGCTGCGCGGCGAAGCGCAGGCGATTCGCGAGCGGCTCGCCGCGCTGCCCGGCTGACGATGGCCGTATGATGGGCGTTTCGCTGCGCGCAGCCTGCTCCTCTTCGTCATCTTCACGGAAACGGAACCCGTCATGACCGATGCTGCATCTTCCCTCGAACAACCGACGCTCACCGGCGAGCGCATCGCGCTGCGGCCGCTCGACGTATCCGACCGGCAGGCTTTGCTCGATGCGGCGGCGGACGGCGAGTTGTGGAACCTGAAGGTCACGGTCGTGCCGGGCGAGGAGACGGTCGACGCCTATCTCGACACAGCGCTGCAAGGCCGCGCGGCCGGCACCGTGATGCCGTTCGTGATCGTCGAGCGTGCGTCGGGCCGCGTGATCGGCAGCACGCGTTTCTGGAAGATCGACCGCAAGAACCGCAAGCTCGAGATCGGTCATACGTGGCTGAGCGAATCGGCGCAGCGCACGCGCGCGAATACCGAAGCGAAATGGCTGCTGCTCGCGTATGCGTTCGACACGCTGCACTGTGTGCGCGTGCAGTTCACGACCGACGAGCTGAACGAGAAGTCACGCGCGGCGATTCTGCGGCTCGGTGCGAAGCAGGAAGGGATCGTGCGTCACGAGCGGATCATGCCCGATGGCCGCAAGCGCAATTCGGTGCGCTTCAGCATCATCGACGACGAATGGCCGGCGGTGCGCGAGCGGTTGCGGGCGAAGCTCGCGATCTGACGCGAGGCGGGTGCCGCAGGCGTCGCGCCGCCGGAGAGGGGGGCGGCGACGCGACGAGGGGGGAAGCGGCGTGCCGCGCGCGATGCGCGGCGGGGCGGCGCGTTACTGCGCCGATGCGAGGTGATGACGCTGCGCGAGCTTCTGCGCGGCCGCGTAGTGCGCCTGCAGGATCGGCAGCGCCTGGCGTGCGACTTCCTTCAGCTTCGTGTCGCGGCCTGACGCGATTTCGGCCTGGAATGCCGAGATCGTCTTCTGCTGGCCGGCGAGCGCGACCTGCTCGATATACGCCTTGTCGAATTCCGCGCCGCGCAGGGTCTTGATGCTGTCCAGCACGGCCGTGTCGGGATCGTTGGCCGGCACGTCGACACCGCGCGGGCTGGCCGCGCGCATCGCCTGGATGATCTTCTCATCGTCGGTCGACACGCGTTGCGCGAACGCTTTCACCTGGCTGTCCGACGTGCGCGCATCGGCGATGCGTGCGGCGTCGTGCTGGGTCGACACGGTTTTCGTGCCGTCGTTGATGAAGGCCTGGTCGGCTTCGTGGATGCGCGTCTGCGTGGTGGCGGCCGGTGCGGCCGGCGCCGGTTGCGCGGTTTGCGCGGTCGCCGTCACGGCGACGAGAAGCAGGCCAGCGGCAGACAATGCAAGGCGCGAGACTTGGGGAAAGCGGTTCATGGGACCTCCTTTCGATCGGGGCTCTGATTAACGGACGGATCGTGTGATCCGCAGCTGTGCGAGAGACCGGGCGCGCCCGGGCTGGGCTCGATCGCCGCTCTGCCGCGGCGGCGTTCGAAGTGTTTCCCGGCCCGACTGATTCTAGGAGAGCGCTCAGGTAGCAGGTGCAACCGCGCTGTGGTTTGTGTAACGGTTGGTAAGACGAAGCGATGGGTGCGCGCGCGGCCAGGTAGTGCGTACCTGTTGCGTGCATCGTGGCGGCAATTTTTGCGTGCGCGGCCTGCATGCGATGGCAGCGATGCGCGCGCGTGTCATCGACGTTTCATCGTCGTGCGGGCGGGTTGTTTCGCGATCCGTCGAATCGAACGCGCGATTCGTACGGCGTCCTCACATGCGATCGAGCAATGCGTCGAGACGCGGCAGCAACGGCGTCGCGCAATGCGCCTGCAGCGCGTCGGGCGCCGTGTAACCCCATGCGACACCTTGAAATGCGATACGCGCGCGGCGCGCCGCTTCGGCATCGCGGATCTCGTCGCCGACATACAGCACGTCGTCGGGCTGCATGCCCGCTTCGCGCACGAGCGCGCGCAGCCGGCGCGCCTTGCCGAACAGCGGAATGCCGCACGCGAACGTGTCGACGCAACGGCTCGCGTGCGGGCCGAGCCGGTCGCGCACGATGTCCTCGGTGTTCGACGTCGCGATCGCGATGCGGATGCCGCGTGCGGCGAGCGCGTCGAAGGTCGCGTCGACGCCGGGGAACAGCTTCACGTGCGCGATGCGCGGCCGCATCAGCCGGCGCATGTCGAGAGTCACGCGCGGCACTTTCCACATCGGCACCTCGAGCGCGCGGATGATCTCGCGTGCCGACATGCCGCGCAGCGCGGGGCGCAAATCGGGCGTCGCGTCGCGAAAGCCGTGCAGGCGCGATGCCTCCGTGAGCGCCGCGAGAAAGCAGTCGAGCGAATCGGCGAGGGTGCCGTCGAAGTCGAACGCGATGAGTCGATAAGGCATGAAGCGATGCCGCGAGTTGATCGAGCCGGTGACGATATCACCGAATCCAGCCGCGTGGCCCGCGCGAGCGGTTGGGGCCGTGGCGAAGCGGGATGGTCGGGCAGCTTCCTTGCATCGACCGGAATGCCGCCCGCGAAACGCGGTGCACAACATAACGGGCGCGAAAGCCCGGTATGCTGTCGACGCTGTCGTTTCCCCTCCGTTTCCTTCGTCCGGACTTCCCTGAAATGAAAATCGCCCGTGCCCGTTCTGCGATGTGGATGCTTGGTGTGTTCGTCGCGTTGACGTCCGCGACGTCCGCGGCGGCCGCGGAGAAGCGCTGCGGATGGCTTGAGAATCCGACGCCGGCCAACTGGTGGCTCGTCGACAAGGACAACAGCTGGACGCTGTCGACCCAGGGCAGCCCGCCGGTGCCGGGCCTCGACGAGATGCCGGACATGTCGACGCGCGGCTGGGTCGTCACCAATGCCGGGATGCACGGTTACGGCTGTGCGTGCCTCGACCTGGAGATCGACCCGCGCACTCGCGAGGTGACGCGGATCGTGGCGGCCCGGCCGCTGCCGCTGAAGCGTTGCAAGGCCGATCGGGCGTTGCCGGCGCCTTGAAGAGGCGGGGACGGCGGCGGGATTGGCGCTACGCGTAGTGGTAGCGGCAGGACACGATGCTGATCTGAAGATCGTCCGCTTCGTAGACCAGGCGGTTCGTATCGTCGATGCGGCGGGACCAGAACCCGGACAGATTGGCCTTCAGCGGTTCGGGTTTGCCGATGCCTTCGAACGGCGTCCGTTGGGCTTCGCGAATGAGCTGGTTGATGCGCTTGAGCGTCTTGCGGTCTTGCCCTTGCCAATAAACGTAGTCGTCCCGCGCGTCGGAAGTAAAGAGCACGCGGCGTACGCTCATTCATCGTCCCCCGCCAGCTTGTGCTCTTTCGTCTTGCCCTTGCGCAGTTGCGCGATCGAGCGTTCGAGGTGGGCAACGTTGGCCGGCGAGCGGAGCAGATGAACCGTCTCCATCAGGCTGTCATAGTATTCCTGCGACATGATGACCGCGTTCGGCGCATCGCGACGCGTGATGAGCGTCACGTCCGCGTCGTCGACGACCTGGTCGATGACCGTCTTCAGATTGCTGCGGGCATCCGAAAAGTGAATCGTGCGCATGATTCGCCTCACTTGTACTTTGAACTGTACAAGTATGGCATGGGCGGACATGTTGTACGGAATGTTGTACATGTCGAGGCGGCATCGCTTGTCGCCCACCCCGCGCCGCGCTATCGTTGCTGCTCCACCCCGAGCCGACCGGAGAGCCGACGTGCCCGCAGCCAGCCCCGCCCCGCTGAGATTTTCCACCGACAAGCGCGAGCTCGACATCGACGCGATCTTCGATTTCCTGCACCGCGATGCGTACTGGTCGCAGGGCATTCCGCGCGACGTCGTCGAGCGCGCGATCGACGGCTCGCTGTGCTTCGGCGCGTACGTGGGCGACCGGCTCGTCGGGTTCGCGCGGCTCGTGACCGACCACGCGACGTTCGCCTACCTGTGCGACGTATTCGTCTTGCCGGCCGAGCGCGGCAACGGCTATGGCCGCGCGCTGATCGACCACGTATTCGCGCAGCCGATGGTGCAGAGCCTGCGCCGCATCATGCTCGTGACGACCGACGCGCACGAACTGTACCGGCCGGTCGGCTTCGGGCCGTCCGCGAATCCCGAGCGGCTGATGGAGATCCGCCGCCCCGATATCTACGCGAAACGCTGACGCGCGGCGAGCGCATACAATACGCGCTTTCGTTTTTGCCGAAGGGAAGCAGATCATGACCGAACAGGAAGCCGAACAGCTCGCCACGCATCGTCACTACAAGGGCGGGCTGTATCGCTACATCGGCGTCGCCCGTCATTCCGAAACCGAGGAGTCGGTGGTCGTGTACGAGCATCTGTGGCCGCATGCGCGCGGCTTGTGGGTGCGGCCGGAAGCGATGTTCAACGAGAACCTGCCGGACGGCACGCCGCGTTTTCGCAAGCTGCGCGACTGATCGCGCCCGCCGACCGCACGGCGAGCGGTGCCGGCGCCCGGCCTAGCCGGCGGCGCCCGGCGTGTCGTGCGGCGCGGACTCCCGGCGCATCGCCAGTGCGAAGAAGCGCCGGATTTCGTCCATCAACTCCGCACGAGCCGATGCGAAATCGAAGGCGTGCCGGTTGTCGTGCGCGAAGCGCCGGCGCCACTCGTCCGCCGCATGCCGTGCTTCGCGTGCGCGCAGGTCGTCGAGTTCGGGCGTGCGCAGTGCGTGATCGGCAATCAGCGTCACGCCGTCGCGGCTGACTTCCAGCAGGCCGCCCGCGACGAGCAGCCGGCGGTGCTCGCCGCCCGGTGCGGCAACGAGCGTCACGACGCCGGGCCGCAGCCGCGTGAGCAGCGGCGCATGATGCGGGTAGATGCCCAGCTCCCCGCTTTCCCCGGGCACGACGACGAAATGTGCGTCGCCCGAATACAGCACGTCTTCCACGCTGAGGATGTCGAGCTTCATCGACGTCGGCATGCGTGCCTCCTTCAGACCGCCGCCGCGCCGGCGACGATCTCGCACAGCTCGGTGGTGATCTGCGCCTGGCGCGTCTTCTGGTACAGGTGCCGCAGCTCGCGCAGCACGCGATCGGCATTCTCCGTCGCGGTCTGCATGCTGAACATCCGCGCGCACTGCTCGCACGCGTAATTCTCGACGACGGCCTGGTAGAGCGTCGCCTCGACGTAGCGCAGCAGCAAGGTATCCACGGCCGGTTTCGGCGCGGGCTCGTACAGATAGTCGGATGTCGCGGTGTCGCCGGGCGGCGTGCCGGTGTCGAGGCCGGTGATCGGCAGCACCGCGTCGATGCGCGGCGAATACGCGAGCGGGCTCGTCAACTGGTTGTACGCGATGTGCAGCTCGTCCAGTTCGCCGTCGACGAACGCGGTGAGCGGCACGAGCAGCGCGCCGAGCAGCTGCTCGAAGTGCGGCGCGGCGGCGAGGCCGCTGGCGCGGGCGGTGATGGTCGCGCCGTGGCGCATCAGCGGCGCAATGCCGCGTGCACCGATCACGCTGAGTTCGCACGCGACGCCGGCGCGGTCCCAGCGTTCGAGCGCATTCACGCATTCGACCAGCAGCCGCGTATTGAGCGGGCCGCACAGCCCGCGATCGGTGCTGACGACGATCAGGCCGACGCGGCGCACGGGCGTGCGTCTCGCCATCAGCGCGGAGACGTGGCCGGACCGGTCGCGCAATACGCGCTCGGCCATCTCCCGGATGCGCGCCGCATAGGGCCGGAAATCGCGTGCCCGCCGCTGCGCGCCCGCCATCTTGGTGCGGGCCATCATTTCCATCGCCTTCGTGATCTTGCGCGTGGACGAGGTACTGGTGATCTTCGAGCGGATTTCGCGGATGTGCATGTGTGGCGGGGAGGCAGGTCGCCCGGTGTCGCCGGTGCGCTGTGGCGACGCGATGTCGGCAGCGAGGTCGGCGAGATATCGCGCCGCGGCCATCGAACTGTCATCGCGCGATTTCATGCTATCGGGATTTCACCTGAAACGATTGACGGCGATCAAGCGATCGCTTCCGGTTACGGACCAGAATGGTTTCGCCGATCGTCGCACCGGGCGTTCGATGGCCGATTGCCGTCCGCATCGGAAGATCGATGCAGACGCATCGAAGGACGCATACGTCACGGCCGCGCGCTTGACGCGCGATTCGCCGCGGGTGCAGCGCGGACGATCGTCGCGCATCCCGCGCACGTTTTTTTTCCTTCATGTTCCCAGTAGCCAGGAATTCGATGAATTCGATGAATTCGAGCGATACCGATACCGCCCCGCCTTCCGCGACGTCCGCCAGCGCGCCGGCGTTGCCGATCTTCTGGCCGATGGCCGCCGCCGCCGCGATGTTCCGGCTCGGCTCGGCACTCACCGCGCGCAACCTGCGTTTCGTCGCGGAAGAGGAGAAGCTGCATTGCGAGCCGCATCCGGCGCTGGCGTCGCCGAACCGCGCGCTGCTGGAACTGCGCACGATGACGTTCCGCGATTATTCGGTCGCGCCGGCGCACGGGCTGCCGACGATCGTCGAAGCGCCGTATGCGGGGCACCGGGCGATGATCGCCGACTATCAGCCGGGGCAGAGCCTGATGCAGACGCTGCGCGAGCACGGCGTGACGCGCGTGTACCTGACCGACTGGCGCTCGGCGACCGAAGACATGCGGGATCTCGAGATCGACCAGTACCTGGCCGAGCTGAACGTATGCGTCGACGAGCTCGGCGGGCGCGTGAATCTCGTCGGTCTGTGCCAGGGCGGGTGGATGTCCGCGATGTATGCGGCGCGCTTTCCGCACAAGGTCGCGAGCCTCGTGCTCGCGGGCGCGCCGATCGACACGGATGCGGGCGACGGTCCGATCAAGCGGATGGCGCACACCTGTCCGACGTCGTTCTACGAGGAGCTGGTGACGATGGGCGGCGGCCTGATGCGCGGGCGTTTCATGCTGCGCGGCTGGAAGAACATGCATCCCGACCAGCACTATCTCGCCGAGCACGTCGACCTGTACGAACACCTCGACGACGCAGACTACCTGCGCAAGCGCGAAGCATTCGCGAACTGGTACGAAAGTCCGATTGACCTGCCGGGGCGCTGGTATCTGCAGGCGATCGTGCAGATCTTCAAGGAGAACCGGCTCGCGAAGGGCACGTTCGTCGCGCTCGGGCGGACGCTCGACCTGAAGGCGATCACGTGCCCCGTTTATCTGCTTGCCGGCGCTGCCGACGACATCACGACGCAGGAGCAGGTGTTCGCCGCGCAGGACCTGGTGGGGACGCCCGCCTCGCAGGTGACGCGCCGGCTCGTGCCGGGCGGGCATATCGGGCTGTTCATGGGATCGCGCACGCTGAAGGACGTGTGGCCGGGCATTGCCCGCTGGATTGCCACGAAGCGGTAGCGGTTGCAGCGGGGGGCCGCCGCGCGGTGCGCATGCGCGGTGGCGCCTCGATGCGTCGGCGCGTCGGTGCGTCGGCGCGTCGGCGCGTCGGTGCGTCGATGGGTCGATGGGTCGATGCGGCGATGCGTCGGCGCGCACGCATGCGGCGGGCGAGCGGTCGCGCCGCCGCGGCAGATCAGCCGCCGAGCAGCGCGTTCGCGAGCGCTGGCGGCGCGTGCCCGACCGTCACCTCCGGCGTGCCGTGCCACGCCGCCAGCCGTTTCACGGCCTTCGCGACGTCGGCCGCGAGCCCCGTGCCGAATCGCACGCCCGGCTCGACATGCACCGTCTTCAACTCGAACGTGCCGAGCGCGCGATGCGCTTTCGCGTCGACGCGCCCGATCAGCCGGCCGCGATGCAGCACCGGCAGGCAGAAATAGCCGTAGCGCCGCTTGTGCGCGGGCGTATAGCACTCGATCGTGTAGTCGAACCCGAACAGCGTCGAGGCGCGCCGCCGGTCCCACACCACCGGATCGAACGGCGACAGCAGCGTCGTGACCGTCGAGCGCAGCGTGTCGGCCGCGGCGGCCGGCAGCAGCGCGTCGAGCGAGCGATGCACGTAGGCCGGCTCCTTCCAGTCGGCGACCTCCACCGGGATCAGCTCGCCCGCGTCCGCGAGCCGCTCGAGCTCCGCGCGGTACGAACGGCGCGGCAGCCGGTAGTAATCGGCCACCCAGTCCGCGCGCACGATCCCGAGTGCGCGGCACGTGTAGTCGAGCAGCGCGGGCAGCACGCGTTCGCGCACGTCGTAGATGCGCTGGAAATTGCGGCGCTCGGACACCATCAGGTGGCCGGTCGTGAACAGCACTTCCAGATGTTTTTTTTCGGGCTTGCGGTCCCACCAGCCGTTGCCTTTCACCCCGTCTTCCCGGATGAAATCGGCGGACCGCACGGGGC
Organism: Burkholderia sp. BCC1993; assembly: GCF_905339865.1. Classification (NCBI taxonomy): domain Bacteria; kingdom Pseudomonadati; phylum Pseudomonadota; class Betaproteobacteria; order Burkholderiales; family Burkholderiaceae; genus Burkholderia; species Burkholderia sp. BCC1993. Next base: position 407,965 of record NZ_CAJPGZ010000003.1, on the reverse strand, counting down.
CTTCGTCGCGAATCCGCGCGAGCAGCCGCTCGATCTCGGTGCGGTTCTGCGTGTGCCAGTCGGCCGCGTATTTCCAGCCCATCCCCGACGGATCGAGCATCTTGTAGCGCATCAGCCCGAATTGCTCGACCGGCAGGAAGCACGCTTCGTGCGACCAGTATTCGAACAGGCGCGCCTCGGCGAGATGCTCGTCGAGCCACTGCGGGGCGAAGTCGCCGAGACGGCTGAACAGCACGAGATACGGACTGCGCGCGACGACATGAATCGTATCGATCTGTAACTGCGCCATCCGGCGGATCGTGTCGAGCACGTCGGCCTTGGTGGCCTTGCGGCGGGGCGGGGTCAGCAGGCCCTGCGCGGCGAGATGCAGCGCGCGGGCGGCGGCGGGCGAAAGCGTAAGCATCGGAGCGGCGGCTGAAGGTGGCGGTCGGGCACCACTTTAGCGCGAAAGCGGCGCACGTGTGCGACGCGTGCACGCGACGCGTCTGACAATGGTTGACAGATGCGCGGCGCGACTTTCCCTATAGTGCAGTCATGGCGCGACGAAATGTGCGCGCAACGATTCGGCTTCCGACGCATATATGTCCATGGCACGCAGGAAGCAGATCCGGGATTCTCAACCCCCAACGAGAGACCCGGAGCCCTGAGCGGACATCCATGCGGCTGTGCACCGGCCCCGTGTGGATGTCCGCTGATTTTTTTGTTGTTTCGCTTTTCCGCCGCCTGCCTTTTCCCCGCCAGCCAGCCCGTTCATTGCCGCTTGCCGCGCGCGACTTCGTCGCCGGCGCCGGGCGGCAGCCGCCGCGTGATCGGAATCGATGCGAACGAACACAGCCCGACCACGACGAACGCGGGCCAGAAATCCGACCACATCATCGTCTGATGCCCCTGCAACCAGTGCGACAGGTGCAGCACGAGGCCCGCGACCGTCACGCCGAGCCCGAGCGACATCTGCTGCACGACGCTGCCGAGGCTCGTCGCACGGCCTGCATCGGCCTGCGAAATATCCGCGTAGATCATCGAATTCAGGCTCGTGAACTGCAGCGCGGGGAAGATCCCGCCGACCAGCACGATCATCCAGATCGCCCAGGTCGCCATGCCCGGGTGGAACACGCCGTAGGCGGCGATCGCGAGCCCGGCGAACGCGGCGTTGTAGATCAGCACCGTGCGAAAGCCGAAGCGGCGCAGCGTATGGGTGGCCGTCGAGCGGCTCATCGCGCCGCCGAGTGCCGATGCGCAGGTGATCAGCCCGGAGTGGAACGCGCTCATGCCGAGGCCTTCCTGCAGCGCGAGCGGCAGCAGGAACGGCACGGCGCCGAGGCCGATGCGGAACAGCGACCCGCCGACCACGCTCGCGTGATAGGTCGGGATCTTCAGGAAACTGAGGTCGAGCACCGGGCGCGCCTTGCGGCGCGCGTACGGCACGTAGAGCGCGAGCATCGCCGCGCCGGCTGCGCACATCAGGAGCGCGTTGCCGCGCGACGTGAGCGCGCCGTCGATCAGCGTGAGCCCCATCAGCAGCAGCGCGGCGCCACTCGCCGACAGCAGGAAGCCGAACCAGTCGAGCGGGCCGGGATCGGCCTCGTGCGTGTTCGCGATGTGCTTGCTCGCGAGGTAGATTCCGTAGATGCCGATCGGCACGTTGATGAAGAAGATCATCCGCCAGTGCAGGTAGGTCGTGATGAAGCCGCCGACGAGCGGCCCGACCGTCGGCCCGAACAGCGCCGGAATCGCGAGGTAGTTCATCGCGCGCACGAGATCGGAGCGCGGCACCGCGCGGAAGATGATGATCCGGCCGACCGGCACCATCATCGCGCCGCCGACGCCCTGCACGAAGCGCGCGAACGTGAGCACGCCGAGGGAGTTGGAAGCCGCGCACATCAGCGAGCCGGCGACGAAGATGCCGATCGCAGTGCGGAACACGGAGCGCGCACTGAAGCGGTCGGCAAGCCATCCGCAGATCGGGATGAAGACGCCGAGGCCGACCACGTAGGCCGTGATCGCAATGTTCAGTGTGACGGGATTGTGCCCGAAGTCCCTCGCCATCGCGGGCAGGGCGGTGACGATGATGTTCGCGTCGACGCTTTCCATGAACAACGCACAGGCAACGATGAGCGGTGCTAGAAAGACGGGCGACATGGGCAGGGCGCGCGGTAAAGACGCCATTATGCCCACAATGTGGTCGTTGCGTCACGCGAGACAACGCTTGTTCCGCATGTTGCAACAGTCGTTCCTGTTAGCGCGCGTGGAAGAAGAGACGACCGCGCTGCCGGTGCGGTCCATGACATGACACATGACGCACATGACGCGCGCCCGCGGGGGCGGCCGCGAAACTTGCGTGCGATGCGCGTTTCGTGCGACAGTCGGAACTCATCTGTGGATGACAACGACGCGCATCGATCGACGGCCATCGAGACGAGCGCACGCGCGAACGAGACCCCTGCCGAACCATTCATCATCGAAAGGAGGGGACACGTCATGACATCACGTCGCGCCGCATCGACCGCATCGCATCCTGCCTCGCATCCGTCCGTGCCCGCGCCGCGTCTGCGCTGGGCCGCCGTGCTCGCCGTCGCTTACCTCGCGGTCGCCGGCTGCGCCGCGCAGGCCGACAGTGCGAACCAGGCCGCGAACCAGGCCGCGATGCAGGCGGCCAGCCAGTCGGCCGCGCCCGCCACGGCGCCGGCTGCCGGCACGCTGCTGCCGCCGCCGAGCCAGCTCTACGGCGACCTGTTCGTCGCGGTGCAGACGGCGCAACTCTATCCCGACCAGAAGACCTTCGTCGACGCGACGCCCAACGCCGATCCGGCGACGATCGTACAGTTGTATCAGCAACAGAAGTCGCAGCCGGGCTTCTCGCTGAAGGCGTTCGTCGACCAGCACTTCACGCCGCCGCCGGAAGGCGGGGTCACGCCGCCCGCGAACCAGACGCTGCGCCAGCACATCGACTGGCTGTGGCCGCAGCTCACGCGCACCAGCACGACGGTGCCGCCGTACAGTTCGCTGATCGCGCTGCCGAAGCCGTATGTGGTGCCGGGCGGCCGCTTCCGCGAAGGCTATTACTGGGATACCTATTTCACGATGCTCGGGCTGCAGGTGTCGGGGCGCGAGGATCTCGTCGACGACATGCTCGACAACTTCGCATACCTGATCGATGCGGTCGGCCACATCCCGAACGGCAACCGCACGTACTACGCGAGCCGCTCGCAGCCGCCGTTCTTCGCGTACATGGTCACGCTCGCCGCGCAGGCCGAAGGCGACAAGGTCTACCAGAAATACCTGCCGGCGCTGCGCAAGGAGCATGCGTACTGGATGCAGGGCGAAACGACGACGCCGCGCGGGCAGGCCGCGCGCAACGTGGTCGCGATGCCGGACGGTGCAGTGCTGAACCGCTACTGGGACGCGAGCGACACGCCGCGCGACGAGTCGTATCTCGAGGACGTGACGACCGCGAAGGCCGTGCCGAATCGCCCGGCGAACGAGGTGTACCGCGACCTGCGCGCGGGTGCCGAAAGCGGCTGGGACTACAGCTCGCGCTGGTTCGGCGACGGCAGGACGCTCGCGACGATCCGCACGACGGCGATCGTGCCGGTCGACCTGAACAGCCTGATGTTCCATCTCGAGACGACGATCGTGAAGGGCTGCGCGGTCACGCGCGACTTCGCGTGTGTCGCGGATTTCTCCGGACGGGCGGCGCGGCGCGCGGCCGCGATCAACCGCTATCTGTGGAACCGTCGCGGCTATTACGGCGACTACGACTGGCAGTTGCGCAAGCCGCGCGACGGCGTGACGGCGGCCGCGCTGTATCCGCTGTTCACGGGTGTCGCGTGGCCCGAGCGTGCGAAGGCGACCGCGCGCGAGGTGCGCAAGACGCTGCTGCAGCCGGGCGGCCTCGCGACGACGACCGCGAACACGGGCCAGCAGTGGGACGCGCCGAACGGCTGGGCACCGCTGCAGTGGATCGCGATCGACGGGCTGCGCCGCTACGGCGAGCCGGCGCTCGCGAAGGACATCGGCACGCGCTTTCTGGCCGACGTGAAGCATGTGTATGCAACCGAAGGCAAGCTCGTCGAGAAGTACGTGGTCGAAGGGGCCGGCGCGGGCGGCGGCGGGGGCGGTGAATATCCGCTGCAGGACGGCTTCGGCTGGACCAACGGCGTCACGCTGAAACTGCTCGGGCTGTATGGCGAGTGACAGGCCGCGTGCATTGCATGCACGCACCTGAACGGGCACGGGCCGGATCGCCGCGCGTGCGGCGGTTCGGCCCGTGTCGCATGCGCGGGTGTCAGAACGTGATCGTCGTGCGCACGCCGACCACCGTTTCGTCGCCGATGCGCGCGCCGGCCGCGTTCGGGTCCGGAATGCCGCCGCCCGGCCGGAAGAAGTGCTGCAGGTCGGCTTGCACCTGCCACCACGGCGCGACCTGGTACTGGTAGGTCGCCTCGATCACCGTTTCCGCGCGCCGCACCGGATAGCCGGGCGTCGCAAACCTGCCGGTGTCGCCGTCGAGCGCACGCGCATGCGAGCCGATCTTCGCGTAGCCGACCGCGATGCCGGCCGTATCGTCGTCGCGGCCCTTGAACGGCGCCTTGAGCGTCACGCCCGCATTCGCCGCGAAATCGACGACGTTGCGATCGCCCGGCGCGCCCATCACGCGCGCGAACACGCCGACCGAGCGCGGGCTGTCCGCCGACGGCCGCCACACCATCTGATCCGCGACCGCATAGAAACCGACGTTGCCGCGATGCGTGGCGGGGATCCCGTTGCTGGCCGGATCCGCGAGCGACAGCCCGTCGGTGCCGACGCGCGGATCGTTCGCGTGCTGCGACTGATACCAGAAGCCGAGCTTGTACGTGCCGGGCAGGCCGGCCGGTTGCGGTGCCTTCGGGTCGGCGGGCGGCGCGTTCAGCGCGTACTGGAGTTCGCCGATCACGAACGCGCCGCTGCGCAGGTTGAAGTTGGTGCCGTGCGCGTTCAGCACCTGCGCATCGCCGTCGCTGCGGCCGGCCGGGTTGCCGTCGAACACGCCGACCATCGCGGTCCACGCGTCGGCCGGCTTCACGCGCAGCCGCACGCCGAGCGACGACAGCGGATAGGCAGCACCGCCGGCCGGCAGGTCGGTCGCCGGCAGCACGGGCCAGCCGAACGTCGCGTTCATGAACGTCGCCGCGTACTGGCTGACCATGAATTCCTGGTCGACGCTTTGCTGGCCGACCTTCACGTCGGCCTTGCCGGCGAGGAACGCCTGCTGGTACCAGAGCTCCCACAGCCGCGTGGTCGAATTCGCCTCGATGCCGGTCGCGGTCTGCAGCGTCTGCAAATAACGCTGCGTGAGGTTGGTGCCGTGGATCTGCAGCGCCGACACGTTGAACGTGCCGCCCGGCAGCCCGATCGCCTTCTCCGTATCGACGTTGAAGCCGAATTGCGTGAGGCCCTGGTAGGCGCCGCCGCGCTGCGTGCCGCCCGCGGCGTTGTACAGGTATTCGCTGGTTTCCTGCAGGTTCAGCGTGACCCCGTGATCGCCGAGCACGTCGCGCAGGCCGCCCATGTTGCCGAGCAGGTTGGAACGTTCCCAGAAACCGGTGGGAGCCGGCGCGGCAGCAGCGGGGGCGGTGGCAGTGTCGCTGGCCCCGGCCGCCGGTTCGGCCGCGGCCGGCGACGACTGCGCGAACGCGGGCGCGGCCGCGAGCGACAACAGCAGCGCGGCGAGCGCGTCGAGGCGCGCGGTGCGCGGCGCGGATGCGAAGCGATTCTTCATGCGGGCTCCATTATTCGATTGATTAGTCTGGCTGAAGAAATGAAAACGTGAAGCGATGGCTCGGGTACGGGCGGCGGCGCGCAGGCATGCGGCGCGTTGCGCGCGCGACCGGTTACGGCAGCCAGCCGCCGATCCGCCATACCTGCGCGAAGCCGAGGCGCGACGCGGTCGCACAGAGCAGCGCGACGAGCGCGACGGCGGCCGCCATCGCGCCGGCCAGCACGCAGTCGAGCGGGCGCGGTGCCGCCGGCAGGTGCGCGAGCGCGCTGCCGCGCCAGTTGCCGAACGTGTGGACGAGCGGTGCAAGGGCCGAAGCGAACGAGCGGTCGGACACGACACGCGCGAGTTGCCTGAGTCTGACCATGAACGATTGAAACAACATGACGTGCCTCCGTCCGGTCCGGCGCATGCCGGACGACGTGATCGGGCGCGGGTGCATGACGCGACCGGCGCTCGGCGGTTGGAACGTAACGGAGCGTGCGACACGGACGATCCGGCGATGCCGGCCCGGGAGGAAGCGCGCTAACCCGACGATTGCGAGCTAGCGGCGAAAGACATGCGCCTGGCTGCTATCTCGCGATGGCTTGGCCGGCCTGGACCGGCATCGAACTGCAACTGGAGCATGCGTCCACGAAGGGACTCCCTTGATGAATTGGGGCGGATTGTAGTCGCGAGTTTTGCTGCGGTGCAAGCAAAAGAGGCGGCGACGTTGCGCATTTCGCACCGCGTGCGGCGCCCCATCGGGGCCGGTCGATGCCCGCTGTGACCGCCCGCCGGCGGCACGCGGCGACTGTTGCTCGCACGCATCGGCGGCGCGCGCGCTTCGAGGCGCTGAAAGGTTGCGGCGCGTCATTTGGGGCGCGAATCTTTCAGTCCACATGAACCCGAAAAAATATTCCGTCAAGCCGGTTCCAAAGGGTTGACTTCCGTTTCGGCCGATCCATAGAATCCGCCATCTTCACTCTTGGGGCCGCCGCCTTGGACGCCTGCAGTAGTCGATCTTCGAACGAAGTTTCCGCCTGAGCGACCGACGTCCGCGCCTCATCGAAGCCGCCGTTTGTCCCCCAGGCAAACGGTGCGCGCAGCAGTAATTCGCAGTAACCCCCTCGTGCACCCAGATTCGCGCCGGTCAGCGTGATGCGTTTGCGCATGCGCCATCCGGTTTCGCCGCCGCCCGGCGCGCGGCCGCGTTCGCGCATGCGTTTCGCATGCACCCGAACGGCGGCCCGCGCGCCGGGCGGCGGCCAACCGTGTTCTCCGGAACACCGCACAGGAGCCGCCATGAACGACAGTGACAGTTGCCCCTTATGCCCGATGCACCAACAGACCCTTTTGAACCCGGGTCGCAGGGACATGCCGGCCGACTAGCCTGACACGTCGTTCAGGCCCGGACTGGCCCCGCACCCACCACGTGGCCGGCATGCATGCCGCTGCCGCCAGGAGCCAGACCATGAACTTCGGCCTTCTGCTGTCGAATCTTCCGCAAGTCACGCAATCGCATCCGCACTACGACGCGATGCTGATGCTCGACGCCCGTCCGCGGGTGTTTTCCCGTTTGTTCAACCGGTTGAAATCGCTGCTTTGCTGAACTGAAACACCGAGCGCGTCTCGGCATGCGCGCGCGGGCCCCGGGCTCCGGGCCTGTTACGCGCGCGCATTCCAAGACCACACGCTTGACCGAAAAAAACCAGCCGTACGGAATTCATCATGTCCACGCCATCCAACGTCTCTCCACCGATCGCCGTCGAACGCGCCGCCGTGCTCGACGAAGCCCACCTGGGCGACATCCGCGGCGCGCTCGGGACCATCGCGCATCACGACACCGCCGCGCGCGGCACGTGGTGGGCGCGCCTGCGCACGCTGCTCGCGATCATCGGCCCCGGCCTCATCGTGATGGTCGGCGACAACGACGCGGGCGCCTTCGGCACCTATACGCAGGCCGGCCAGAACTACGGGACGACGCTGCTGTGGACGCTGCTGCTGCTCGTGCCGGTGCTGTACGTGAACCAGGAAATGGTGCTGCGCCTCGGCGCGGTCACGGGCGTCGGCCATGCGCGCCTGATCTTCGAGCGCTTCGGCAAGTTCTGGGGCGCGTTCAGCGTGATCGACCTGTTCCTGCTCAACGCGCTGACGATCGTCACCGAGTTCATCGGCATCACGTTCGTGCTGGCTTTCTTCGGGCTCCCGAAGATCGCGGGCGTATGCGTGGCGGCCGCGCTGACGATGGCGGCCGTGAGTACCGGCGACTTCAGGCGCTTCGAGCGGTTCGCGATCGTGCTGTGCGTGCTGAGCCTGCTGCTCGTGCCGGTGCTCGTGTCGATCCACCCGCCGGTGGCGCAGATGTCGCGCGACTTCTTCATGCCGAACTGGCCCACGCACGCGAAACTGTCCGACGTGATGCTGCTCGTGATCGGCATCGTCGGCACGACGGTCGCGCCATGGCAGCTGTTCTTCCAGCAGAGCTACGTGATCGACAAGCGCATCACGCCGCGCTTCATGAAGTACGAGAAGGTCGATCTGTGGATCGGCATCGCGTTCGTGCTGATCGGCGCGGTCGCGATGATCGGCTTCAGCGCGGCGCTGTTCGGCGGCCATCCGGAAGCGGGCAACTTCAGCGACGCGGGCGGCGTGATCGCGGGCCTCGAGAAGTATGCGGGCCGCACAAGCGCGACGCTGTTCGCGGTCGCGCTGCTCGACGCGTGCATCATCGGCGCGGCGGCGGTGTCGCTGTCGACCGCGTACGCGATCGGCGACGTGTTCAAGATCCGTCATTCGTTGCATCGCGGCGTGTCCGACGCGAAGGGCTTCTATCTCGTCTACTTCGGGATCGTCGCGGCCGCTGCCGCGCTCGTGCTGATCCCGGGCAGCCCGCTCGGCCTGCTGACCGAAGCGGTGCAGACGCTCGCGGGTGTGCTGCTGCCGAGCGCGACGGTGTTCCTGCTCGTGCTGTGCAACGATCGCCAGGTGCTCGGCCCGTGGGTCAACTCGACGAAGCTCAACATCTTCACGGGCGCGGTGATCTGGGTGCTCGTGCTGCTGTCGATCATCCTGACCGCGTCGGTGATGTATCCGGACATCAGCGGTGAAGCGATCGTCGACGTGCTGGTCGGCGGCACGGTGCTCGCGATCGTCGGTTATCTCGCGACGGTGCTGATCCGCCGCAACAAGCGCGTCGTCGAGCCGGGCATCGATCGCGGGCAGCGCGCCACCTGGCGCATGCCGCCGCTCGACACGCTCGAACCGCAGAACATGACGGTCGCGACGCGCGTCTGGATGGCCGTGCTGCGCGGCTATCTGGTGATCGCGGTCGGTCTCGTGATCGTCAAGGTCGTGCAGATGACGCTGCTGAAGTAGTACCGTTCGGCGTCGTCGCCAGGTGTGCGCACATGCCGGCCCGCGAGGCCGGCATGTGCGTTTACGCGGGTTCGTCGCGCGCGCGTCAGGCGTCAGATCAGCTCGAGCTTCGACGTCAGGTACGTGAGCTGGATCCGGTTCGCGACGCCGAAGCGCTTGCGCAGCTTGCGCAGGTGATAGTCGACGTTGTGCGCGCTGGTGTCGAGGCGCCGGCCGATCTCCTTGTCCGACGCGCCTTCCGCGATGCCCAGCAGCAGTTCCTGCTCGAACGGCGTGAGCCCGTTCACGGCGCGTTCGCGCGACGTCGCGATCAGTTGCGGCGACGCGAACTTGTGCACCGACAGCCCGATCGACAGCGCCTGCTCGATCGTCGCCGGCGTGATCCACTCGCGCGTGCGGCGCGGCGCGGTGAAGCTCATGAACGCATGCAGCCGCGTGCCGGGCACGGCCATCGAATACATGATGCCGCTGCACATGCCGTCGTCCTGCATCGTCTGCAGGAAACCGTCTAGCGCGGCCGGCGTCACACACGGGCCGCCGTCGCGCTCGCGGTGTTCGCGGCGCAGCTGCTGCAGGTCCCACACGATCGGCATGTTGCACACGCGCGCGTCGAGCGTGCGCGGATCGATGTCGTGATGGTTGTGCCGGACGTAGTCGCCGCGATAGGTGGGCGGCGTGAACGCCTCGTGCAGGTAGAGACTTTCGACACGCTCCCGCGAGAATTCGAGCGCGAAATACGCGAACGTCGAGAAGCCCGTCAGGTGCAGCAGGCTGGCGACGATCCGGTTGCGTTCGGCAGTGCTCTGCGCGTGCGCGAGCGTATCGGCGACGCCGAGCTTCGGCGCGTGCGGTTGCGCGATGTCGTCGCGCTTGACGTCGTCGCACCAGACGACCTGCACCGGGCGCTCTCTCGACGCGTCGGCACAGGCGACCGTCCGCCGCGGCGGACGGGACAAGGTTGGGGCGACCGCTTCTTCTTGCAATGCAATATCGGACATGAGCCATCCCTCGGAATCGACGCGCATCGCGCAGCGGCAGCCGTGTCGTGCACGGTGCCCGCGACGATGCGATCGAGCATCTTTATGATATGCGCCGATCGTCATCCAGACGAAACGCGGGGGCATTGTACAAAAATGCCGGTATGCGCGTAATATGCCGTAATACTAATTCGGGCGAAAGGTTCATATTCGCACCGGTATAGAGTCGACCAGAAAATCATAAAGAAAAGACCAAATCGTGACGGGGCAGGTTCACATATTGGGAAGGGGTGGGCTCCTCATGACATATGCTGACGACGCGCCACGCGTCGAGTGGTTCTCGCAAGCCGATATCGCGGCCGCTGCCGCTTATTCGAAAGAAATTCATGCAATCGAGCGCGACGTTTTTACCGGCATTCAAATCGCGTCCGGTAAATCCGACCTCGCTTCCGTCGATTTCTCCCAATGCCATGCGCGATTGCGGCAAATCGGTTTCAGTACGCTCGGCTACGGCGCCTACGAGATGATCGGACGGCGCATCCTGTGCGCGCATCTGCTGCGCGACCTCGCGCCCGCGACCTTCATGCAGCCGTATATCGAGGGCATGCTCTACGAGAGCGACCCGCGTTTCGCGCAGGTGCGCAGCAGCGGCTTCCCGGTCGCATGGCGGCTCGACGAGATCGAGTCGGCCGCGCAGGGCAGCGGCGACCGCAAGGTGCTCGCGCTGGCCGGCCATCTGCGCGCGCACGCAATGAACAGCGGCGTGATCTTCAGCCTGTCGGCGCCGCGGCTCGACCTTCGCGTTGCCGTGAACGTGACGTCGGAAGCCCACGGCACCGAGTGGATCGACGATCGCGTGATCGGCGGCGCGCTGTCGGTGAGCCTCGCCGTGCATCGCGTCGCGCTGCCGTTTCTCGAGGCGCGCATCGCGCGCATGCGCGGCTTCGCGCTCGGCGACGAGCAGCAGCAGGTGCTCGACCGGCTCGTGCACGGGCTGTCCGACCAGGAGATCGCGAGCGCGCTGCGCACGTCGCTGCACAAGGTCGGCCACCATATCCGCTCGCTCGAAAAACTCTTCAACGTGCAGAACCGCGCGCAGCTCGCGTATCTCGCCGCGCGCCGTCTGGAGTCCTGACCCTGTCTTCCCGCGCGGCGCCAGCCGCGCGATGGAAGCGGTTCCGGCGATGCGCGCGCGCAGGCGCCGCCGGGTTTCGTAGTCCGATCCGATCGTCACCGGAAAACGGCCGCGACGCTACGAGGCGCATCCCTTTTTACGCGGTTCCGCGTCGCTACACTCGTCCCATTCAACGGTCCGCGCGACGCGGGGCATGACGGCCCGCGCCCGCCGGCGACAACGACAGGACGACGGCACGATGGCAGAACCGAAGGCGCTCCCTCGCGACTGGCAGCGGATCTTTTCCGCCGGCCGCAGCGTGTCCGGGCGACGTCTCGGGGCATCGCCGCGCGCCGACCTGTTTCTCGCCGCGTTCATCGTGTCGGTCGTCGCGCTGTTCATCCTGCCGCTGCCGCAAGCTGCGCTCGACGGGATGATCTCGCTGAACCTCGCCGCGAGCGTCGTGCTGCTGACGGTGTCGACCTACGTGCCGTCGGCGGTCAGCTTCTCGTCGTTTCCCGCGCTGCTGCTGTTCACCACGCTGTTCCGGCTCGCGCTGAACATCGCGTCGTGCAAGCTGATCCTGCTGCACGCGAACGCGGGCCACGTGATCGACGCGTTCGGCCGGCTCGTGGTCGGCAACAACGTCGTGGTGGGCGGCGTGGTGTTCCTGGTGATCGCCGTCGTGCAGTTCATCGTGATCGCGAAGGGTTCGGAGCGGGTCGCCGAAGTCGGCGCGCGCTTCTCGCTCGACGCGATGCCGGGCAAGCAGATGAGCATCGACGCGGACCTGCGCGCGGGCATCATCAGCGCCGACGAAGCGCGCGAGCGCCGCGAGAAGCTCGAACAGGAATCGCAGATGCACGGCGCGATGGACGGCGCGATGAAGTTCGTGAAGGGCGATGCGATCGCGGGCCTCGTGATCGCGTTCATCAACATCGTCGCGGGCATTGCGGTCGGCACGCTGATGCACGGGATGGATATCGGCGAGGCGCTGCAGCGCTACGCGATCCTGACGGTCGGCGACGGGATGGCGTCGCAGATCCCGTCGCTGCTGGTGTCGATCGCGGCGGGCATCGTGACGACGCGCGTTGCGACGCGCGACACGCGGCAGCGCCAGCTCGGCGAACAATTGGGCGAGCAGCTCGGCGCGCATCCGCGCGCGCTGCTGATCGCGGCGCTGGTGCTGGCCGGCTTCCTCGTCGTGCCCGGTTTTCCGAAATGGTCGTTCGCGCTGATCGCGTTCGGCCTCGGCGCGTTCGCGTTCACGCAGCTCAAGCGCAAGACGACCGCGCCGAGCTTCAACCTGATTCATATCGCGGGCCGCATCGGCGCGACCGACGACGGCCAGCCCGCGAAGGTGTCGCATGCGGCAGGCGTCACGTCGCTGATCGCGGTGTCGCTGTCGGACGACCTGCGCACGACGCTGAACCTCGCGCAGCTGCAGTCCGCGCTGTCGAGCGCGAAGGCGCGCGTCGACGCGGATATCGGCACGGTGTTTCCGCGCATCACGCTGAACGACGACGAAGGGGCAGCGGCCGGCACGTACCGGATCTATCTGCAGGACGTGCTCGCCGCGCATGGCGCGCTGAAGCCGGGCTGGCTGCTGTGGGACGGCGTCGCGCCGCTGCCGGAGCGCGCGGAGCGCCAGCCGGCCGAGGCGTTCGGCCCGTTCGCGACCGCGCTGTGGATCAAGCCCGACGGCGCGGCGCCGGACGGCAAGTGGCTGACGAGCGAAGGCGCGCTCGCCGCGCACGTCGAGCAGATCGTGCGCCAGCATGCGGACGAGCTGCTCGGCATCCAGGAAACGCAGGCGCTCGTGCACCTGGTGCGCCGCGAGCATCCGGAACTCGTCGGCGAACTGACGCGGCTCGTGCCGCTGCAGCGCGTGACCGAGGTGCTGCGCCGGCTGCTGGCCGAACAGGTGCCGATCCGCAACCTGCGCGTGATTTTCGAAAGCCTGATCACGTGGGCGCCGAACGAGCCGGACGACGTGATCGCGCTGGTCGAGCTGGTGCGCGTCGACCTGCGCCGGATGATCACCGATCGCCATGCGGGCGCGACGCGGCAGCTGCGCGTCGTGCTGTTCGAGCAGAACCTGCAGGAGCGGATCGAGAGCGCGGTGATGCGCACGAAGCAGGGCAATTTCCTCGCGCTGTCGAGCGCGATCAAGCAGGACATCGGCGAACAGGTGCGCGCGATCGTGCAGGCCGCGACGGCGGCGCAGCCGGCAGGCGCAGGCGGCCACGGCAACCCGCCGGGCGCCGCGCGGCTCGCGGTGATGGTCGCGCTCGGCGCGCGCCGCTACGTGAAGACGATTTTGCAGCCGGTGCTGCCGGAACTCGCGGTGCTGTCGTACCAGGAGGTCGAGGAGGACGTGCAGCTGCATACGGTCGGCTGGGTGAAGAACCCGCCCGATGACGGCACGCTCGGCGCGGGCGCCGGCGTGCGTGCGCCGGGAGTCGTGCAATGACGAGCTCGACGATCCTCGACCTGACCCGGCAGGCGCTGATGCTGGTGCTGCTGCTGTCGCTGCCGATCGTGCTGATCGCCACCGTCACCGGCCTGGTCGTCGCGATCCTGCAGGCCGTCACGCAGGTGCAGGACGCCAACCTCGGCATCGCGGTGCGGCTGATCGCCGTGATGGTCGCGCTCGTGCTGCTGTCGGGCTGGCTCGGCAGCGAGGTGCTGCGCTTCGCGCAGCAGGCGCTGGAACGCATGTTCGTTTCTTCCACAGGAGTGTTTTGATGCGTCGACGCGTCGCCCCGATCCGGTTTCAACCGCGCCGCCTGCAACGGGCCGCGCTCGCCATGTGCGCGACCGCGCTGCTCGCGGCGTCGCTGTGCATGACGGTCGCGCAGCCGGCGCGCGCGGCGGACCTGCGCTGGCGCAACAAGCCGTTCACGATCGTCGCGAACGGCAAGAAGATCGGCGACTTCATTCGCGAGCTCGCATCGTCGCAGGGCGTGACGGCCGTGGTCGATCCGAAGGTCGACGGCGTGATCAGCGGCCGCTTCTCGGGCACGCCGCAGCAGACGCTCGACACGATCTGCTCGACCTACGGGCTCACATGGTACTACGACGGCTCGTTCCTGTACGTCGACCCGGCCGACCAGTCGCAGACGCAGATGATCCCGATCCCGCCGAACGCGGCCGGCGAGATCGGCCGCGCGCTGCAGGCGATGCAGATTCCCGACAAGCGCTACACGCTCGTGATCAACGATCGCGCGAACAGCGTGTACGTGGCCGGCCCACGCCGCTACGTCGAACTCGTGCGGCAGGCGGTCGGCTCGGTCGGCGATCCGTCGGCGAACGGCGCGCATGCGGACATCCGCGCGTTCCGGCTCCGGTACGGCTGGGCGTCCGACTTCACGATCAACCGCTCGGGCAAGGAAGTGACGGTGCCGGGCGTCGCGACGATCCTGCGCCGGCTGTTCGGCAAGAGCGGCGGCACCAGCGAGCTGCCGTCGAGCACGCCACTCGGGCAGGCCGCGCGTCAGGTGAAGCTCGGCTCGGGGCTGACGATCGCGGTGCCGCGGCTCGACTTCCCCGACATTGCCGGCGGCCCGCGCCAGGGCGGCTATGGCGGTGCCGACAGCGCTGCCGGCGGCGTCTCGCCGTTCTCGAACGGCGGCGGTGGCGACACGCTGCCGCAGATCGTCGCCGATCCGGCGATCAACGCGGTGATCGTGCGCGACCTGCCGGAGAACATGTACCGCTACCAGTCGCTGATCAACCAGCTCGACGAGCGGCCGCGCATCGTCGAGATCAACGTGACGATCATCGACATCAACGAGGATTCGCTCGACAGTCTCGGGATCGACTGGCGCCTGCACACGACGCACGGCGACGTGCAGATCGGCAACGGCCAGAACCCGCTGAACGGCAACACGCAGTACAACGGCGCCGGCAATCCGCCGCTGACGTTCGGCGTCGGCGCGTCGGAAACCGGGCAGACCGGCACCTTCATGCCGACCGGCATCGCGCTGACCGCGTCGATCGGTGGCTCGCTGCGCAACTACCTGCTCACGCGCGTGAACGCGCTCGCGCAGAAGGGGCAGGCGCAGCTGCGCTCGAAGCCGAAGGTGCTCGCGCTCGACAACACCGAGGCCATTCTCGAGAACCTCACGCAGTTCTACGTGCAGGTGCAGGGCTACCAGGATTCGTCGCTTTACAGCGTGACGACCGGCACCAGCATCAAGGTGACGCCGATGATCGTCGACGAGGCGATCCGCAACGCGGCCGCCGTGTCCGGCAACCCGCAGAGCGTGATGATGTCGATCGACATCCAGGACGGGAACATCGTGCCGGGCCAGGCCGTGTCGAACGTGCCGGTGATCCAGCAGCGCAACATCGTCACCAAGACGATGATCGACGAAGGCAAGAGCCTCCTGATCGCGGGTTTCAACGACGACGAGGTGCGGCTGAACAAGAGCGGCGTGCCGTGGCTGTCGGACATCCCGCTGATCGGCAACCTGTTCAAGTACACCGACAAGTCGGGCAACCACATGGAGCGGTTCTACCTGCTGACGCCGCGCGTGGTGACGACCGCGTCGATGTACGCGCCGGACGGCGCGCCGGTGAACCCGGGCGCGGACGGGCCGGCCGGTTCGAACGGCACGTCGATGTATCGCCCGCCGGACAACGACATCGCGGTGCCGCTCACGCCCGCGCCGCTGCCCGGCACCAAGTTCGGCCCGCCCGCGTTGCCGCCGCCGCCGAAGGATTCGGCGGCGCAGCCGGTGGCGACGACCGCAGGAGCGTCCACCCATGTCGACGACCATCATTGACCCGCACGGCGACGGCGCATTGTCCGGCGGCGCGACGGGCGCTGCGGCCGGGTCGGCCGCGCTCGCGTCGCCGTGGAACCTGTGCTTCCTCAGCGGGCCGATGTACGGCCGCACGATGTCGCTCGCGCGCGGCGCGAACTGGGTCGGCACCGCGGCCGACTGCGAAGTGATCCTGCCCGATCGCGAGATCGGCGCGAAACAGGTGTGCCTGCAGGTCGGCGCGCTCGCGGTGACGGTGCAGAACCACGGCGGCGACGGCGGCGCGCCGGTGCTATTCAACGACGCTCCGCTCGGTGCGGGCCGCCGCTCGATGACGCCGCAGGACGTCGTGACGGTCGGCTCGATCAAGCTCGGCATCGCGCGTCACGCGCAGGCGAGCGTCGCGGTGCCCGACGAGGCCGACGCGCCGGACGCCGCGCGCGAGGCCGCGTGGCTCGGCTGGCTCACCGGCGGGCTGCGCCGTCTCGGCAGCCGGCGGCTCGTGATCGCGGTCGTCGCGCTGTGGATCGGCGTGCTGCTCGGCGCGCTCGGTTACGGCTTCGTCGCGTGGTCGGGGCGCCTGCCGTGGCAGCACGAGTCGGTGCTCGCGCGCACGCACCGGCTGCAGCAGCAGCTGCATGCGTATCCGGAGCTCGCCGTCGCGCCGCGCGACGACGGCGTGATCGTGTCGGGCTACGTGAGCGATCCGGCCGCGCGGGAACGCGTCGCGCAGATCGTCGCGGGCGTCGACAACGCGGCGCTCGGCAACCTCTACGTGGTCAGCGATCTCGTCGCGACCGCGCAGACGTATTTCAGCGACACGGCGCTGACGGTCACCTATCTCGGCCGCGGCCGGATCGAATTGACGGGGGCGGCCGAGCGCGCGCAGATCGAGCCGCGTATCCGCAACTACATGAAGGACGCGCGCCCGGCGCTCGAGGTGGTCGACCACGTGCGCGACGCCGATGCCGCCGCGCCGCGCACCGCGACGACGCTCGGCGGCGTCGCGGGGATTCCGGAGATCACGACGGTGTTCGCCGGCGACGGCGACCAGCGCTACATCGAGACCGCCGACGGCAGCCGCTATTTCGAAGGCGCGCGGCTGAAGGAAGGGCCGACCGTGGTGTCGATCGGCCCCGACGAAGTGGTGTTCGAACGCAATGGCCAGCGCATCACGATGCCGCTCGGCGGCCCGTCCGCGAGCGCGCCCGAGCGGGCGCCGGCGCCGCCCGTGCCGCCGCTCGCGAGCGGCGCGGCGGCCGGCGTCGCGCAGCCGGTGCCGGGGCCGGCGTTGTTGCCGGATGCGGCGGCGGTACCGGCGGTACCAGCGGTTGCCGCGGCCGGCGCATCGAAGGCGGCGGCGCACTAGCGCCGCGACAGGACTTGCGCATCGCGTGTCGCGCGGTGCGCGCATTACGCGACACGCCGCGCACATGCGGCGCGTCACGTCGCCGGCGGGGCATGGGGCCGCCGCCGGAACAGCGAAGCAGTTCAATGACGTACATGCAAAGGAGCGAAACATGAGTACCCCCCCGACTGGTGCCAACAACACGCAACAGGTCCAGCAGCAGGCGGACGACCTGACCAAGACGCAGCTCGAACTGACGAAGATCAACTTCCAGGTCCAGCAGTCGACCGCGACGTTCGAAACCAGCAACGCAGTGACCGCGCAGGAAGGGACGGCGAACGCCCAGGTTGCGCAACACCTGAGTTCCGCCGGCCGCGCATGACGCCGGTCGCCGGCCGTGCCGCGCGACGCCGGATGCCGGGGCCGCCCATGACGGGCGCCCGGCGGGGCGTATGCGCGTGGCGGCCGGCTCGTTCCCGGCGCTGCCGGTCAAGGAGGACACGATCATGTCGGTAACAGGCGTAGGCGCGGCACCACCGGGCGCGGCCGCGCTCGCGGGGGCCGTGCAGCAGGCGGGCACGGCGTCCGATCCGGCGCAAGTGCGCCAGTTCGATGCGTTGATGCAGCCGGGTGCGGCGCCGGCCGCGGCGTCGCCGTCGGCGTCGGGCGTCGCGATGTCGCGTGCGCCGGCCGATGCGGCGCCGGCCGTGCAGATGGCGCCCGCGACACCCGCGCAGGCGAACCATTCGTCGCTAGTCGAGCGGTTGCGCACCTACGGCAACGATCTCGACACGCGGTACGCGAACATCGACAAGCATCGCACCGAGATGCTGACGTCGATGGCGGACAACCGCAGCGATCCGCTGATGACGATGGTGAAGGCGATGGATTTCCAGTGGACGGCGACCACCACGATTTCGGAATACCAGTTGAGCCTGTCGGTCGCGCAGGCGGCGAACGGCTTCACGCACACGGTGCTGAAGACCCAGGAGTAGCGAAAGCCGGTGCGTGCGCCTGAACCGGCCGCGCGCCCTGAAGCGGACAAACGATGACGACGATCGATTCGACGCCGCGCCTGCATGCGTGGCGCAGCCGGGCGGCGCGTGCGCTGCTCGCGGGGCTGCTCGCGCTGCTGGCGGGCTGCCAGAAGGAGCTTTACTCCGGCCTGTCGGAGCGCGATGCGAACCAGATGGTTGCCGTGCTCGGCGACGCGGGCATCAGCGCGGCGAAGGACAACGACGCGCGCGACACGTCGGATCGCAACGCATGGCAGGTGAGCGTCGCGGACGGCGACATGCAGTCGGCGCTCACCGTGCTGCAGGCGAACGGGCTGCCGAAGCCGAGCTACGCGAGCCTCGGCGAGCTGTTCCAGAAGCAGGGGCTCGTGTCGACGCCGGCCGAGGAGCGCGTGCGCTACCTGTACGGCGTGTCGCAGGACCTGTCGCGCACGCTGCAGGACATCGAGGGCGTGGTGGTCGCGCGCGTGCAGGTCGTGATTCCGGAGAACGATCCGCTCGCGGACAAGATCAAGCCGTCGTCGGCGGCCGTGTACATCCGCTACCGGCCCGGCGTGGACCTGCGCGCGATGGCGCCGATGGTCAAGGATCTCGTCGCGCACAGCATCGAAGGGCTGCAGTACGACAACGTGTCGCTGTTCCTGCAGCCGGCCGCCGCGCGCACGGCGCGCGTGGACGGGATCGGCAGCGCGGTATCGGACATCCTGCGGCTGCGCTCGCCGCTCGGCTGGCTGGTGTTCGCGCTGATCCTGCTGACCTGCGCGGTGATCGCGCTGTCGGCCGCGCGGCGCGGGATGTTCGGCGCGCGGCTGGCCGGGCTGGTCGGTGGCGCACCACGCGGCGGGAACGGTGCAGGCGGCGCGTCCGCGCAGTCGGGCGGCAGCCTGCGCACGCCGGACGGCGCGCGCGACGGCGCATGAACGAGCCGCATGTGCTGCCGCTGCCGCGGGGCGTTGCGCCCGACGCCGTGTCGCTGCCGTGGCTGCAATCTCTCGCGCCGCCGCCCGCCGGGCGGCGCGCGGCGTTTCATGCGCTCGTCTGCGAATTCAACCTGCGGCCCGACCGCTATCTGCACGTGACGCGCGTGCCGTCCGAGTGGCCCGCGCGCTACCGCTCGCCCGACGCGTTCGGCCCGGCCGGCCGCAAGCTGCTTGCGCGCCATCTGCTCGATGCGAACGGCGTGGCCGAACATCACGACTTCGACCTCGCGAATCCGTGCGCGCGGCTTGCGCTGCTGCCCGGCGCGGCGCTCGAACAGCTCGCGTCGTATGCGGGGCTGCTGCTGCATCGCGGCTGGCTGCGCGACGCGCTGACCGTGCGCCGTATTCGTGCGGAAGTCGCGGCGAAGCTCGGCGGCGATGCATTGGAGCTCGCGCTCGAGCGCGCGCCGGAATTCGGCGCGCTCGCGGACACGCTCGAACCGTGGCGCGCCGATCCCGCTGCGCTGCCGGAAGTGATCCGTGCGCGCGGCGGGCGGTTGCTCGCGGATTTCATCGGCGTGGCGGGCGACGCGGTCGCGCGGCGCGCGCGCCTGAAATTCAACCGCGCGATCGACGACGAAGCGCCGTACTGGCTGAACCGCGCGCAGCGCGACCAGTTCGGCGAATTGCTGTTCCTGTTTCTGATTCCCGAGAGGCTTGCGTCATGGGACTGGCTTTTCTGATCACGAGCGACAACCTGCAGCTGCTGTCGGAGCGCAAGGTGCTCAAGGAGCGCGAATACGCGGCGCTGCTCGACGCCTCCGCGGTGATCGCGACCGCGCGCGACGAGGCCGCGCGCATCGTCGCCGATGCGCAGCGCGAATTCGACAAGCGCCAGGCGGCCGGCTACGACGAAGGGATGCGCCGCGCGCAGCGCGAGCATGCGGCGCAGGCCTATACGCAGGCGCTGGCCGCCGCGCGCACGATGGAGTCGATGAAGGATTCGATGGCCGACATCGTCGTAAAGGCCGTGCGCGCGATCGTCGGCGAGATGGCCACGCAGACGCTGTACGAGGCCGCGCTCGCGCGGATCGCACCGCTCGTGCGCGACGAGGCGTTCCTGATCGTGCGGGTCGCGCCGGGCCGCGAGGACGAGATGCGCGACGCGCTCGAGCGCGCGTTCGCCGGCCAGTCGAACCGGCAACGGATCCGCATCGTCGAGGATGCGCAGCTCGAGCGCCACGCGTGCACGGTCGAGACACCGTCCGGGCGCATCGACGCGAGCCTCGACCTGCAGATCGACGCGCTGCGCCAGGCGATCCGCCGCGACGCGCTGAAGGGCTCGCCGCGATGAATGCGCCGCTCGACGATCCGCAACCGAACGGCCGCGAGAGCGACGACGATGCCGCGCCGTTCGATCGCGGCCGCCTGGTCGGCGATCTCGACGCGGGGCTCGCGTTCTTCTCGCCGGTGTCGGTGCAGGGCCGCGTCAATCACGCGGTCGGGCAGATCCTCAACGCGACGGGCATCCGCGCGCGGCTCGGCGAGATCTGCGAGCTGCGCACGCCGAACCAGCCGACGCTGCTCGCCGAAGTGGTCGGCTTCTCGCGGCAGACCACGCTGCTCACGCCGCTCGGCGACGTGGCCGGGCTGTCGCCGGAGACGAGCGTCGTGCCGTCCGGGCGCGAGCACGTGTTTCCGGTGGGCGAAGCGCTGTTCGGCCGCGTGCTCGACGGGCTCGGCCGGCCGCTCGACGATCGCGGGCCGGTGACGGGCGCCGCGTGGGTGTCGACGCAGCAGGACCCGCCGAACCCGCTCGCGCGCAAGCTGATCGACACGCCGTTTCCGACCGGCGTGCGCGTGATCGACGGCCTGATGACGCTCGGCATCGGCCAGCGCGTCGGCATCTTCGCACCGTCCGGCGTCGGCAAGAGCACACTGCTCGGGATGATCGCGCGCGGCGCGCAGGCCGACGTGAACGTGATCGCGCTGGTCGGCGAACGCGGCCGCGAAGTGCGCGAGTTCATCGAGCACAGCCTGTCGCCCGAGGTGCGCGCGCGCTCGATCGTCGTCGTGTCGACGTCCGATCGTCCCGCGATGGAGCGCGTGAAATCCGCGCTGGTCGCGACCGCGATTGCCGAGCATTTCCGCGATGCGGGCAAGCGCGTGCTGCTGCTGGTCGATTCGCTGACGCGTTTCGCGCGCGCGCAGCGCGAGGTCGGCCTCGCGAGCGGCGAGCCGCCGACGCGGCGCAGCTTCCCGCCGTCGACGTTCGCCGTGCTGCCGCGCCTGCTCGAACGCGCGGGGCAGGGCGCGACCGGCTCGATCACCGCGTTGTATACGGTGCTCGTCGAAGGCGATGAGGAATCCGATCCGATCGCCGAGGAAGTGCGTTCGATCCTCGACGGCCACATCGTGCTGTCGCGCAAGATCGCGCTCGCGAACCGCTATCCGGCGATCGACGTGCTCGCGAGCCTGTCGCGCGTGATGCCGCTCGTCGCGAGCCGCGCGCATCAGCAAGCGGCCGCGCGCGTGCGCGAGCTGATCGCGAAGTACCAGGAAATCGAGCTGCTCGTGCAGATCGGCGAGTACCGCGAAGGCAGCGACCGGCTCGGCGATCTCGCGCTGCGCGCGCGCGATGCGATCGGCGCGTTCTGCGCGCAGGCGTCGCACGAGGACGTGCGTTTCGACGCGCTGCTCGCGAAGCTGACGAAACTCGCGAACGACCATGTCTGAAGCCGACGACCGTCTCGTGCTCGCGACGCTCGCACGCCTGAAGCGCGTGCGCGAGATGCGCAGCCAGATCGCGCGCGTGGCGGCCGCGCGCCAGCAGGGCATCGCCGCGCAGAGCCGGCGCGTGCTCGACGCCGCGCACGCGCAGCTTGCGCAGCAGGTCGCGGCGAAGGCCGCGATCCAGACGCGCCTCGCCGACGACGTGCGCGAGGCGCGCGCGTTGCAGAACGCGGCGGCCGATACGCGCACGTTCGACCGCCATATCGGTGTCGCGCACGCGTCGGTCAGCGAGGCCGCGCACGTGCACCGCGATCACGAGGCCACGCTCGCCGACCTGCAGCGCGCCGCGCGCAAGGCGAAGGCCGCCGAGGACAAGCTCGACAAGGCCGGCGAGAAGGCCCAGCAGGCGCGCGCCGCGCGGGTCGAGCGCGACGCCGACGAAGTCGCGGATGCGCATGCGGTGCGGCGCTTCGCGACGGCCGGCGTGTGGGCGGGCGACGCGCAGGGGCATGCAGCGGGGCAGCCTGACATGGTTGACGCGTTCGATGCGGAAATGGTGTCGCGACCGGCGGGGGCAGACACGACGGACCCGGCAAACCCGGCAAACCCGGCAAACCCGGCAAACCCGGCAAACCCGGCAAACCCGGCAAACCCGGCAAACACGGCAAACACGGCAAACACGGCAAACACGGCAAACACGGCAAACACGGCAAACACGGCAAACACGGCAAACACGGCAAACACGGCAAACACGGCCGCAGCGGCCGGCAACGCCGACCCGGGCGGCGCAACTGTCCCGGCCGCCGACGTCGACGATCCGGTGCCGCCCGCCGCCGCGGAACGCCGATGCTAGACCACGCCGCGAACTTCAACGACATCGCCGGCACGCTGCGTCCGCTGCTCTACGTGATGCCGCGCCTGCTGCCGATCATGTTCGTCGTGCCGGTGTTCAACGAGCAGATCGTCACGGGCCTCGTGCGCAACGGCATCGCGGTCGTGATCGCCGCGTTCGTCGCGCCGGTGATCGACCCCGCGCAGGTCGCCGCGTTGCCGTTCCTGATGTGGTGCCTGCTCGTCGCGAAGGAGGCGGTGATCGGCATGCTGCTCGCGGGCGCGTTCAGCGCGGTGCTTTTCGCGATCCAGGGCGTCGGCTACCTGATCGATTTCCAGACCGGCAGCGGCAGCGCCGCGTTCTTCGATCCGATGGGCGGGCACGAGGGCGGCCCGACGTCAGGGTTCCTGAATTTCATTGCGATCGCGCTGTTCGTCACCGCGGGCGGGCTGCAGGTGCTCGTGCAGCTGTTCGCGCAGTCGTACGCGTGGTGGCCGATCGGCTCGCTCGGCCCCGATTTCTCGTCGATGCTGCAGACCTTCGTCGTGCGGCAGACCGACACGATCTTCGAATGGATGGTGAAGCTCGCCGCGCCGGTGATCATCGTGCTGGTGCTGGTCGAGCTCGGCATCGGCCTCGTCGGGCGCGCGGTGCCGCAGCTGAACATCTTCGTGTTCGCGCAGCCGCTGAAGAGCGCGCTCGCGGTGTTGATGATGGTGCTGTTCCTGCCGGTGGTATACGCGTCGCTGCACGCGCTGCTGAGCCCCGACAGTGGGTTGATGGCGCTGCTGCGCGCGCTGTTCGCCGCGCACGGCGGCGCGTGACGGCTCCGCCGGAACCGGAGCGACGATGGCCGAAAAGAACCAGCAGCCGACCGCGAAGCGCCTGCGCGAGGCGAGGCAGAAAGGCGACGTGCCGAAGAGCGCGGAGACGATCTCGTCCGCATTCTTCGTCGGCGTGTGCGTCGCGCTCGCGGTCGGGCTCGGCACGCTGTTCGCGCGGCTGCAGGCGCTGTTCCGGCTCGTGTTCGATGCGGCAGGCGCCACCGATCCGTCCGCGCGGCTCGCGGTGCTGATCGACGGCGCCGCGCGCGACTGGGCGCTGCTGTCCGCGCAGATCGTCGCGGCCGGGCTGCTGGCCGGCCTGCTCGCGGGCTTCGTGCAGGTGGGCGGCGTGATGGCGTGGAGCCGGCTCGTGCCGCAGCTGTCGCGGCTCAATCCCGCCGAGGGGCTGAAGAACATGGTGTCGATGCGCAACCTCGTGAACCTCGCGAAGATGCTGCTGAAGACCGTGCTGCTGGTCGCGACGCTCGGCTGGCTGATCGTCGAGTCGCTCGACCCGGCGGTGCAGTCCGGCTTCACGCGGCCGATGTCGATTCTCGCGCTGATCGTGAAGCTGCTGATGCTGCTGTTCGGCTGGGCCGCGCTGATCTATATCGTGATGGCGCTGATCGACATCGTGCACCAGCGGCGCGAGTTCAATCAGAAGATGAAGATGTCGATCGAGGAAGTGCGGCGCGAGCACAAGGAAGACGAAGGCGATCCGCACATCGAGGCGAAGCGCCGGCAGCTCGCGCGCGAAGCGCAGTTCTCGTCGCTGCCCGACCGGATCGGCTTCGCGTCGGTGGTCGTCTATTCGTCGAGCGTCGCGGTCGCGCTTTATTACGGCGGCGTCGGCACGCTGCCATGGGTGCTCGCGCGCGGCGAGGGCGAGGCGGCCGAGCGGATCGTACGGCTCGCGCGCGACGCGCTGCGTCCGACGCTCGCGAACGCCGGCCTCGCACAGGCGCTGTACGAGAGCACGCCTGAAAAGGGCACGATCCAGCAACGGCATTTCCGCGAAGTCGCGCAGTTGCTGAAGTGGGCGACCGGCGCGGCCTGACGGGCTCGAACCGTCGGGGCCGGAACGTCGGCAGGCGCGCGGTTCAGCGATGCGTCGTGATGCGGACCCGTTTCCGCTTCGCCGGGCCGGTCGCACGCCGTGCTTGACGCCGGTTTTTTTCCGGGTTCATCCGACATTCACCCATGAATTATTGCTGATTTATTTCTTCGTAATATGGCTCGACCGTCAGCCGGACGGCGGGCTGCGAGGTTGCGCCGCCGCTGACGGAACAGGTCAACAGGGGCAGACAAATCAATGTGCGGAATCGACGGCTTTCTGAATAGCGTCGCCTTCGATGAGGAGACAGCGCGCGGCACGCTCGCGCGAATGACGGCGAGCCTCGCGCATCGCGGGCCCGACGGGCAGGGCCTCTGGGTTGACCCGGAAGCCGGTATCGCGCTCGGCCACCGGCGGCTTGCGATCGTCGATCTGTCGGTCTACGGCCGGCAGCCGATGGCATCTGCGTGCGGCCGCTACGTCATGGTCTTCAACGGCGAAATCTATAACCATCGCGAGTTGCGCGCGGAGCTCGGGCGCGCGGGTCGCGCACCGGCGTGGCGCGGCCACTCCGACAGCGAGGTGCTGATCGCGGCGATCGCCGCGTGGGGCGTCGAGGCGGCGCTGCGGCGCGCGACCGGCATGTTCGCGTTCGCGCTGTGGAATCGCGCGTCGCGGGTGCTGACGCTCGCGCGCGACCGGATCGGCGAGAAGCCGCTCTACTACGGCCGGATCGGCGACGCACTGGTGTTCGCGTCGGAGCTGAAGGCGCTGCGCGGCTACCCGGGCTTCGACGGCACGATCGATCGCGACGCGCTGTGCCTGTACCTGCGCCAGTCGAGCGTGCCCGCGCCGCATACGATCTATCGCGGCATCAGCAAGCTGCCGCCGGGCACCTTCATCCAGTTCGAGCATGCGCGCGACACGCCGCGCCCGCGCGCGTACTGGACGCTCGAGCAGGTGATCGAAGCCGGCCGCGAGCAGCCGTTCGAGGGCAGCGCCGACGAGGCCGTCGGTCAGCTCGACACGATCCTGCGCCAGGCCGTCGCGCGGCAGATGGAAGCCGACGTGCCGCTCGGCGCGTTCCTGTCGGGCGGCATCGATTCGTCGGCGATCGTCGCGCTGATGCAGGCGCAGTCGGCGAAGCCGGTCGACACGTTCACGATCGGCTTTCACGAGGCCGGCTACGACGAGGCCGGCTATGCGAAGGCGGTCGCGCGTCACCTCGGCACGCGGCATACCGAGCTCTACGTGACGGCCGACCATGCGCTCGGCGTCGTGCCGAAACTGCCGACGATCTATGACGAGCCGTTCTCCGACGCGTCGCAGATTCCGACCTTCCTCGTGTCGGAGCTGACGCGCCGGCACGTGAAGGTGAGCCTGTCCGGCGACGGCGGCGACGAGCTGTTCGGCGGCTATACGCGCTACTTCCTGACGCCGCGCCTGTGGCGCAAGCTGCATCGCGTGCCGGCGGCGGTGCGCGCGCGGATCGCCGCCGCGCTGCATGCGTTGCGTCCCGATCATGCGGACCAGCTCGCGGCGGTCGCGCAGGGCGCATGGAGCGGCGTGGAAGCGCGCGACTCGGCGACCCGCATCGGCGACCGGCTGCACAAGCTCGGCCACGTGATGACGGCCGAGAGCCGCATCGCGCTGTACCGGCTGCTGATGTCGTCGGTGCATCATCCGGAGCGCCTCGCGCTGGCCGGACAGGAGCCGCCGACCCCGCTCGATACGGTGTCCGCGTGGCCCGCGAACCTGAGCTTCGCCGAGCAGGCGATGGCGATCGACACGCTCACGTACCTGCCGACCGACATTCTCGCGAAGGTCGACCGCGCGGCGATGGCGGTGAGCCTCGAGACGCGCATGCCGTTCCTCGATCATCACGTCGTCGAATTCGCATGGCGCGTGCCCGCGTCGGTGCGTTTGCCGGAAGGGCAGTCGAAGGCGCTGCTGCGTCGGCTGCTGGACCGGTATGTGCCGTCGGCGCTGATCGACCGGCCGAAGCAGGGCTTCTGCGCGCCCGTCGATCACTGGCTGCGCGGCGCGCTGCGCGACTGGGCCGACGCGTTGCTGCAGCCGTCGCGGCTGCGTGACGAGGGCTTCTTCGATGCGGCGGCGGTCGAGCGTCTGTGGCGCCAGCACCAGACGGGCCGGATGAACTGGCAGCACCAGCTGTGGACGGTGCTGATGTTCCAGGCGTGGCTGGAGGCGCAGCGCGCTGCGTGAAGCGGGGCGGTGCTGAGGTTTCGCGCACGGTTGGAGGCACGGCGCGCTGCATGAAGCGGGATGACGCGGCGCGGTTCGGATGTTCCAGGCATGGCTGGAGGCACAGCGCGCCGCATGAAGCGGGGCGACGCGGCACGCCGCGTCATCCGATGCACGTCATGCCGGCGTCGCGTCGACGCTCACTGATCGAGACAGCGCACGCACAGCCGCTTCGCCTGGCTTGCCGGCAAGCCGCGGCACATCATCACGACCGGGCGTGCATGGCACGACGGTGCGTCGGCGGAGGCCGCGGACGACGCGAGCCTGCGCGCGCGTTCGGGTGGCGTGGTCGCGGCCGCGTCCATGCGCCGTTGTCGCGCGGGCGGCGGCGTATCGCTCACCACCGGAATCGGCTCGACGCCGCCTTCGCGCGCGTTGCGCCGCGCGCTCGCGACGACGCGGCTCACGTAGCCGCTCGAGAACCCGGTCGTGAAGTTGCCGCTGTAGTAGCACGACAGCGCCGCGCGCAACGCGGCCTGCGCGGGACGGCCGGTGTTCGACGAGCGCGCGAAGCATTCGGTCAGGATCGCGCCGCCCGCCCGCAGGTTGCGGCACGGTTCGAACATCGTCGTGTCGTCGAGGCCGTATTTCGCGAAGTTTCGTTCGTTCACCTGAGCGAGGCCGACACTGTAGCTGAAGCCGCGCGCGGCCAGCTCGCTCGTGGTCGCGCGCGCTTCGTCGAGCGACGCGGGCTGGCGCGTCAGGTGGCCGCCGACCACGCCGATCGCATACGGGTTGAAACCGGATTCGGTGCGTACCAGCGCGGCGAGCGTGTCGGGATCGACGTTCGGCGCGCACGCGCGCGCGAGCTGCGCGAAGCCGGCGGCGCTGCCGGCCGCGTGCGCGCTGCGCGGCTGCAGGCCCGTGCAGGCGAGCGTCAACGCCAGCGCGATCAGCACGGCCGGCGCGATCACTGCGCGCAGGCGCGCCACGGCGCTGCGCGGGGCGCGCGCGTTCATCCCGACCCCGCCACGCGGTACGACAGCACGAGCCCGTGCACGAGCAGCGACCAGCCGTCGAGCGCGACGAACAGCAGCAGCTTGAACGGCACCGAGATCGTCGTCGGCGAGATCATCTGCATCCCGAGCGCGAGCAGGATGTTCGCGACCAGCAGGTCGACGACGATGAACACGATGTAGATCACGAAGCCGATCTGGAACGCCTTGGTCAGCTCGGCGAGCGTGAAGCTCGGCACCAGCACGAGCAGGTCGTCGTCCTTGATGCCGTCCGCGCGGTTCTTCGGCCAGACCGAGGTTGCCGTGCGCACGAAGAATTCGCGGTCGCGCTGCCGCGTGTGCGACACCAGGAAATCCTTGACCGGCGGCAGCGCGGCATCGGCGAGCGCGCCGATATCGGCGGTCGACAACTGCCCCGACGCGTCGAAGTGGCGTGCCTGCAGCGCGTCGCGGATCGACATCCCGACCGGCGCCATGATGAACAGCGACAGGATCAGCGCGATGCCGTTCAGCACGAGGTTCGGCGGCACCTGCTGAATCCCGAGCGCGGAGCGCAGCAGGCCGAGCACGACCACGAGCTTCGTATAGCTCGTCACCATCAGCGCGGCGAACGGCGCAATGCCGAGCGCGGCGATCACCGCGATCAGCGCGACCGGATTCGGCAGGCTGCCCATCGTTCAGCGCTCGCGCGGCGCGGGCTGCGTCAGCGTGACGACGCGCACGCCGAGCTTCTGGCCGACCGCGATCAGGTGGCCGGTGCCGATCAGCATCCCGTTTGCGACGAGATGGATCACGCTCTGGTTGATGCCTTGCTGCAGCTCGATCACCGCGCCCGGTTGCAGTGCGCCGAGTTCGCCGAGCGGGATCGACGTGGGCGGCAATTCGAAACGCAGGTCGACCGCGAGGCCGTCGAGCGAGCGCGGCGCATCGTCGGGCGGCGCATCGTGCGCGCTCGCGGGCGGGGTGTCGGTGCGGGTCGGTTCCAAAGGCATCTCCCTGATTCGTTCGACGGTCAGCCGGTTGCCCGACGGCCGTCCGGTGATCTCCCACGCCGGCGCGGCCGGCACCCGCGCGACGCACAGCAGGTTCTGCTCGTGCGCGCGCCAGCGCTCGATCGCGATGATGTCGCCGCCGACGACGTCGGCCAGCTCGGCCATCGTCAGCTCGGTCCGGCCGATTTCGAATACCAGCGGCACCGGCAGGCCCGCGTACGCGGCGCGGGTGTCGGGCCGCGCGGCCGCCGGCGCGGCGAAGAACACGGCGAGCGCGTCCGGCGCA
The DNA here is from genome assembly GCF_905339865.1 of Burkholderia sp. BCC1993. Classification (NCBI taxonomy): domain Bacteria; kingdom Pseudomonadati; phylum Pseudomonadota; class Betaproteobacteria; order Burkholderiales; family Burkholderiaceae; genus Burkholderia; species Burkholderia sp. BCC1993. The sequence continues at coordinate 378,767 of NZ_CAJPGZ010000003.1, read as the reverse complement.
TCGAACAGCAGCGCGCCGTGGCAGCGCCAGGCGCCGTCGGCGCGACGCAGCTCGAAGCGCAGCGCGGCCGGCGCGGTGCGCCACGCGGGCACGCTCGCCGGCGGCGGCAGCAATTCCACGCGCTGCCGCGTCGCGGCCTGCAGCACGGCCGAGAGCGGCGCGGCGAGGTCGGCGAGCAGCGCCGCGCGGATCACGGCCGGCACGGCCGGGTCGGCCGCGTCGCCGAGCCATGCGCTTTCCGCGACCGGATCGATCCACAGCGTGCCGGCGGCCGGGCCGATGACGAAGCGGTAGGCATGCGCGTCGGCGGCCGGTTCGGCATCGACGCGCCAGCGCACCTCGTACGCGTGTTCGCCGAGCGTGACCGGGACCGCGGCCGTCGCGCCGTACGCATGCGACAGCCCGCGCGCGGCCGAGGCGGACAGGCGCGGCAGCCAGGGCGACGCGTCGAGCGCGACCGCGGCCGGCGGGGGCGGGATGGCGGGCGCGGCGGCGGCCGGGGTGGCGGCAGCGGGCGGGGCCCGGTTCGCGGCGTCGCCGGCGTCGGCATTCGTCAGGGACAGCGCAGGCACGGCGGGATCAGGGCGGATTCGGCGTTGGTTCGACGGGTTGTTGCGGCCGGCGGCGCAGGGGGCGCGCGGCTGCTGCGTCGATTGTAGGGACGCAGCCGGCCGCGTGCCGCGCCGGAATCCGTAGTCGTGCGCAGCGTGGGGCCGCGCGGGTGGCGGCGAGCTACGAAGCCTGTTGCGTGGCGGCGTGGCGGCGTGCGGCGCGTCGCACGCACAAATGCAGCCGCCGCCCGGAGGCGGCGGTCGTGGCGCGGCGGGGCGGGTATGCCGCGCCGTGAGGCGCTGCACGCCGGACGCGCGGCGCGTCGGGGGAGAGCCTTGCCGGCGCGCCGCACAGCGGCGGCGCGCGGGTGAGCCGCTACGCGTTACGCGTAGTCGGCGGCCAGCGCCTGCAGCGGTGCGGCGCGCAGGATCGGCGCCACATCGTGGCGTTCGACATGCGTCATGGCCGCGCCGAACAGCACCAGCCGATAGCCGACCGCATAGATCGGGATGATCCGCAGGTTCTTGTCGTGATCGAGCTGCAGCTTCGAACGGATGCGCGAGATATGGGTGTCGAGCGTGCGCGACGACACGCCGAGTTCGCGGCCCCAGACCGCTTCCTGGATCGCTTGCCGCGGCACGATCTTGTTCATGTTGTCGAGCAGGAATTCGACGACATCGAATTCACGCGGCGTGACGTCGACGACTTTGTTGTCGATTTCGATCGTGCGGCGCACGAAGTTGATTTTTATGTTGTCGATGTACAGGTATTTGCAATCCATGTTGGCCCTCGCATGTCCGTAAAGGAGTGTTTGCGGGTCATGTACCGCAACTTCCGGGCCAGGGACGGGCTGTCAGGAATCCACGGTCGGTCGGGGCGAGGTGGGCGGCGCGCCAGCCTTGAATCTAAAAGAATTTTTAACGCGGGACGCGCGGCGCGCTCCGGAAGGGTCGGAGCAACATTGAAGGATTGTTACGTAGCATCCGGCGGGAACGTTACGGGCGTTACGGGCGGCGTAACGTCCGTAACGCGCGGTTCGCCCAGCCCGAACGGGGTTTCGGGCGGATGACGAACCCTACATTGAACCCTACCCGGGTTAGTCGTTTTTATAAGCGAATCAACGGTTTGCAGAAGATTTTTGCCGACTTTGAACCCTACATTGGACCCTGCCGGCTCGGCAATAAAAAACCGGCCGCGCAACGTTCCCGTTACGCGGCCGGCCCGGCGTCTCGCCGTTTCGCCCGTCAAGCCTTCGCGGTATCGCCCGAATCGAACGGCAGCACGTAATGCCGCTTGCCGGTCGCCGCGAAGATCGCGTTGGCGACCGCCGGCCCGACCGGCGCGACACCCGGCTCACCCACGCCGGTCGGCGCCTCGGCCGACGGCACGATATGCACCTCGACCGTCGGCATCTCCGCCATCCGCAGCACGTGATAGCCATCGAAGTTGCGCTGCTCGACATGGCCGTCTTTCAGCGTGATCGCGCTGTGCAGCGCCGCGCCGAGCCCGAAGCCGATACCGCCTTCCATCTGCGCGGCGACGATGTCGGGATTGATCGCGATCCCGCAGTCGACCGCGCACACCACGCGCTCGACCTTCACCTTGCCGTCGGCGTCGACCGACACTTCCGCGACCTGCGCGACGTAGCTCTTGAACGCCTCGGCCACCGCGATCCCGCGCCCGCGGCCCTTCGGCAGCGGCTTCGCGGGATCCCAGCCGGCCTTCTGCGCGGCCAGTTCCAGCACCGCGCGCATCCGCGGCTCGTTCGCGAGCAGGTCGCGGCGGAACAGGTACGGATCCTTGCCCGCCGCGTGCGCGGCTTCGTCGATGAATGCCTCGACCGCGTAGGCCGTGTGCGAGCTGCCAACCACGCGCCACCACAGCACGGGCAGGCCCACCTTGGTGGTGGTCAGTTCGACCGACACGTTCGGCACCGCGTACGGCAGGTTCGCCGCACCCTCGACCGACGTCGCGTCGATTCCGTTCTTGACCATGAACGCCTCGAACGGCGTGCCGGCGAGGATCGACTGGCCGACGATCCGGTGGCGCCAGCCGACCAGCCGGCCGTCCGCGGTCAGCCCCGCGTCGAGCTTGTGGAAGTACATCGGGCGATAGAAGCCGCCCTGGATGTCGTCCTCGCGCGTCCACTGCAGCTTGACCGGCTTGCCGTCCGCGCCGAGCGCCTTCGCGATCGACACGGCCTCGACCACGTAGTCCGACCACGCGTTCGCGCGCCGGCCGAAGCTGCCGCCCGCGTACAGCGTGTGGATCTGCACCTGCTCGGGCTTCAGGCCCGCGACCCTGGCGGCGTTGCCCTGGTCGACCGTCTGGAACTGGTCGCCGGCCCAGATCTCGCAGCTGTTCGCGGTCAGCTTGACGACCGCGTCGAGCGGCTCCATTGGCGCGTGCGCGAGATACGGAAATTCGTAGGTCGCGCTGACCTTGCGCGCGGCACCCGCGATCGCCGCGTCGGCATCGCCGTCCTTGCGGGCCGACGCGCCGGGCTTCGCGGCGAGCTGCCGGTACTCGCGCATGAGCTCGTCCGAGCCGCGCTTTTCGGCGTGCGTTTCGTCCCAGTCGACCTTCAGCGCGTCGCGGCCCTGCTTCGCGGCCCAGAAACCGTTCGCGACGACCGCGACGCCGCCCGGCACCTGCACGACCGACACCACGCCCGGGACGGCTTTCGCGGCCGTCGCGTCGAACGACTTGACCGTCGCGCCGAAGCGCGGCGGGCGCTGCAGCAGCGCGACGCGCATGCCGGGGAGGGTCGTGTCGAGCGTGAAATGCGCGGTGCCGTTCGACTTGGCCGACCCGTCGACGCGCGGAATGCGATGGCCGATCAGCTTGAAGTCGGCCGGCTGCTTCAGCGTGACCTTGTCGGGCACCGGCAGTTTCGACGCGTCGGCGACGAGCGTGCCGTAGGCGGCCGTCTTGCCGCTTTTCGCATGCGTGACGACGCCGTTGGCGGTGGTCAGTTCGCCGGCCGGCACCTTCCAGCGCGCCGCCGCGGCCGACACGAGCATCGCGCGGGCCTTGCCGCCCGCTTCGCGCAATTGCTGCCACGAGTTCGCCATGGCCGAGCTGCCGCCCGTGCCCTGCATCGTGCCGAACGCGAGGTTCGCATAGCGCTTCGCATCGGCCGGTGCGCTTTCGACGCGCACGCTCGACCAGTCCGCGTCGAGTTCCTCGGCGACGATCGTCGCGATGCCCGTATAGGCACCCTGGCCCATTTCGACATGTTTTGCGATGACCGTGACCGCGCCGTCGGGCGTGATGCGCAGGAATGCGTTCGGCGCGAAGTCGGCGGCGGGCGCCGTCGCGGCGAGCGCGCGGCGGCCGAGGCCGGCCCATTCGAAGCCGATCGTCAGGCTGACGGCGGCCGCGGCACCCGCGGCCTTCAGGAACGTGCGGCGCGACGGTCGCACCGAGCCGGCGTTGTCGAGTTCGATCGTCATGGTCAGGCTCCCAGCGTCGCGGCCGCGTCGTGGATCGCGGCCCGGATGCGGGCGTAGGTCGCACAGCGGCAGATGTTGCCGTTCATCGCGGCGTCGATGTCCGCGTCGGTCGGCTTCGGGTTCTGTTCGAGCAAGGCGGTTGCCGACATGATCTGGCCGGACTGGCAATAGCCGCACTGCGGCACCTGCAGCTTCACCCAGGCGGCCTGCACGGCCTGCGCGGGCTTGCTCTCAAGGCCTTCGATCGTCGTGATGTGCTTGCCCGCGATGCCGGCGAGCGGCAGCACGCACGAGCGCACGGCCTGGCCTTCGAGATGGACGGTGCACGCGCCGCACTGCGCCATGCCGCAGCCGAACTTCGTGCCGGTCAGCCCCGCGTGCTCGCGGATTGCCCAGAGGACGGGCATCGACGGATCGGCGTCGAGCGTGACACTCTTGCCGTTCAGGACAAACGTGGTGGGCATTTTTTGTCTCCGTGGGGAAAACCCGGCATGCGCCGGATCAGGTGGCAGTGTGCGCGAACGGCCGATTTTTACGTCTACCCAATCCTGCAAATTTATTGAACAATCCTGCAAATCCCCGGCGCGGCGGCGAGCGATTCGCTATGCTCCCGCGATTCAGGGAATTGAAGCGAGGAATCCGTCATGGACATGACCGATATCGCGGCGTCGCGCGAATCCGGGCGGCGCGAACTGGCGTCGCTGATCGACCGTTTCGCGCCGACGGACGGCTCCCACTCGACGGCCGTGCCGGCGCTGATGCTGCATCGGCATGCGCGTCCGGTCGATCTCGGCTGCGGCGTGTCGCGTGCCGCGCTCGTGATCGCCGCGCAGGGCGCGAAGCGCGTGATCGTGGCCGGCCAGGCCTACGAATACGACACGCGCAATTGCCTGATTACGTCGATCGACTTGCCGATTCTCTCGCGCGTCACGCAGGCGTCGCCCGATGCGCCTTACCTGTGCCTGTCGCTCACGCTCGATCTGCAGCGCATCGTCGAACTCGCGGCCGAGATGCGGCTGCCCGACCCCGATGCGGGCCCGGAAGGCGAGGGCATCGCGCTCGCCGAGCTGACGCCGCCGCTGCTCGATGCCGCGCTGCGGCTGTTGCGGCTGCTCGATACGCCGGCCGACATTCCGGTGATCGCGCCGCTGATCGAAAAGGAACTGTTGTACCGGCTGATGACGAGCGGCCAGGGCACGCGGCTGCGGCACATGGCCGTCGCGAGCAGCCAGACGCACCGGATCGCACGCGCGATCGAATGGATCCGCGATCACTACGCGGAGCCGATGCGCGTCGACACGCTCGCACAGGCGGTCAACATGAGCGTGTCGTCGCTGCACCATCACTTCAAGCACGTGACCACTCTGAGTCCGCTGCAGTACCAGAAGCAGCTGCGGCTGCACGAGGCGCGGCGGTTGCTGTTGCGGCAGGGCGGCGACGTCGGGTCGGTGGCGGCGACCGTCGGCTATGAAAGCGCGTCGCAGTTCAGCCGCGAATACAGCCGGCTGTTCGGCGCGCCGCCGATGCGCGATGTCGTGCATCTGCGCAAGAAGGAATTGCTCGGCACCTGACGGCGGTGCCGGTCGTGTCGACCGCATCGGGCCTGGCTTCGTCGCGCGATGCGCGGCTCGCCGGAACGGGATGGCACGCAATCGGCGTGCCATGGCCGCCGCACGCAGGCGCAATGGGGCAGCGGAGCGTGCCGCCGCGCCGCGCACGAACTTCTGTTTCACGCATGCATCCCGGGAACGGGCGAACCGATACGGAAAATGCCGGCAGGATGCGAATCGACGGGCCGAAATGTGCAAAAAAGTCGCGCCGAGCCGCACTTTCTGCATGGATCGCGCGTTTCGCGACAATGTTTCGGGCGATGAGATTCGCAGCCGGTATCGATTCGAAAATGTTTCTCGCGCGCAGCGCGTGTCGTCATCCAGCCGTTGGAGCACGATGGTTGCCGGTACTGGATGTCGGCGAATTGAAGGAAAACAGTAAAAATCGATAAAGTGTGTTCAAGGCCGCATGGCGCACGTGCCGTCGTTTTTTCCGATGTGCGGCGTGAAAGCCGTGTCGACCTGTGTCGTATTTACTGGTTTTTTCCGCGCGTTCGCATTGCCGGCCGACGCTCGATATCGTCGGTATTTTCACGGATGAATCAATTGCGTTTCGCGGCGGCGGGTGCACACGTCCGGAACCCTAGCGATGTCGGCCGCGCGGGTCCCGCAGAACCGGGTGTCGCGCGCTTCGATTCACGATTTTTTAGCGTACGGGAAGGCTGCCGAACGGGCTGCGGCAGGCGGTTTGCCGGGGCCGAAGTGTCCATCGGCCGGAATAGGCGACGGTGCAGTTCTCAACTATGAAACATCCGTTCGACACCCCCTTGCGCGAGGCCCTGCGGGCCGCGTTCGTCCGCCTTTTCCGGCATCGCTTCGCGCGATTCAATGATCGGCGCGTGCTGCCGACGGTTATCGCGATACATTCCTGAAACAAAAAAATCGATTCCCGGCGATATTGCGGGCGCCGCGAACGATACGCGACGCGCAACCATCGGTGGAATCACGCATGGCATGCCGTTTGCGGTATTGGACGCACCGGCGAGCGGTCGACCTGATGCAACAAAGATGGGGGGCGGCCCGTTCGTCAATAAGCAGTCGGGGAAATAGCGATGAAGACCAGAAGCAACAACTTGATCCGCGCATTCCTTGCGCACTCGTGGGGTAGTCGGACAGCTCGGAACAGGACTCGCGATGCAGTGCCAGCTTCGCGGGTTCGTTGCCGGTTTCCGGATATCCGCGCGTTGCGCGTGCTGGACCGCCTGTCGTTTCGCATGACAACCGGCCGACAGCAGTGCTCCCCTTCATTCAGCTTGTCCGGATGGGCCAGGCTGTCCGTGCCGGACAGCTTGACGCCGATTCGTTTCCGCTCGTGCCGAGCCGTATCCGTTGCGCCGGGCCGATCCCGGCGGTGGCTGGACTAGCTCGAATACCCGTCGGCCGGATTGCCCGGAAGATCTTTGATCGGTAGCCCAGGGAGAAGCGATGCCGCCTGACTGTCATGCAGGCCCGTTATCGCCACGATAACGCACATGTTTTCGATGGCACTGCATTGACGGTAGATAACTGTACTCACGCATTTTCGATCGCTGAAGCGGATGCCATGTGTCGGTATGCCGCGGAAGCAAATTTCGAAAACAACTGATCCCGAATGGTGAATGCCTGTTTCCGGGTGCGTGCGTCGATTCGTTTTCCGATTGATAAATGATCGATATCCCATATCGATAACGAATATAAAAATTTCGGAAAACTAAAAAAATACGAAACCATGATTCGGATGACCGAAAAATTGTGCGGTCATCGGATTCGAGATGAATCGATTCCTTGTTATTAGATAGTGATCCTTATTTTATGGGGATTGCTCAAGGCAGGAAAGTTGAAGGCGTGCAGCTTTCCTCGCTTGTTCCGTCCACGCCGTTATGGAGTCGACCATGAAGAAGCTTCTGATTGCAGCCGCAGTTCTGGCGGTTTCGGGCGCAGCGTTCGCCGGCAGCGGCACGGTATCGACCAGCAATTCGTCGAGCGGCGGCTCGACGATGGCCGGGGTCGCCGGATTCGGCCATTTCACCGCGACCGATTCGGGTGCCGCACTCGGCGCAGCCGGTGCGATGGCTGGCGGCGGCAGCAGCGGTTCGATCTCGTACACGAGCCACGTCCAAACGTCGACGGTGGGCGGCTTCGGCTTCGGCGGCGCACAAGCGGGCGGCAACAGCGGTGCGAATGCCGGCTCGATTGGCTGGACGTATCACCACTAAGCCGCGGCGCGCAACGTTCGTCATTGGCTGGTGGCACGGACGCCGGGTTTCGTTCCGCGAGGGCGAGCCCGGCGACCTCGCCATCAAACTTTCTCACGGCAAGGGATTGCTATGAAAGCCAACGTCATTTTAGCGACAGCGCTCACCGTCCTTTCGTCGGCCGTATTGGCCGCCGGTCCGTCCACGACCAACCAGACGCAATCCGTTGCAGCGGGTGTTTCCGGTTCGGTGCTGGTCGGCTCCGGCAGCTATACGAGCAATTCGAATTCGGTCGCGGGCGCAAGCGCAGGAAGTACCGTGACACCCGCTGGTTCCACCGGCACGGCATCGGCCTTCCACAACTCGACTTCGACGGCCAGCGGCTGGGGCTCGAACGGGGGCGCGTTCGCGGCAGGCGGCGGTATCGGTGCCGCAGGCTCGTACGGTGGAAACAGCAGCACGAACGAGAACGCGAATGCGTTGTCGGGAGGGGTGACCGCCACGATCGTCCTCGGCGCGAACCACTACACGGCCAGCGGCGGGAACGATCAGGGTATCGCCAACGCGGGTGCTGCCGGGTTGACGGGCAGCGGCGGGTCGGGCGCGATCGCGGGTTCGAATCACTACAACGCGTCGACCGTGTGGAGTACCGGTCCGGCCGGTTCGCCGTCTGCATCGGGCGGAAGCCAGGGGAGTTCGAGCGCGACCGGGAGCAGTAACTAGTCGGGTGCGGGGGACCAGTTTCCCAGCGACGCTGGTCTCTTTTCCGCACTGTTGTTCACGTAAGGAGTTGGCATGAAGCAGAACCTGATTGCCGCCGCTCTGATGCTCGCGTCTCTGACGGCATATGGCGCTGACCGTGCTGCCGAGGACGTGCAATCAAATTTGCAGACGTCAAACCCTGCAACCAACCCGTCAGAACAACACACGCTTTCGTCGGGCAGTGCCATCGGCGCGCCGGATTCCCAGGCATGGCCGGGAATGTCGGGCGGTTCGTGGTCCCAGCTGGGTAGCGGCTGGAAGCAGTTCGGGGAAGCGGGCAAAGCTGAAGGCATTCAGGGGAATTAGTACGGTTGCCTGGGTCGGAGGTCAAACCTCGTCCGGAGAGTGAAATGAACAGCAACAAGATCAGGGTGGCATGTGCCGCAATGTTCGCGATGGCCGCGATCGGTGCCCAGGCGCAGACTGCCGACTCGACTTCAAGTTCGCAATCCTCAACGTCGTCGACGGCGATCAGCCAGGGCGGCGGCTCGAGCATGAACACGAACGTCACCAGTTCGCGCGGCGGCAACGCCAGCAGCGCCAGCACGAGCGGCGTGCGCGGCAGCGGCAATTCGAGCGTGAACGTGAACGTTACGATGCCATCCAGCACGAGCGGAGGCTCGAACGTGACGCCGCAGAGCGTGAGCTCGCTCCAGTCGGCCGGCTCGCCCGGCACCAACCCCTACAACACCCAGGCGTCGGAAAACGTCAACTATTCGGGTACCCAGACGATCAAGACGAACCCGTCGATCCAGGCGCCCGGCCTCACGACCACGCTGTCCGATACCTGCATGGGCTCGGTGAGCGTCGGCGTGTCGTTCCCGGGCTTCGGCGCGACGGGCGGCACGACCCTGGTCGACCAGGCGTGCGTGCGTCGTCTCGACGCGCGTGAATTCCGCGCGATGGGGCTGACCGACGTCGCGCTCGCGCTGCTCTGCCAGAGCGATGCGAACCGGCGCGCGGTGGAAGCGACCGGGCATCTGTGCCCGGGCACGACCACGCCGCTCGCGCGCTCGAATGTGGCGCCGTCCGCCGAAGCGACCGTCGCCGACGACGTGAAGTATCGCGATCCGCTCGTGCGCAACCGCATGGGCCTGCCGCCGCTCGACGCCGCCGCGCCCGTGCAGACGCGCGCGGTGGCGACGACCGCGGTACAGGCGGCGCCGATTCCGGTGGCGGTGCCCGCGCCGTCGATCGCCGTGCCGGCCGTCAGCGCGGTGCCTGCCGCGACGCAGGCGGCCGCCGTGAAGGCATCGCAAGCGGCTGCCGTCGTGCCTGCCGTCGTCACCGCACCGGTTGCCGCGGCAGCACCGGCGGTGAGTGCTGCGCCTGCCGTTGCACCGGCCGCGGTGAGCGCGGTGCCGGCAGTAGCCCCGGCCGCGGTGAGTGCCGCGCCCGCCGGTGGGCCGGCTGCGATGAGTGCGGTGCCGGGTGCGGCCATCGTTGCCGCGGGGGCCTTCGCGGACAAGGCGCCGGAGCCCGCGCCGGCGGTTGCCGACAAGGCACCGGAATCCGCGCCGGTGGTTGCCGATAAGGTGCCGGTACCCGCTCAGGAGTTTGCGGACAAGGCACCGGAACCGGCACCGGTTGCAACCGACACCGCAGCGCAAGCCCCGGCAGCGCCTGCCGCCGACGCGAAGGTGCCGGACACCGCGCAAGCCGCGCCGGCCCCGACCGACGCTGTAGCGCCCGAGCCCGCGGTCGATGCGAAGGCTGCTGCCGAGCCGGCAACGCAGGCGGCAGCCGAAGCGCCCGCACCGGAAGCCGAGCAGCGCGCCGCAACGGCAGCTGCTGCCGACACGCCTGCCGCCGACGCGAAGGCGACGGGCGCGGTCGAATCCGCTGCCGCGCCCGCACCGTCCGCCGACATGCCGGCCGCGCCGGATTCGGCCCCGGCCGCGGTCGACCAGCAGGCCGCCCCAGCCGCGCCGGCGATGCCGGCTCCGACCGTCATCTCGACGAGCACATCGTCGTAAGCACGCGGGCAAGGCTTCCGCGCGACCGGCGAGCCGGCCCGCACGGGAACGCCGGGATCCGCCGTGCGACGCACGGCGCAAGTTGGACGGGTGTTGGTCCCTCCCCGAGGTCAACACCTCTTTTTGCCTGACGAGGGTACAAGGAGGCCTCAATCATGAGGATCTTTTGGGTCGCGCTGCTGCTGGTCGGCACACAAGCCGCCGCACAGTCCGTTTTCCAGAACCCTGCGGTCTTTGTCATCCTGAGCGAGCAGACCCTCGCGAACGCCGCGAGCGTCCAGCAGGCGCTGACGACGCTCGGCCGCGCGGACAACACGGCATGCGTGCCGATGATGATGGTCGGCGATCCGCAGATGGTCTACATGATGCCGGAGGAGGGACACGCCCCGTCTTGGCAATCGCCGGTGTACGGCCGCGGCGCGCCGTTCGACGCGCAGAACGGGCCGACCCCGACCGGCAAGACGATCGGCGCGATGCAACACGCGGAGGACATGCAGACACAGCCGTGGAGCGACAGCAGCGCGATCACGCAGAAGATCGCTGGCGAGTCGAACCTGTCCGCATCGGCGCGGGTCAGCGACTGGCAGCGCAAAGGATTGAACACGATCGAGACGGCGCCTGCGACGCAAGTGACGGTGAACGGCAAGACCTACCGCACGTATCGCGAGGAACTCAACCAGGCCGCGCGGCCCGTCGTCGAACCGCAGATCTACACGCAGCGTGTCGTGTTCTGCCGATGACGAAACTTTCCGGAGCGGACATGCCGGTAGCGCCGCGTGCGGGCAGGGAGGCCCGCCGCGCACCGTTTCGCGCCGCCCGCTCCGTCAGACAACCCTATGCGGCGAGGCCATCGTGAACCATTGCTGCCAGATCAGACTGTCAGGCCCGCACGAGGACGAACGGGCCGCATACGCGCCGCCGTTCGTCGCGGCCCGGCGTCACCAAACCGTGCTGTCGCGCCCGCTCGTCTATCTGTCGCAGCATTCCGATGCGGGGCTCGTCGACTGTCTCGCGTCGCGCGGCTGGGATGTGTGGCGCGCAAAATCCGTTGCGGACGCACTCAATCTCGTGAAGGCGAACCGCCTGCATGCGGGCATCGTCGATTTTGACGGCTTCATGTCACCCGACGTCGCGTCGTTCGAGGCGCTGCTGCGCGATCCGCGGATCGGCTGGGTCGCGCTCGCCGACGGCGAGCGGCTGCGCGATGCCACCATCGCGCGCCTGATCCGCCAGTGCTGCTTCGACTACGTGCGCAATGCGACGGCCTACACGACGATCGGCTATCTCGTCGGCCATGCATACGGGATGCTGAAACTGGCGGAAAGCGATCCGGCCGTCGATGCCGCGCCGCCCGGCGGCGCGATGATCGGCGCGTGCGCCGCGATGCGCCGCCTGTTCGCGACGATCCGCAAGGTCGCGAACACCGAGGCCACCGTGTTCATCGCCGGCGAATCCGGCACCGGCAAGGAGTTGACCGCATCGGCGATCCACCAGCATTCGTCGCGCGCCGACGCGCCGTTCGTCGCCGTGAATTGCGCGGCGATTCCGTCGACGCTGCTGCAGGCCGAGCTGTTCGGTCATGAGCGTGGCGCGTTCACCGGCGCGCATCAACGCAATATCGGCCGCATCGAGGCCGCGCACGGCGGCACGCTGTTTCTCGACGAAATCGGCGACATGCCGTTCGAGAGCCAGGCGAGCCTGCTGCGGTTCCTGCAGGAGGGCAAGATCGAGCGGCTCGGCGGGCGCGCGTCGATTCCGGTCGACGTGCGGATCGTGTCCGCGACTCACGTCGATCTCGAGTCCGCGATGCAGGCGGGGCGGTTCCGCCCGGACCTGTACTACCGGCTGTGCGTGCTGCGCATCGACGAGCCGCCGCTGCGCGCGCGCGGCCGCGACATCATGCTGCTCGCCGATCATGTGCTGCGGCGCTATCGCGGCGACAGTTCGCACCGGATTCGCGGCTTCATGCCGTGCGCGATCGAGGCGATCCACAACTATGCGTGGCCCGGCAACGTGCGCGAACTGATCAACCGGATCCGTTTCGCGGTTGTGATGACGAACGGCCCGCTGATCTCGGCCGTCGATCTCGAACTGAACCAGTACACGTCGCATCGGCCGCCGACGCTCGCGGAATCGCGTCGGCAGGCCGAGCGGCGCACGATCGAGGAAACGCTGTTGCGGCATCGGCACCAGCATGCCGACGTCGCGGCGGAACTCGGCATCTCGCGCGCGACGCTGTACCGGCTGATGACCGCGCTCGGCCTGCACGGCTGACGCTGGTTGCGGCCGCGCGGCACGCGGCCCGACGTCGCGCGGCCTACGGCTCGCAGCTCGCGGCGTCAGGCCGGCCGTTCGAAGCCCGATTCGACCCAGCGTGCGGCGCTGGCCTTGTTGAGCTTGAATCCGGCGGACACCTTCGCGTCGGCCAGCAGTTCGCCGTACGGGTCGAACGCCTTCAGTTGCGCATACGGTTCGAACTCGTCCGGCACGATGTCGAGCGTGACCGACACATCCTGCCCGTCGCCGTCCTGCACCGTCACTTCCTTGTGCAGCATCGCGCGGCGCTGCTGCTCGTGACGCATCAGCACCTCGGTCGCGGTCTTCACCAGCGTGCGGAACGCGTTCGCGTCCATCGGCTTCGGGTTCTTCTTGTCGCGACCCATGGTCCACGGGCCGACGAGCGCGGGCTCGGCTTCGCCGTCCTTGATCATCTCGACGGCCCAGCCGTCGTCGTCTTCGTTCTTGATGATGCGGGCCGTCCAGCCGTTGTCGCGCCAGAGGCCGTCTTCGTGGATGGTGGTGTCGTCGGAGTGCAGGTCGGATTCGGTCATGGAGGAAGCGGGGAGTACGGGCCGCCGGCGAACGGGCGGGGCGCGCGGCCGGCAACGGCGCGCTGCCCCTGGCCGGTCGCCCGGAATGGCATGCAAAGGCCGCAATTTTACCCCGCGGGCCGTCGGTGCGGCCCGTGCGACCTGTAACGTTGGCTGTTCGGACGAGGGCGACACCGGCCAAACGGTCGGGCTGGCACCAAAAATCAAACTTGTACTACGTCCCCGCAGGCCGCTCTATTCACCGTCCGATATCCCGTCCAAGCGTCGCCTCATAGAATAACGATCGGGATAAAAATATCTCGTTCGTGAATTCAACGCCACGCCGGTCGTACGCGCATTCCGCGCCGCGCGCCCGGTGAACCTTCTGGAACCGCGCATGGGGAAATTCAATATTCGCACCATCTTTGCATACGACTGGCCGTTGACGCTCGCCGGCATGGAGCACATTGCCGGCGACGTGTGCGCAATCGATCTCGTCGGTGTCTGCCGGACACCGGGCGAACTCATCGCGACTCTCGACACGCTCGATTGCGACATCGCGCTGGTCGATTATTCGGTCCGCGGCGACGCGCAGATGAACGGCTTCGCACTGTGCGAGTGGCTGCGACGCATGCGTCCGAACGTCGGGATCGTCGCGCTGGTCGGGAACGAGAACCCGGTGATCTTCCGCTCGATTCTCTCGCAAGTCGGCGCGAGCCTCGTGAGCAAGTTCGACGAGGTGGGCCATATCGTCACCGCGATTCACTCGAGCTATAGCGGCGGTCACTATCTGTCGCCGCTTGTGCGCCGCGCGCTCGATGCGTTGGCCGGACACGAAGCGCCGCCGGTGAAGCTTTCGACGCGCGAGATCGAGGTGATTCGCCTTTATCTGGCCGGCATGCCGATCAAGGCGATCGCGCAGCGGCTGAACAAGGGCAAGCAAACGGTCAGCGCGCAGAAGATCAGCGCGATGAAGAAACTCGGCGCGAGCAACGACATCGAGCTGGTTCAGCGAGCGGCCGCGCTGGGGCTCGACGGCGGCAAGGTTGCGAGCTGCCTGGGCGGCGCGGAGCAGGCGGGGAGCCGAGAACAGGAATCACGAGCGCTATCTCGGTAGCAGTGACATTCCGGAATCTTTCTTATGGCCGCGTCGACCGGAACCAGCGTTTGGTTGTCCTTGATATTGGACAGGTGATATGCGCGATTAGCCAGCGCGTCAGCGCTTCGTCCTGCTGATGTCCGCGAAGGGCCGATGCAGGGAATTGACGGGGCACTGACTTGCGTGCCTCCCACGATCATCGGGCGAAGCGAAAGGAAGCGCGCCGATATCGTTCCGGCGTTATGTGCGGCCTGGGGTTGCGCGTACATGAAAGCGACCGGCGGCCGACGCAGACCGGTTCGGAGACTGGCGACGCGGTTCGTCAAGAAGAATGGTCAAGATATATGAAGGAATGCAGATGAGTGATTCATTTCTCGATGCTCGGCCAGTAGCGGCCGCTCGAACGGGGGAGCGCGGCGCAGAAGCCGTAGCCCGAGACGGGCCGGCGCCGCGACCCGAACCGCCGCCGATCGTCGTCGGCCGCGTCGAAGGCGTGACGATGTTTGCGAAGAACACGCCGCTCATCTGTCTCAAGCAGATGCCGTTGCCCGGTATCGTGATCTTCGTGCATGGGGTGAATTCCGAAGGCGAATGGTTCGAGGCGTCGGAGGACGGGCTGTGCAAAGGCCTGAATCGCAGGCTCGGGCGCCTGGACGATCAGATGATGTATCACGGTATCGACGCCGGACAGTTGACGCCCGCGAAGTACACGGAGAGTGTGACGCCGGATGGGTTCTTGAACCCTGATTTGCTGGCAGACAATTGCATCAAGCCCGAGCCGTCGTTCTCGCCCGTCATCCATTTCCGCTGGGGCTATCGCGCGACTGCCGCGGAATTGAAGGAGTACGGCGACAAGATCTTTCTCAACGAAAAAGATTATTGGGGCGGCGGGCCGTTCACGAACGGCTGTGCCAGCCTGCCCGATCTTTGGCAGGGCGGTCTGGATGATCGAACGATGGGCTGGATGACTGTGCAAGGCATCAATCCAACCAACCGGCCGCTGTATCGCGCGCCGCCTCGAGCGTATGGCGTACTCGCCGCGTTGCGCTTGGCCAGGCTGATCGAGTCGATCCGAAGCATGCAGGCCGATGTCCCGATTACCGTCGTATGCCACAGCCAAGGAAATATCGTCGGCCTCACTGCCGCGTTCTTCGGCGACGCATTCCCCGATGTCGAAGATCCGTGGGGGCGCTCGGGCCACTGCGTGGCGGACGCCTACGTGCTGGCGAACGCGCCGTACAGTCTCGCCAATGCCGACGGCCCATACAAATCCGACACATTCATGGATACATGGTCGCAACGTGCGACGAAAGATGGCAGCGGCCAACGTGGACGACAGACTTACGCCGCGCGCACGAAGACATTCGGCACATTCCTGTCGATCATCGGTGCTCGAAAAGAGCATGAACTGCCCGCCGACAAAATCGATGAGGACATGGAAAACGAGCGGGTCTCGCCGACGAGCAACCGGTCTTATGCGGCGCAAGAGGATCGCGCGAGGCACGGGCTGAATGAATCGACATATGGCCGCGTCACTGCATATTGCTGTCCGCACGATCAGGTGATTTCTGCGGTGACGGTGCAAGGGATCGGCTGGCGCGGCATCAGCAAGCACGAACTCGACGATATCGGCGCGGCCGTCATCCTGACGCAACGGGTCTTTGCTTCCGGTTTTCCGGTCGGCGTGAAGAAACCGTACCGATACTGGGAAGACGATTGGCGGCATGGCAAACAAGGAACGAAGCCGGGGTTCTGGTATCCGCCGTCGCCGCCGGCCAAATTCAATCTCGTCGGCGCGATCAAAGGAAATGAGTCGGTTCTGGGCGTGGCAGCAACGCTCGTGACCGCGCCACTCATGTTCGTCGTAACCGGCATCAGTTCGGCATTGAACATGCTCCGTGTGAACGCCGATCCGCCGAAGGGCTGGACGGTAGTTGCGGATGCCCCGGCGCTTGACGAGCCATTCCCGCCGAAAGCCTTGCGATTCGGCAAGTCAGTCGAGACCAAGGACGGCGACGCGATCAGCGACTTCAACGAAGGCAACGATCCGCCGGCTGCGTGGCGCGATGCGAACAAGGCCGATGCAGACAAGCGCGCTGATGATCCGTACGACCAGTACGAGGCGAAGAACCAGGACAGTGTCGCCCGAGGTACGGCCGCAACGGAAGCCGGACAACGTTACGAGGACCGCGCGCTGATGCGAATGGAAGCGCGTCGGACGCTAAACACCGAATGGCTCGACGGCGACGGCCACGTGATCGGCGAGGACGGCAAGAGCGCGATGCCCGAAGGCTACAAGGATTGGCGCGACAAACAGATTGTCGATTGGCTCGATCGCGGTGCGACCAACAGCCCGACGAATCACTCAACGACGATGACCAACCCCGAGCATGCAGAAAAAGCGCTTGCGTATGACGTTGCGGTGGGTCTCTGCTACCTGACCGAGAAGCAACTCAAATCGCTGCGTATTGAAGCAGATTGGCGGATGAGAGATGGCATTCCCGACACCAACCGGAACAAAAAGTACACCAATTACTTTGCGTACGGAACGCTTGATCGAATGTCGATACAAGAATGGGCCCATGCCAAGGACAGCGAGGGCGCGATCCCCGAGGCGATTGCCGACGAACGCGAAGGTGAGTTCTATCTCAAGGTCGGGGGTGTCGTATGAAGACGCTGATTGCTACATGGCAACGACGTGTCGCAATTGCTGTTTCGGTATGGCTGATTGCCATCGTGCTCATCGCCACGACGATGGCACACGTGGAACAACCCGACCCGGCACATTTGGAAATAGGAGATTGGATGAAGCGATTCTTTTTCGTACCCGGCCTGGCTGCGCTCGTGGCGTTTCTCTTCACCACGGCCATGGCGCGTCCGGCACAAGCCGCCTCTGTCAAAGAGTCTGCGGTGAAGGCAGCACCTGCAGCCGAGGAGCAGGCCAAGCCATTCGTTGCGCAAGTCGTCGGTTTAATCTGGTTGAACCCGCTGCAACGCATGGACTATCCGACCGAGTGGCAATTGCTGTGGACACAAGGACTTGCCAAGCCCAATAAGAATGACGACATGGTGCGCACGAAGCCCGAAAAATTTTCGTCACTTCGGTCCATTGGAGCATTGGTTTACGGCAACGAAGGCGAAGAAACATTCAAGGGCTTTTATCACAAGTACGTCGGAAAATTTCTCTTGTTGCCGCGCTCTCGTTATTTTGCAAATGCGAAATATTTCTACACCGTAAAGTCCGAAAACACCAAAGATTGGCGCGAGCTTGCCGGAACACATATCGAGTTCGCGTTACCTCCAAGGCTCGATCCGATCGAAGCGAAGACGTACTTGACCAATGAGTTCGTCGAATGCTTCGAAATTGGCCCACCGTCACCCAAGACGCTTTGGAGCCGCGACACGCCTCCCGATGTGCAAATCACTCAAGGCGGCGCAAACGCCGGCTTCACATCGCTGAACAACGCGCTGGACTACTTGCAGGCGAACCCCGACAAGACCGTATGGGCGATGAACTGGGACGCCCCGAACTTCCCGCCCACGGATGCGCAGATCAACGAAAACCTCGTCGTGCTGTTCCTCGCCGGCCCGAACTTCAACACCGAGCGCGAACCGCTCGCCTGGATCGGCAAGGCCGCAACTGGCGACACGCGCGACTTTTCGCCGAAAGTCGGCACGACACGTGCCGTGCAGGCGTGGAAAGCCACGATCGGCGAAGCAGCACGCAATGCCGGTGTTGCGGTTACCGACCTGAGTTACATCGTCCACGACGCAGGTGTACCTAGCGACGCAGCATCGTCACGCGTTGTCTCCCTCGCGCAGACCTTGACCGAAACCCTCCCTGAATACGACCACACGAATCAGACGTTCAACACGGCCGCACTCCTCGGCGACATGGGAACCGGCAGCGCATTGACCGACGTCGCACTCGCAATCGGCCGAATCAACCACTTCGGCGGCAACGCCTTGGTCGCCGGCACGACCGAACCCGAGCACCCTGTCGCGGTCGTCGTCAGACCACCGTCGAAGCTCACGCAGATCGATCCCACCAAGGACTGGTTCCGCGCGCGCGGCGGCAACAATGCTTACCTGCCGTGGTGGGGTCGTCGACACGACACCGATTACGGCATGCAGGGCTATTCGTGGTGACGTAAGCCAGCGCTGCGGCGTGATTGCTTCGCTTGCGGATTCGGAACGTGTCAGAACGCGGTCGACCGGACACATGACCGGTCGACAGTTCCAACGATTGTGGCTTCGAGATGCCGCCAACCGCGACGCCGAACGGAAACGGATTCAGCGGTTGGCCGTGTTGAGGTACGCCACTCCCGCCCCTCCGGCGCGACACGCGCGGAAGGGCGGGGCAGGACCCCGGCTGTCAAGCCGGCAACGCGAACCGCGTAACGGCGTCGCGCAGCGCTTCGGCCTGGTCGCGCAGCGAATGCGCGGCCGCCGCGGCTTCCTCGACGAGTGCCGCGTTCTGCTGCGTGACCTGATCCATCTCGCCCACCGCACGGTTGACCTGCTCGATCCCCGCGCTCTGCTCGCGCGATGCATGGCTGATCTCGTCGAGGATCTCGTTCACGCGCCGCACCGACTGCACGATCTCGGCCATCGTCTCGCCTGCGTGCGTGACGAGCGTCGCGCCGTGCTCGACGGTTTCGTTCGATGACTCGATCAGCGACTTGATCTCCTTCGCGGCCGTGGCCGAGCGTTGCGCGAGCGAGCGCACCTCGGCCGCGACCACCGCGAAGCCGCGGCCCTGTTCGCCCGCGCGCGCCGCTTCGACGGCCGCGTTCAGCGCGAGGATGTTGGTCTGGAACGCGATCCCGTCGATCACGCCGATGATGTCGCCGATCTTGTGCGAGCGGTCGGTGATCTCGTTCATCGTGCGCACGACATCGTCGACCACCTCGCTGCCGCGCGTCGCGACCTGCGCGGCCTGGCCAGCGAGCGTGGCGGCCTGCGCGGCGCTGTCCGCGTTCTGCTTCACGTTCGCGGTCATCTGATCCATGCTCGACGCGGTCTGCACGAGCGCGGCCGCCTGTTCCTCGGTGCGCTGCGACAGATCGGTGTTGCCCGACGCGATCTCGCTCGCGCCGACGTTGATGTTCTCCGTACCCATCCGCACGCGCGACACCATGTCGATCAGTCCGCTCTGCATCGTGTGCAGCGCATGCAGCAGGCTGCCGCGGTCGTCATGCTTGACGTTCACGCGCGCGGTCAGGTCGCCCTGCGCGATGCGCTGCGCGGCGTCGAGCGCCACTTCGAGTTCGCCGCCGAGGTTCGCGCGCACGCTTTTCAGCACGAGCACCATCACGGCGGTTGCGATCGCGCCGAGCACGGCCGTCATCGCGAGCCAGCGGCCGACGCTCGCGAGCACGGCCGACCGCACGTCGTCCATGTACATGCCCGTCACGAGATACCAGTCCCACGGCGCGAAGCGCTGCACCGCACTGGTCTTGTCCTGCGGCTTGTCGGCACCCGGCTTCGGCCACAGATACTCGACGAAACCCTTGCCGCCTTCCATGTTGCCGGCCTTCACGATCTCGACGAACAGGTGTTTGCCGCTCGGGTCCGCGAAATTCGATACGTCCTTGCCGTTGAGCTCGGTCTTGATCGGATGCATCACGATCACCGGCTTCGAATCGTTGATCGAGATGTAGCCGTCGGTGCCGTAACGCATCGCGGCGATCGCCTCGAGCGCCTTCTGCTTCGCGTCCGTCTCCGGCAATGCATTCTGTTGCGACAGCTTGTAGTAGTGGTCGGCGACGTTCGTCGCCTGCGCGACCAGCGACGCAAGCTGATCGCGGCGGTCCGTGATCATCGACGCGCGCGTCTGCCACGCGCCGATGCCGGCGATCACGAGCAGGCCGAGCCACAGAATGACGATCATCGAGGCGAGTTTCTGATTCAGGGAAAGGGTGCGCATGGGTAGTGAGGTCGGTCGGTCGAACAGGCGCGCCGGAACGGCGTGACGGGATAACTCGTTGACGGCATGCAACGAACGTTGCCATAGGCGGGAAATCCCTTAGAAACGGCAGCGGCCCGATACCGGCGAGCGCGGTGCGGGCATCTATGCATATACATATTCGGCGTCGCTATACTGTCGGGCGATGGCGATGGCGATGGCGATGGCGATGGCGATGGCGATGGCGATGGCGATGGCGATGGCGATGGCGATGGCGATGGCGATGGCGCGTCGTGCCCCGACGGTCGGGAGCACGGCGGCGAACGAACCTGAAAGGAGGCAACGATGCGAATTCTGGTGGTGGGGGCCGGCGCGGTCGGCGGATACTTCGGCGGCCGGCTCGCGGCGGCGGGGCGCGACGTGACGTTCCTGGTGCGCGACGGCCGCGCGGCCGCGCTCGCGCGCGACGGGCTCCTGATTCGCAGCCCGCGCGGCGACCTGACGCTCGCGAACGTGCAGACGGTGCGCGCGAGCGACACGGCCGGGCCGTTCGACCTGGTGCTGCTGAGCTGCAAGGCCTACAGCCTCGACGATGCGATTGCATCGTTCGCGCCATTCGTCGGGCCGTCGACGCTGGTCCTGCCGATGCTCAACGGGATGCGCCATCTCGACGTGCTGCGCGAACGGTTCGGTGCCGCGCAGGTGCTCGGCGGCCTGTGCGTGATCGCGGCGACGCTCGATCGCGAACAGCGGGTCGTGCACCTGAACGACACGGCAGGGCTGTCGTTCGGCGAACTCGCCGGCGGCGAATCGGCGCGCGTGCGCGCGGTGGCCGACGTGCTCGGCGGCGCGGGCTTCGAGGCGACGCTCAGCGACGACATCGCCGCGCGGATGTGGGACAAGTGGGTGTTCCTCGCGACGCTCGCGGCGAGCACGTCGCTGTTTCGCGGTTCGATCGGCGACATTCTGGCCGCGCCGGACGGCCGCCGCCTGCTCGAGACGATGCTCGACGAATGCAGCGCGATCGCCGCGCACAACGGTTACCGGCCCGATCCCGCCGCGGTCGAGCGGATGCAGCGGATGGTGCTGACGCCGTCGCCGCTGACCGCGTCGATGCTGCGCGACGTCGAAAATCGCGCGCGGGTCGAAGCCGATCACGTGATCGGCGACCTGCTCGCGCGCCGCGACCCGCAGGCGGCGGATGCGCTGTCGCTGCTGCGGATCGCGTACAACCACCTCAAGACGTACGAGGTGCGCGTGGCGCGCGAAGGCGCGGCGGCGTAGTCGTGGCAGCGGCCGTGTCGATTGTCAGGGCGAGCGCCGGAGCAGGTCCGATGGCGCGGGCGGATGCCGCCTAGACAGGATCCTTGCTCGGCGGTCCGTTGGGTTGCTGCGGATTGTCGTGAGGATGCCCCGGTGGCGGCGGTGACAACGGATCGTCTTCCGGATCGCGGTTCGGGTCGGCCGGGGGCTCGGGCATCGGGGTCGTGTGGTCCATGGGGAACTCGCGCAAGGCGTGACGGCGGTGGCGCGGCGGGCGCGTCTCGTCTCCGTTATAGGCAATCGGGCGGGTGTTTGCCGGGGGATTCTCGCTGCGGCACGCGGATTGCCGGCGACAGGCGAGCCTCTGCAGGTATCGCGCCGGATCGCGCGCAGACAGAGCCACGATGCGTGGTGCGCCCGGCGCGCGCCGAGGTCAGCGCAGATCGGCGGGCGTATCGACGTCGCGCAGGATGCCGGGATCGTCGACCTCGAGCAGGTTCACCGGCGCGCTGGCGAACAGCGCGCGGGCGCCCGTATCGCCGTCCAGCGCGGCGAGCGCATCGTAGTGGTGCGCGGCAAAGCCGACCGGATGGCCGCGCACGCCGCGGTGCATGGGGGCGACGATCGATGCGTCGTCGGCGTCGAGGGCGCGTGTGACCGCTTCGTAGGTGGACGCCGCGATCCACGGCATGTCGCCGAGCGCGACCAGCCAGCCGGGCGCGTCCGGCGAGGTGCGAACACCGGCTGCCAGGCTCGCGCCCATGCCGCGCATCGCGTCGGGCGCATAGACGACCTGGCAGCCGGCGTCGTTCAGCAAAATCGCGAGTTTTTCGGCGCCGGGACGCACGACGGCGATCACCTCGGCCGTGGCCGCCGCCAGATGACGGGCGGCGGCGACCGCAACCGGCGTGCCGTCTGGAAGCAGCGCGAGCAGCTTGCTGTGCAGACCGCTTGGGTCGAAGCGTTGACCGAGACCGCCGGCGAGCAGGACGCCGGTGGTGAGTGACGCATAGGACATCGGCGCGGGGAAGGGAAGGCAGGTGGGCCGATTGTGCGGGAGCGGGCGGGGATCGGCAAGTGCGGATGTTACCGACGCGGGGGTGTTGTCGTCGGAAAGAATGTCAGCGGGCGCGTTCGTCGAGCATGGTTTCCTCGACAGGGCCGTTTATGGAGTGCGATTCTCGTTACATCATGGTGCAATCGCGGTCGCTGAACGGCCAATGCCGCTACTCCGACGGGTAATACATGAAGCGGGTGCGAGGTAAAACGTCGATCGGTCATGGACGGCTTCGCGCGATCGCCGTCATCCGTTCCGTCAGATGAATCGTCTGTCGGGTGGAGTGCGGATGTGTCGGTGTTGCGATTCGGCCGACGTCTCCATGACGGTCACCAAAGTGTCTTGACGTGCGCGTATGCACGGATCTTTTCGTCACGGGTAACGAGCGGCGCACCGAGCCGGCGCGCAGTCGCGACGATCATGCGGTCGGCTGGATCCTTGTGAAAAGTGCCGGGCAGCGCGGTGGACCTCGCGGCGATGTCGGCGTCGACCGGCACGAAGCGCATGCCGTCGATTTGCGCGACCGTCGCGAGCCACGCATCGACGTCCATCGTCAATGCGAGGCGCTCGTTGCGCACCAGCATCGCGATTTCCCATGCGGAGATCGCGGACGCAGCGAGTGCGCCCTCGCCGCGCGCGCGATCGATCGCGCTTCGCGCTTTCTTGCTGAGCGACGGATCACCCGCCACCCACCACACCAATGCATGCGTATCCAGCACGATCACCGCGACGCCTCCCAGTCATCTTCCGCAATCGGATCGAGAGGATTGTCGTAGCGCATGACCGAGCCGCGCAATATGTCCAACGGCTGAGCCTCGCGTGCGTGATACGGCCGGATTTCGAGCGTTGGCTTGCCGTGGTCGGTGACGATCAGGCTTTCGCCCGACGCCTCGACGAGCCGGAAGTATTCGAGTGCGCGAGCCTTGAATTCGGATTTCGATACGGGAGCGTGCGGCATCATGATTTGAGCATGGTCATTTGACGATGGTCATTTTAGGTGCCGAGATGAAGTGGTGCAAGTAGCATAGTCAGCCTTCCTGGTCGAGTGGGGCGGTTCTGATCGGCAGGGCGGTGCTGGGCGAGTTGCCACCCTACGCATCCGCCCACTTCCTCAACAGGTTGTGATAAATCCCCGTCAGTGAAATGACCATCGGCTCCTTCGCGCCATTTTCGGCGGAAAGCGCCTGAATCTGCGTATCGAGCTGAAACAGCAGCGTGCGGTCGCCGTCGTCGCGCACCATGCTCTGGATCCAGAAGAACGACGCGACGCGCTCCCCGCGCGTGACCGGCGTGACGTGATGCAGGCTCGACGCCGGATACAGCACGAGATCGCCGGCCGGCAGCTTCGCGCGATGCACGCCGTACGTATCTTCCACGCACAGCTCGCCGCCGTCGTACGCGTCCGGTTCCTCGAGAAACAACGTCGCCGACAGATCGCTGCGCACGCGGAAATCCGTGCCGCGCAGCAGCCGGATCGCGTTGTCGACATGCGTGCCGAACGTCTCGCCGCCTTCATAGCGATTGAACAGCGGCGGAAACACCTTCAGCGGCAGCGCCGCCGAAAAGAACAGCGCATGCCGGGCCAGCGCATCCTGGATCGCATCGCCGGCCGCGCGCGCGACCGGCGAACCTTCCGGCAACTGCCGGTTGCGTTTCGCGAGCGCCGACTGCGCACCGGACGTCGCGTTGCCGTCGACCCAGTCTGCGGCATCGAGCATCTCGCGGCATTGCGCGACCTGTGCCTTGGTCAGCACGCCGGGGATATGAAGCATCATGATTCGGATTCCATGCCGTGTGACGGCAACTGCATCGCGGCCGCGCGCAACGCATCGAGCGGCGACGACGCGAGATACGCGCGCATCTTCGCGACGAACGCGGGGGTAGCGGCGGCCGGCACGCGCGCGAGCCAGACGCGGGCTTCGTCGACGCGCCCGCGCTCGGCGAGCAGCCGCGCATAGTTGAACTGGCCGCGAAAATCGCCGGCCTCGGCGGCGCGGCGATAGTGGTCGAACGCGGCGTCGGCATCGGCGGTCACGACCCAGCCGTCCTCGTAGAAGCCGCCGATCAGGTTGATCGATTTCGCATGGCCGAGCGCGGCCGCGCGGCGAAACCAGTCGAGCGCGGCGGCGCGATCCTCGTCGACGCCGTTGCCGAGCGCGAGCGCCGTCGCGTAGTTGTACATGCCCCAGTCGAGCCCGGCCTGCGCGGCGAGCCGGTACCAGTACACGGCCACCGGCGCGCATGCCGCCGTCCCCCAGCCGAACTCGTAGCAGCGGCCGAGCATGTTCATCGCCATCGGGTGACCGGCCCGCGCCGCGTGCCGGAACCAGCCGCATGCGGCGGCCGGATCGCGCGCGACACCGTGCCCGTCGAGCAGGTACTGGCCGTAGACGGCCTGCGCATCGACGATCCCGTTATCGGCGGCCGCCGCGACCCACGCGGCGGCGCGCTCGGGCGGCCCGGCCAGGATGTCGGCGAACGCGTGCGGCGACACCGACGCGAGCGCCTTCAGTGAGACGGTTTCCATCGATCAGTAGCGCGCGTTCAGCGTGACGAACGCCGAGCGGCCCGGCGCGATCGACGCGTAGTGCGCCGGATACGCCTGATCGAAGTACGTGCGATTGAACAGGTTGTTCACGTTCAGCTGCAGGTCGAGCTTCTTGTTGATCCGGTATTGCGCCATCGCGTCGAAGCGCCAGTACGACGGCACTGCACGCAGGTTCGCGGGATCGCCGAACACTTCCGACATGTAGAACGCGCCGCCGCCGACGGTGAATTTCGGTGTCACGTCGTAGTTCGACCACATCGTCAGGCTGTGCTTCGGCGTGTTGGGGAAGCGGTTGCCGTCGTTCGCGGCATCCTTGCCGTTGTCGCGCAGCTCGCTCTTCATGTACGTATAGCCGCCGAACACCTGCCACTGCTTCGTGATCTGCCCGGCGACGCCGAGTTCGAGACCCTGCACGCGCTTGTTGCCGACCATCGCGTACTGGTTGTTCGGCAGCGTCACGCGCGCATTCGTCGTGTCGATCTGGAACAGCGCGGCGGTCAGCGACAGCTTGTCGTTCAGCACGTTCCACTTCGTGCCGAGCTCGATGCTGCGGTTCTTCTCGGGGGCCATCTGATCGGCGTTCGGGCCGACGCCGCCGCGGCCCGGCGTGAGCGACTGCGTTTCGCTGCCTTCGCCGAGCAGCATGCCGGCCGGCGTCGACGACGTCGCATACGACGCGTAGATGCTGCCGTTCTGCGCGGGCTTGAACACGAGGCCGGCCTGCCAGTTGAAGAGCGTGTCGTCGCGCGTGTAGGTCTTGCTGCCGTTGGCCTTGGTGTCGGTGAAGCGGGTCGAGTAATCGTCGACGCGCAGGCCGGCGTTCACCTGCCAGCGCGGTGTGAGCTCGATCGTGTCGAAGCCGTAGATCGACTTGGTCGTGGTGCGTGCATGCGCATAGTCGTTGTTGCGCGTGACGGAGCCGGCCCACGGATCGTTCGGATTAGGCGACCACAGGCTCGTGCAGTTGTAGCCGGACGGCGCACCGATGCCTTTCTGGCAGATGGTGCCCTTGTCGGTCGCGACCGTGTACGAATCGCGCTTGCCCCATTCGCGCGTCAGTTCGATGCCGGTCGTGAAGCTGTGTTTGAACGGGCCGGTGCGGAATTCGCCGAACAGTTCGGTCAGGTTCGCGAGGCTGTTGATCGAGCTGTCGCGGTTGTTGTTGCGGCGCCAGACACGGCCGTTCACCACGTTGCCCTGGCTGTCGTCGGGCTGCGTCCAGATGTAGTCCTGCGTCGATTCCGTGTAGCGCGTGGTGTTGCGCACCGTCAGATTCGACGTGATGTCGTGCTCGATCTTGATCGTGCTGATGTCCGAGGTGGTCTTGCGGAAGTCGCGGTCGATCAGGCCGTAGAAGTTGTGGCGATCGACCGGCGCCGGATAGATCGTGTCGACGTTCGCGGGCTTGTTCGACGTCGTGTAGAAGTACGGGATGCCGCCGTCGGGCATGTCGTCGGTCGACAGATGGTAGTAGCTCGCGGTCACGCGCGTCGGCGTGCCGAGGCCGAACGCGATCGACGGCGCGACGCCCCAGCGCTCGTTGTTGACGGCGTCGCGGCCGGCGACGTCGTTGTTGTGGCTCATCAGGTTCAGGCGGAACGCGGCGTGATCGGCGAACTGCCAGTTGCCGTCGGCGGTGAAGCGGCGATAGCGGTCGGTGCCGAGGCCCGCGCTCGCGGCGGCCGTCGTGCCGAGGTGCGGCGCCTTCGTGATCAGGTTGATGCTGCCGCCTGCGCCGCCGCGGCCGCCGTACGCGCCGTCGGAGCCCTTGGTGATCTCGACGCGCTCGGTATTGAAGATCTCGCGCGTGGTCGCGCCCGTGTCGCGCATCCCGTCGACGAACATGCTGCCCTGCGTGTCGTAGCCGCGGATGAACGGGCGGTCGCCGAGCGGGTTGCCGCCTTCGCCGGCGCCGAACGTGATGCCGGGCACGGTGCGCAGCGCTTCGGTCAGCGTCGCCGCGCCGCTGCTCTGGATCAGTTCCTGCGGGATCACGGTCACCGACTTCGGCGTGTCGACGAGCGGCGCGGTGAATTTCGCGGATGCGGAAAAGTCGGCCTTGTAGCTGTGCTCGGCCTTGCCCTGGACCTCGATCGGCGCGAGATGGCCTTCGGTGCTGACCGGGGCGGGCGGCGGCGTGCCGTCGGCGAACGCAGGGCTCGCGGCGAGCACGCTGCACAGGGTGGTGAATTTGCCGAGCTTCTGCTCGTCAGGACGGGACTTCATGGTGCGCTTCGACCTCGCAGTATGGCCCCGGGAACGACGCGCTACGGAAATGTGCATGCCGCCCGGAATTATTACGATTTGTTTTCAGGCGGCATTCTATGTAATTTCTTTTTAAATGAGAAGCGTTCTTGTTCTCATTTGTGAGGGGAATGTTGACGAATGTGGCGGAGAGCTGCCGAGCGCGTGCGGGGCCGCGGCGATGGCCGAATGGCCGAATGGCCGAATGGCCGAATGGGAAAGGCGAGGCGGGCGACTTACAGTGGTCGGGTCTTCATTCGTCCAAAGTGACAGCAAGGTGATAACATGACTGCATTGAAAGCAAATGTAGTGAGGCGCATCATGCCCGTGATCACTGTTAGAAACCTGCCCGACGAGGTGCATCGCGCGCTTCGAATCCGTGCTGCACAACATGGCCGCAGTACCGAGGCCGAGGTGCGCGATATCCTCGAGCAGGCCGTTCGGCCCGGCGGGCGGCCCAAGCTGGGAACGCTGCTGGCGGAGATCGGGCGAGAGGCTGGCGGCATCGATTTCGAGGTTCAGCGCGATCAATCGCCAACCGATCCGATGAGCTTCGAATGATTCTGGTCGATACCAACGTCATTTCCGAGCCGCTGCGACGCGAACCGAGTGCGGCCGTGATCGAATGGCTCGATGCGCAAAACGTCGAGACGCTGTTTCTTGCCGCGATCAGTCTGGCCGAGATGCGATTCGGCGTGGCCGCGTTGCCGGAGGGGCGCAGGCGAGACTGGCTGCACCAAAACATCGAGCAACGCGTCGTGCCGTTGTTTCGCGGGCGGATTCTGCCGTTCGACGATGCAGCCAGTGACGCATATGCGAGCCTTCGCGCGAAGGCGTGCGCCATGGGGCACACGATGGCGTCTGCCGATGGCTTCATCGCTGCAACCGCCGCAGCCAACGGGTTGATCGTGGCCACGCGCGACGTCGCACCGTTCGAAGCAGCCGGCCTGCGCGTGATCGATCCGTGGGTTCGGTAACTTCCGGCCGGTCGCCTCGACATCACCCGCGCCGAAAATGAAAACGCGCCGTGCAAGGCGGCGCGTCGTGCGTTGCTTTGGCGCGCGGCGCTCGATCTTCAGCAATCTCGAGTCCGGCCGCGCGACACCGGATGCGGGTCAATCGATTCCGTGAAACACTGCATCCTCCGGCCCGAGGTACGCCGGCGGGCGCCACGTCGCATCGCGCATCGAATGCTGGACGAGATTCTCGACGCCGAGCAGCACCGCGAAGATCGCCATCCGCACCGGAATGCCGTTGTCGGTCTGGCGGAAGATCGCGAGTCGCGGATCGCGGTTCAAGTCGACCGACAGGTCGTTCGCGCCGGGCCGGCTGTCGCGCGGCAGCGGGTGCATGATCAGCGTGTCGGGTTTGCAGACGGAGTCGACGAGCGCCTGGTTGATCTGGAAATCCGGCGTATAGCCCTCGAACGACTCGTCGGTGAAGCGCTCCTTCTGGATCCGCGTCGCATAGACGACGTCCGCACCGCGCAGCCCGGCCGCGAGGTCGTTCGTCTGCTCGATCACGTGGCCGTTCGTCGCGATTTGGTCGATGATGTACGCGGGCATTTCGAGCGTCGGCGGCGACACGAGCGTGAACTTCAGCCCGCGGTACAGCGCGAGCAGCTTGACGAGCGAATGCACGGTACGGCCGTATTTCAGGTCGCCGACGAGCGCGATATGCGCGCCGTCGACGATCTTGCCGAGCCGCGAGAACTCGCGCTGGATCGTATAGAGATCGAGGAGTGCCTGGCTCGGGTGCTCGCCCGGGCCGTCGCCGCCGTTGATCACCGGCAGGTTGGTCGCGCGCGCGAATTCGGCAACCGAGCCTTTCTCAGGGTGGCGGATCACGAGTGCGTCGACGTAGCCGGCCATCACGCGGCTCGTGTCGTAGATCGATTCGCCCTTGGCCATCGACGAGAACGTGAAACCGGTCGTGTCGCACACCGAGCCGCCGAGCCGGCAGAAGGCCGCGCCGAACGACACGCGCGTGCGCGTGCTGGCTTCGAAGAACAGGTTGCCGAGCACCGCTCCCTCGAGCACGCGCGAGATCTTGTGGCGGCGCGCGATCGGCTGCATCACGTCGGCGACGCGGAACAGCGCCTCGACCGAGTCGCGCGAGAACTGGTCCACCGAGATCAGCTGCGGCTTGCCTTCGAACAGGAATTGCTTTGTGAGCTCCTGTTTGTCTACGCTTTGCGTATAGTCACCGCCGTCCGGCGCCGAGCGCTCGACGATTTCCGACACGAAGCGTTCGACGATCTCGGGCATCCCGCGCGATTCCTGCGAGTCGTCGGGCAACAGCCACGTGTCCAGCGCGCGGCGGCTTACGCCGATGCGGTTCGCGAACGCTTCGCGGGTCATGTTGAGGCGGCGCATCGCGTCGCGCAGGAAGGCTTGCTGGGGAACGGTCATCGGCGGCACCTGATGAAAAATATACGCGGTGCGTATATTAGTTCGCGTGCCGACGAAGTCAAGGAAAATCTGTGCGACCAGCCGTGTCGTGCGCGGGACGCCGGCTCGGCCGGCACTGGCGCACGGCGGCCGTCTCCGTATAATCAGGTCAGGCCCCGTGTCCTGCACGCCGCAGGGCACCACGCCGCATACGATTCGCCCGGTCGGGCATGTTGACTCGAAGGAGAATGAGCATGACGCGTACGATTGCTGCAGTGCTGCTGGTGGTGACCGCCGCGCTCGCCGGTTGCAATACCGTTGCAGGCATGGGGCAGGACATTTCGAAGGGTGGCCAGGCAATCAGCGATACGGCTGAGAAGGCCAAATAAGCTGCCGGGTTCCGGAATGCAGAAGGCGCCGGGCCGTCCCGCGATTGCGGGGCGGCCCGGCGCCTTTTTCATGGTGCGTGGTGTGCGGTGTCAGGCGGTTTCCACGAACGCGTAACGGCCCTCGACCTTGCGCGGCGTGAACCAGCCGAAGTCGGGGAACAGCCGGTTGCGGATGAACCAGACGTAGCCGACCAGGATGACGGTCACCCCGAGGGTCGGCAGCGCGGCCGACGGATCGCGGCCGAGATCGGCGATGGTCTTCGGTACCTGCAGCAGCGACAGAAAGATGAACGCGTGATATGCGCCGACGCGATGGGTCGCGAAGCCCCAGATGAACAGCAGCGACAGCGGCACCGTCAGGGCGAGGAACAGCACCGCGGCGCCGATGCTGAGTGTGTCCACCAGGATGAGATAGGCGAGTGCGAGGCTGATCACCAACTGCGCGATGCCGAGCCCGATCAGGACCCGCGTATGCACCTTGTTTTTCCTGCACAGCTCGGGGTCGGGGCGCGACGCGATCAGGCGCGCGAGCACGCGATCCTTGAGGCCCTGTCCGGCCAGCTCGGCCAGCACGTCGGCTTTCCTCGCACCCGCGGACAGCAGCGCCGCGATTCTTGTTTTGGCTTCCTTTTTGTTCATGGTGATGCGAATTATTGTTCGGTGGTTGTCAAATGGCCCGGCCACGCGAATATTGCATCTTGTGCGACGGTGCGCAACGATTTTGCCGCGTGCGGACACATTCCTACAGTCGCCGCGCACGCGGATCAATCGGTAGCGGTCGATGTGGATGCCGCCGGCCGCGCTGGCGACCTCGACCGTGCGTCCGTTGCGCGTGCCGGCGGTTCGCGCCGCCGCGTCGCGCCCACCAGCATTCCCGCGACGACGAGCGCGATGCCGAGGAGTCGCGTGCCGCCCAGAGTCTCGCCGAACAGCGCGACCGCGAACAGCACGGCCGAGACCGGCGCAACCGCTGTGAACAGCGCGGCTTCGGTGCCGCTCGTGCGCGCCGAACCCGCATACCAGCATAGATAGCCGAGCACGGTCGGCACCAGCGCGTAGTACGCGATCGCCGACACCGCGCCGATGTTCCAGTTTGTTGCCAGCGCGTGCCATTCGAACGCGGCCGGCACCAGTGCGAGCACGAAGCCGAGGCCCGACATCGCCGTCGACAGCGTGAGCGGCGGCAACGGCGCCGACAGCCGCCGGTTGAGCAGGATGAACACGGCCTCGCATGCGACGGCCGCCAGCACCAGCGCGTCGCCGGCGAGCGTCCGGAGCGACGGCATGGCCTGGCCGGGCGCGAACGTGACCAACAGCACGCCGCCGGTGGCGAGCGCGGCCGCGCCCCAGTCGCGCCGCGTCTGCCGCTCGCGCAGCACGACCGCCGCGATCAGCGTCGACATCGCCGGCAGCGTGCCGAGCATCACGCCCGCATCGACGGGCGACGACAGCTTCGTGCCGCTGATCAGCAGCACCGTATAGCCGACCCCGCCCGCCGCAGCCTGGACGACCAGCAGCACGGCGTCGCGTGCGGAGAGCCGCGGCCATCGCATCCGCTGCGCCCGCATCAGCGCGAACAGCAGCGGGGTTGCGATCAGGAAGCGCAGCGCGGTGGCGGCGAACGGCGGCAGGCCGCCGGCCGCGAGGCGGCTCGCGATGACGGTGCTGCCGACGCCCGCCATGGCGGCGGCGAGATAGAGATAGCCGATCAGTCGTGTGTTCATGTGCCGCATGGTCGCGTGCGGCGGCGCGGGCGTCTTGAACGAAATTGCAGCGGCGCCGGCGAGCGGAAGGGTATTGCGCGCGGTGTCTCCGGATGACCGGTGGCGCTGCCATCAAGCGCCATCGTGGGTGCTGAACGGCGGCGATCGACGACGTCGCGCCACGGCGGCGGCCGTGCCGGGACCGCGACGTCCGTCAGCCGGCCTGCGTGAATCGTCCCGGCGTGATCCCGAACTGGCGTGCGAACGCGCGCGTCAGGTGGCTCTGGTCGGCAAAACCGGCTTCGGCCGCGGCGTCCGCGATCGGCCGGCCGCTCGCGAGCAGTGCCCGCGCCAGCCGCGTGCGCGACTGCACCAGATACGCGTGCGGCGTGATGCCGAGTTCGCGCGCGAACCCGCGCAGCAGCTGGAAGCGGCTCACGCCGCTCAGGCCGGCGAGTTCGGCCAGCGAGACGGGTGCGGCGGGCGCCGCATCGAGCCGCTCGCGGGCCACGCGGATCGCCGGCGCGACGCCGGCGGCCGGCAGCGCCCGGTTCGAATGCCGCGCAAGCAGCCCGGCGACCAGTGTCACGAGCGCCTCGTCGCGGGCGAGCGGCACGGTATCTCCTGCGACGATTCGAGCATGCAACCGGCCGAACGCGGCCGCGAGCCGCGCGTCGCGCACGGCCGGATGCGCAAGCTCGACGCCGCTGACGCCTTCTTCCGCCGCGACGCCCGCGACCAGCGCCGGCGCGAGGTACAGCATCCGCCAGCGTCGGGCCGTGCCCGTCCCGATCGGCATGCCGTCGTGCATCTCGCCCGGATTGACCATGATCGCGTCGCCGGCCAGCGCGTCGACCTGCCCGCGGCCGCTCCAGGACCGGTGCGCGCCGCTGACGATCACGCCGACCCCGAATTCGTCGTGCGCGTGCCGCGGAAACGTGCGGTCGGACTCGAGGCTGATCGCCTCGATGCCTTCATCGGTCCGTCGGTAATGGGTGACACGGTGCATGGGGGCTCCTCGTGCCGGCAGCGGCGCGGATCACGTGCACTGTAGCGCGTTCCGGCGCCGCGCGCCCTTCATCCTTTTGGCCGATACCGTGCGGCGCGCGCAGCCCGCACCATGTGCACATGAGCAGCGTACACGGCCCGCCGGGCCTGAAGCTGCGCGGGAGACGGCAGGTGGAACGACAGGATCCGGTATTCATTCAGGTTGGCGCGCTCGCGGATGGCTTTGCACCGGACGCGAACATCCTCACGCCCGTGAACGCGCTCGTCGGGCGGTCCCTGGCCCTCGGCGACGCAACGGGCGCATGGCGCGTCTATACGTTCGAGGCGGGTGCGCTGCAATGGTGCGATACGGCGACCGACACGGGCGGCCGTGCGCCGTGCCGCGTCACGCGGCTGCGCGACGACCTGTACTTCGTCGACTACATCGATCCGGTGGCGCGCGCGACGTCGGTCAGCCTCGTGATCGACGTCGGCAGCGGCGTGTGGACGTCGGTGATCGGCACGCTGCCGACCGAAGCCGACACGCATGTCGACGCGTTCACGCGCGTCGCGCGCGGGTTACCGCTGACGGGCGTCGACGCGGCATTCCGGCACGGCACGCTCGGCGGCCATGCTCAGCCGGGCCCGCTGCACGGGCTGACGCGCGAACTGATCGGCAAGCGGACGATGTATCGCTACAGCCCGACCGAATGCTACGAGCACATCTACCTGAACGAGAACTTCTATGCATGGCAGTGCCTGCAGGGCGTCGAAGGCGGGCTGGCGGACGTGGATCGCTGCCATTACTTCAGGATTGCAGATGAACTGTATCTGTTCGTGTGGCGCGAAAAGGTGGTGCCGACGCTCGGCGTCGTGCTGATCGACCTCGCGCAACGCAAGACGGACGGCAAGATCTTCGGCTATCAGGGCGGCGACTTCGGCACGTTGTCGAATTTCCCGATCGGCGCGCATGCGCAGGTGCTGAATGAAACCGTGCATCCGCTTGGCGGCGAGGCGCAGCGATGAGCGCCGTGCCGGGCAGCGGCCGCCTGCGTGCGGATTTCAGCGGACGCGTCGTGCTGGTCACGGGCGCCGCGCAGGGGATCGGCGCGGCAATCGCGCGTCGTTTCGCGGAATCCGATGCGTTCGTCGCGCTCGCCGATCTCAACGGCGATGCCGCTGCCGCGCAGGCGGACGCGCTCGCCAGTGCGGGCGGCGACGCGCGCGCGTATCGCGTCGACGCCGCGAGCCGCGACGAACTCGGCGCGCTCGTCGCGGCGGTCGAGCGCGACGGCGGCCGGCTCGACGTCGTCGTTCACAACGCCGCGTACTTCCCGCTGACCCCGTTTGCGCAGATCGACGAGCCGATGCTCGAGCGCACGCTGTCGGTCAACCTGTCGGCGCTGTTCTGGCTCGCGCAGGCCGCGCTGCCAGCATTCGAGCGTGCGGGAGCGGGGCGGCTGCTCGTCACGTCGTCGGTGACCGGGCCGCGCGTCGTCTATCCGGGGCTCGCGCACTACGCGGCGTCGAAGGCCGGCGTGAACGGCTTCATCCGCGCGGCGGCGCTCGAACTCGCGCGTCGCAAGGTGACGGTCAACGGCGTCGAGCCGGGGATGATCCGCACGCCGGCCGCCGGCAATCTCGGCGATGCGTCGGTCGCCGCGCAGATCGCGCGCGACATTCCGCTCGCGCGGATGGGCGAGCCGGAGGACATCGCGAACGCGATGCTGTTTCTCGCATCGGCCGATGCGGCGTACATCACCGGGCAGACGATCGTCGTCGACGGCGGCGCGACGCTGCCGGAGAGCGGGGCCGTGCTGGGCGACGGGTAAGGGGCGCGTGCGCGATCGTGCGATCGCGGCCGTCGAATGTGCCGGCCGCGGTGTCGTCGGCGCGATCCGCGCACCGTCGCGGCTACAGCCAGCCGTTGCGGATGAACTCCACGATCGAGTATCGGCGAGGTTCGAGTTCGTGCTGCCGGACGGTCTCTACGATCCGCGACACGCCGTCCGCGTAAGGCGACGCGCCGTAAACGCGCGATTCGAACTGCAGGCTGCATGCGCCATCCTCGATGCGGATCCGGTGGAACGCATGACGGCCGAGCTGATCGTCGGGAATCTGCAGGGCGTCGCGCTGTTCGTCGGGGTCGCGCACGGAGCGGATGTCCTGCGCCGGAACGCCGAGCGACTGAGCGATGCCGACCGCGGTGCCCGGCACGGACGTCTTGCCGGCCTGGTGCGACTCCGTCACGCTGATGCGGCAGTCGCGAAACAGATGGCCGCTGGTTTCCAGCATGCTCATGAACTTGAGCATCAGGATGTTCGTATTCGGACAAAGCACGACGGGGAAGTCGTACGATCCGGTTTCGAGCTCGGAGCCGGTGGACAGCTCGACGAGCGGCGAGCCCGTTGCGCGGCAGAATTCGATCGCGGCAGGCAGCTCGCGGCCGGATCCGGCGTGCACGACGATCGAACGCGTCTCGGTGCGTGCGGGGTCCGACCAGGCCATCACGCGACAGGTTGCGGGGTCGAGCCGGTGCGAGCCGAGCAGTTCGGTTGCCAGCTTGCCGGTGCCAACGACGAGTACTTGCATGGGGTAGACGGGTTGAGGTTCGGGTTTCGTTACGGAAACGACGCGGGCCGTTCAAGGACCCGGCGCGATCACGGGGCACCGTGCGGCGCACCGTGTTCGCGCATTATGCCCGGCCGTCCGCCGTCCGCCGTCCGCCGTCCGCCGTCCGCCGCCCGCCGCCCGCCGCCCGCCGCCCACCGCCCACCGCCCACCGCCCACCGCCCGCTGTCCGCCGCCTACCGCCTACCGCCTACCGTCCGCTGCCCGCTGTCCGCCACCCGCCACCCGCCACCCGCCACCCGCCACCCGCCACCCACCGTCCACCGTCCACCGTCCACCGTCCACCGTCCACCGTCCACCGTCCACCGTCCACCGTCCACCGTCCACCGTCATGCGCGGTGCGCGCCTTCACGGCTGCGAATCAACCGCGCGGCTGCGTTGGCGGTAACGCATTTATCGCCGTGCGCGCGCGAGCGTGAACGGCGCTACGCTGTCGAAACGCTGGCCACGCGCGTCCGTGTCGGTGCCGGCATCGCCCCGAACCACGTATCATCCAACCCCCTCGACCCAGGAGAGCACATCGATGGAACACGACCTGAAAGGCAAGGCAGTCGCGATCACCGGCGGATTCGGCCATCTCGGCGTCGCCACGGCCGCCTGGCTCGGCCAGCGCGGCGCGCGCGTCGCGCTGATCGGCCGCGGCGCGGCGCCGGACGCGCAGGCGTTGCCCGGCGTGCCGACCGATGCGCTGCGCATCGGCGGCATCGACCTCGTCGATCCGCAGGCGGCTGCGCGCGCCCTTGAAGCGGTGAATCGCGAATTTGGCCGGGTCGACGCGCTGCTGAACATCGCGGGCGCGTTCGTCTGGCAGACGATCGCCGACGGCGACGCGGCCACGTGGGACCGCATGTACGAACTGAACGTGAAGACGGCATTGAACGCGTCGAAGGCCGCGCTGCCGTATCTGGTGACGAGCCCGGCCGGCCGCATCGTCAACATCGGCGCGGGCGCGGCGTTCAAGGCGGGCGCCGGGATGGGTGCGTATGCAGCCGCGAAGGCGGGCGTCGCGCGGCTCACCGAGGCGCTGGCGGCGGAACTGCTCGATCGCGGCGTGACCGTGAACGCGCTGCTGCCGAGCATCATCGACACGCCGCCGAACCGTGCGGACATGCCGGATGCGGATTTCACGCGCTGGGTCCGGCCCGAACAGCTTGCGGCGACGATCGGGTTCCTGCTGTCGGCCGACGCGCAGGCGATCACCGGCGCATCGATTCCGGTGAGCGGTCGCGTGGCGTAGCAGGGAGCGGGTGATCGCACTCGAGTACGACGTCAGGGCATGCGAAATCGCGCACGCGAGATTTCCGCGATCGCCGCGATTTCGATCAGATCCGGCCGTCGCCCTGGATCGCGGCCATCGAGAAGGCGCCGAACGGCGCCCGTCGTTCCGGCGGCTTCACTGCTTCGGCCATGGCGCGACTCCTGTCGGTGGGGGGGATGCGCGGCTGCGTCCGGTGCGTGCCTGCATGCCGCTGACCATCACCGTATACTGGGCGTTCGATACGATGTGACTGAAGCCGTGACCAAGCCTGCCTCCGCGGATACGCTCGCCGACGATCCGCGTCCGACCCCGCCCGAACAACCCGAACTGGAAGACTGCTGCAACAGCGGCTGCTCGCCATGCGTGTTCGACCTGTACGACGAAGCGCTGGCGCGCTATCGCGTCGAGCTGGCCGCATGGGAAGCACGGCACGCGCAACTCAAGCATCATTAGTGAGCCCGCCGCCGGCAAGCGGTCGCGCATGCTCGGATTCGCTGCCGGCGAGTGCTTCCCGGGCCGGCGTCGTCACGCGATGGCCCGCCCCCGCCGATGCATCGGCCCCAATGCGGCCGACAACGCAACGCACGCCAGCAGCACGGCCGTCAGCGCCCACATCGCCGTCCTGAACCCCTGCACGTAGTCGAGCGCACCCGGCTGCGCGCCGAGCCGCGCGAAGAACAGCCCGCCCAGCGTCGCGGCGCCGACGGCCGCGCCGATCTGCAGCATCGCGGTGACCATGCCGGATGCGACCCCGGCGCGCGCCGCGTCGACTTCCGCGAGCACGATCCGCACGACCGACGGCAGCACGAGGCCTTGCCCGATGCCGATCGCCGCGATGCCCGCGTAAAAGCCCGGGCCGGGCGCATGATCGCCGGCCAGCGCGGCGGCGGTCGCGACGCCGGCCGCGAGCATCGCGAAGCCGAGCGTGAGCACGCGATAGCCGCCGAACCGCTCGACGAGACGCGGCATCAGCAGCGGGCTCGCAAGGAAGCCGAGGCCGAGCGGCAGGATCGCCAGCCCCGACGCGAGCGGCGACCAGTTCAGGCAGCCCTGCAGATAGATGCCGTAGCTCAGGAAGAACGCGCTCAGCATGTAGAACAGGAACGCGAGCGTGAGCCCGAGCGCGAAGACCGGATTGCGCAGCAGGCGCACGTCGAGCAGTGGATCGCGGCCGCCGGCGAGCCGGCGCGCTTCGACCGCCAGCAGCGCGCCGAGCATCGGCAGCGCACCGACGACGCACGCGATCATCCACAGCGGCCAGCCCGCCTCGCGTCCGTGCGTGAGCGGATAGACGAGCATCAGCAGGAGCAGCGACAGAAGCACCGTGCCGGGTACGTCGATGCGCTGGCCGCGCGGCGGCCGGCTTTCCGGGATGAAGCGCCAGCTGCCGAGCAGCGCGAGGATGCCGATCGGCACGTTGACCAGGAAGATCGCGCGCCAGCCGAGCCCGAACGGATGCAGGTCGATCAGCGCGCCGCCGCCGAGCTGGCCGATCACGGCCGCGAGGCCGAACACGAAACCGTAGAAGCCCATCACGCGCACCTGCTCCTGCGGGCTGAACACGCTGCGGATCGTCGCGAGCACCTGCGGCGCGAGGATCGCGGCGAACAGGCCCTGCAGCACGCGGCCGCCGACCAGCACCGCGCCGCTGCCGGCGAGCCCGCACAGCGCCGACGCGACGACGAACCCGGCCATCCCGATCATGAACATTCGCTTGCGGCCGTACAGGTCGCCGAGACGCCCGCCGGTGATCTGCACGACCGCGTTCGCGCACGCGTAGGCCGACACGACGAGCTGCAGCTCGGCCGGCCGCGCGCCGATGCCGTCGCGGATGGCCGGTAGCGCGAGATTCACGATGAAGTAGTCGAGCGGCGGCAGAATGGCACCGACCAGCAGGACCACGAGCGCCCAGCCGTGATGGCTGCGTGGCGGTGCCGCGGCAGCCGCG
This sequence comes from Burkholderia sp. BCC1993, assembly GCF_905339865.1. Lineage (NCBI taxonomy): Bacteria > Pseudomonadati > Pseudomonadota > Betaproteobacteria > Burkholderiales > Burkholderiaceae > Burkholderia > Burkholderia sp. BCC1993. The sequence continues at coordinate 340,003 of NZ_CAJPGZ010000003.1, read as the reverse complement.
CCGGCCGGCGCGCAAGGGGCGAGGGTGTTGTCGGTCATGAACGGAAATCCGGAAGAATGGCGGCCGCAACGCATGCTGAATCCCGTGGAAACAGGTTCGGCGGGCCGTTGAACCGACATTCTGCGGACCGCCGATCAATCGGAAAAGCGGGAATTGGTGGTAGCATCCATCGGGTTATTCGATGGATGGAGAGGGCGATGCGCGGTTTCGACCTGGATCAGTTACGCACGTTCGCGGCGGTGGCGGATGCGGGCAGCCTTACGGCGGCCGCGCCGCTGCTGCATCTGTCACAGTCGACGGTCAGCGAGCAGGTGCGCAAGCTCGAGTCGCGCGCCGGCGTGCCGCTGTTCGTGCGCAGCAAGCGCGGCGTCGAGCCGACGCCGGCCGGCGCGCGCCTGCTGCAGCATGCGCGGCGCATCGTCGCGCTGAACGAGGCCGCGTTCGACGAAGTGCGCGGACAGGCGATCAAGGGCGAATTGCGCGTCGCGATCACCGACTACTACCGGACGCATGAAGTCGCGGGCCTGCTCGCGCGGTTGCGGGAGTGCTACCCGCAACTGAGCCTGCACGTGAGCGCGATGAAGAGCGCGGAGATCGAAGCTGCCCACGCGCGCGGGCAGATCGATCTCGGCGTCGTGATGAACCTGTCGAGCGGCCCGTTCCGGCCCGCGTCGGCCGATACGCGCTGGGTGCTGCGGCGCGAGCCGCTGTCGTGGGTCACGTCGCCCGCGCTCGCCGAGCAGTTGCCCGAGCCGTTGCCGCTCGTGCTGCTGCCGGACGACTGCATGATGCATCAGATCGCGGTGCGCTCGCTCGACGAGCAGCACGCGCCGTACGTGCTCGTGCACAGCGCGTCGGGCGTCGCGGGGCTGCAGTCGATGCTGGCGGCGGGGCTCGGCGTCGGCTGCCTGTGCGCGTCGGCGATCGGCGATGGCCTCGTGCGGCTCGGCGCGAAATACCGGCTGCCGGCACTGCCCGACGCGGTGTTCTCGCTGACGCCGCCGATGCCGGGCGAGCGCGAGACGGTCACGCAGGCGCGCGAGGTGCTGTCGCGGCAGTTGCTGATGTGAAGCGTGAAGCACGCATGCGCGTCGGCGCAGCGGCACGTATTCGACGGGAGTCGGTACCGATGAAAATATCGAGAGATTTCGGGATCGTCGTTCGACGCGCGGCGCTGGTCGAGAAAGACCTCGACCTGTCCGCGCTCATGCGCGAATTCAATTTCGCCGCCTGTTTCGACGCGTCGGACCGGCTGGTGTCGCTCGGCCCGTTCTTCGGCGGCGACGCTGCCGATGCGTGCATGAGGTCGCTCGAACGGCTCGGGCTGGTCTACTTCGACGATTTCTTCATCGTCGAGGAAACGTATCCCGGCTGGTGCGAGTTGGAAGCGTTCTGAACGTTGCGTAGCAGGGGGGGGCGATACGCATGAACGACGAACTGAAAAGCGAGATGGCCGCGCGATTGGCGCACGCGCTCGAGCGGGTGATCGACGAGCGCTCGCTGATCCGTTTCCTGCGCGTGCTCGGCCATGACTGGCACAAGGAGCGCCAGCTCGAGGCCGACGTGCCGCCGGCGCCGTATGCGGCCGCCGCGCTCGGCTGGGAAAACCGCTCGATCGGCGAGTACCTGGAGGCGATGGTCGACTGGGCCGAGGCGTCCGAGGAGGGGCTGCGCTGCTACGACCTGCCCGACAACCCGTGGCGGCGCGTGGCCGACATCCTGTTCGCCGGCAAGATCCACGAATAGCGCGCGCCGCGGCGATTCGCGTGCGCGGCGGGCGAGAACGGCCTAGTCGGCCGTCCCTTCCGCATACGCACGCAGCCCGTTCGCCAGCGCATCGAACACGGCCCGGCAACGCGGGCTCGTCCGCAGATCCTCGTGCATGACCATCCAGGTTTCCAGTTTCGTCGCGGGTCCGTCCGGCAGCACGCGCACGAGCCGCGCATCGCGCTGCGCGAGCCGGTTCTGGCAGAAGCCGATCCCGTAGCCCGCGCGAATCATCGCGAGCTGCGCGAGATTGCTGTCGGTGCGCAGCGCGAACGCATCGCGATTCCACAGCGGCATCCCGCGCCCCGCCGCGCGGATGAACGGCGTGACCGTATCGAAGCCGATCAGCGCGTGACGGGCGAGTTCGTCCGTCGATGACGGCGTACCGTTGCGCGCCAGGTAGTCGTCGCGCGCGTACAGCCCGACTTCCAGCGCGCCGATGCGCCGCGCGACGAGCGCCTCCTGCGCGGGCGGCGCCATCCGCACCGCGATGTCGGCCTCGCGATTCAGGACGTCCTGGATGCGGTCGGTCGGCACCAGTTCGATCACGAGCCCCGGATGGTCGCGCCGCAATTGCGCGAGCATCGGCGGCAGCACCTCGACCGCGATCACGTCGCTGGCCGAGATCCGTACGGTGCCGCGCACGCCCGCGCCGTGGCTCGCGGCCGCGCGCTCGAACGCGGCCGCCGCGCTGCGCAGCGCCTCGGCATGGCCGCGCAGCGCCAGGGCCGCCTCGGTCGGCAGCAGCCCCGACGGCGAGCGCGTGAACAGCGTCTGGCCGAACGCGGCTTCGAGCGCCGCGACGTGGCGGCCGGCCGTCGGCTGCGTGATGCCGAGCGCGCGCGCCGCGCCCGACAGCGAGCCTTCCGTCAGCACGGCGAGGAAGGTGCGGTAGCGTTCCCAGTTCAGATCGATGGCCATACATAAATGTATAGCCGATGCATCGGGTTCGGCAATTCCTTGTTAGGCGGCCTCGCGCCAGAATGCGTGCTGACAACGGTTCATTCACGGAGAACGGCAATGACGGCGAACGCAGGCGGGACGCAACGACAGGCACTCGTGCTCGGCGCGAGCGGAGGTATCGGCGGCGAGGTCGCGCGTCAGTTGCGCGATGCCGGCTGGCAGGTGCGCGCGCTCAAGCGCGGGCTCGACGCCGAGACGGTGGAGCGCGACGGGATCGCATGGCTGCGCGGCAACGCGCTCGACCGCGAGGCGGTGGTTCGCGCGGCGCGCGGCTGCAGCGTGATCGTGCATGCGGTGAATCCGCCCGGCTACCGGAACTGGTCGACGCAGGTGCTGCCGATGCTCGACAACACGATCGCGGCGGCGACGCTGGCGCAGGCGACCGTCGTGCTGCCGGGGACGGTCTACAACTATGGCCCCGACGCGTTTCCGGTGTTGCGCGAAGAGGCGCCGCAGCATCCGGAGACGCGCAAGGGCGCGATCCGCGTCGAGATGGAGCGGCGGTTGCAGGCGGCGACCGCGCAGGGCGTCCGGACGATCATCGTGCGGGCCGGCGATTTCTTCGGCGCGCACGCGGGCAACAACTGGTTCGGGCAGGCGCTCGTCAAGGCCGGGCGGCCCGTCGCGGCCATCAGCGTGCCGGGCCGGCCGGGCGTCGGCCATCAATGGGCGTACCTGCCGGACGTCGCGCGCACGATGGTCGAGCTGCTCGAGCGGCGCGACACGCTGGCGCCGTTCGCGCGCTTCCACTTCGGCGGTCACTGGGACGCGGACGGCACACAGATGGCGCAGGCCGTGCGCCGCGTCGCGCAGCGGCACGGGATGCGGCCGACGGTGCGGCGTTTCCCGTGGTGGCTCGTGTGGGTCGCGGCGCCGTTCGTCACGACGATGCGCGAGATGCTCGAGATGCGCTATCTGTGGCGCGAGCCGCTCCGGATGGACAACGCGCGGGTGACGGCGGTGCTGGGCCGCGAGCCGGTGACGCCGCTCGATACGGCGGTGGAGGCGACGCTGGCCGGGCTGGGCTGCTTGCGATGACGGCGAGCGCTGGAGGCGGGTGACGTGCCCGCGTGCGGGTCATGTCCCTTATTGCCTGCGCACCCGCCACCGTCCTCTACGCGACAACCGGCAATACCTCGACCTCGTACCGGTGCCGCAGGCTGCGCCCGAGCACCGGATCGTGGAGCTCCATCTCGAACGCGTCACCGTCGCCCATCGCCGCGATCGCGCCGTGTACGGTGACCGTGCCGCCGAACATCGCGCAGCGCGCGGGCATCGTGCGCCGGTCGTCGAAGCGGTGCCACAGCGCGGCGGGCGCAAGCAGCCCGCTGACCGCGCCGTGCTGATACGCGATGCGGCCGCCGCCGGGTTTGATCCACCACGAACGCATCTCGATCGCGTCCCAATGATCGGCGATGTCCGCATGACGCCACGCCTCGCGGCCGAGCGGTTTCGCGCACACCTGTTTCGACACCGCGACGCCGTAGGCCTCGACTTCCCGATCCGTATGATCGGAGCCGACCGTCACCAGCGTGCCGACCGGGCTGTCGATCAGCACGCACTCGATCTCGCCGCCCGAGCGTGCGCCGAGCACGCCGATCGACGGCGCCTGCGTGAGCAGCGCGGACGACACGCGATAGAAACACGGCGTGACCGACGGCGGCGCGACGCCGAGCGCCGCGAGTTCGTCGATGTGTGCGCGGATCGCGTCCGGATCGCGGCCGGCCCAGCCGGCGATCACGAGACGTTCGATCTCGACGTCGACCTGGGCGGGCGCGCCTTGCAGGGACATCACGTTGAACGACAGGGCTTGCATGCGGGTATCCGTTCGAAGTGCGAATGAGTGAAACGACCGGCGGGGATGTTCAATCCGCGAGCGGCCGGTGCGCGGTCTCGCGCGCGGCCAGCAGCGCGATCGACGTGACGACGAGCGCCGCGGTGACGTACAGCGACACGGCCGTCGTCGTGCCCGTCTGGCGGAACAGCGTGGCGATCACGAGTGGTGCGAAGCCGCCGCCGGCGATGCCGGCGAGCGTGTAGGCCAGCGACGAGCCCGCATAACGCACGCGGGTCGGGAACTGTTCGGTGACGAACGCGCCTTGCGGGCCGTACATCACCGCATGGATCACGAGGCCGATCGCAACCGCCGCGACGATCGCGCTCGGCCGCGCCGAATCGAGCATCGCGAAGAACACGAACGCCCACACGATCCCGGCGATCGCGCCGGCGAGGTACACCGGACGGCGTCCGAAGCGGTCCGACAGCGCGCCGAAGAACGGCACCGCGAGCGCGTTGCAGGCCGTGCCGATCATCACGGCCGTCAGCGCGACCGGGCGCGACAGGTGCAGCACGGTCGTCACGTAGGTCAGCGTGAACACGACGATCAGCGCGTACAGCACGTCGGAGCCGATCCGCGAGCCGCCGGCGATCAGCAGGCGCCGCCAGTGACACTTCAGCACTTCGGCGACAGGCACGTCGGCGGTCGCGTGCGATTCGGCGAGCTGCTCGAACTGCGGCGTTTCGTCGACGCCGCGCCGCAGCCAGAAACCGAATACGACGAGCAGCGCGCTGGCCGCGAACGGCACGCGCCAGCCCCACGACAGGAAGGTGTCGGACGTGGTGGAGAGCGTCACGAGCGCGATGCAGCCGGTGCCGAGCAGCGTGCCGAACGACGGGCCGATCTGCGTCCACGACGCGGACAGTCCGCGCCGTTTCTGGTCGCCGTGCTCGACCGACAGCAGCACCGCGCCGGCCCATTCGCCGCCGAGCGCGACACCCTGCACGAAGCGCAGCGCGACGAGCAGGATCGGGCTCAGGATGCCGGCCTGCGCGTAGGTCGGCAGCGCGCCCATCAGCGCGGTCGTGACACCCATCAGCACGAGCGTGAGCATCAGCACCGCGCGGCGGCCGATGCGGTCGCCGAGGTTACCGAACACGAAGCCGCCGAGCGGACGCGACACGTAGCCGACCGCATAGGTCGAGAACGCGAGGATCGTGCCGGCCAGCGGATCGACCGACGGAAAGAACAGGTGGTTGAAGACGAGCGCGGCGAGTGTGTTGTAGATCGTGAAGTCGTACCACTCGAGCGACGTGCCGATCATGCTCGCGGTCGCGAGTCGGCTGTTGCGGACGCGGCGGGGCGCGTGGGCGGCGGGCTGGGCGAGAGTGCTCATGGTGTCGGGCATGTCGTGAAGGAGGACGGGGGTGACGCGCGGGGACCGATGCGCCGGCCGCGTGCGGATCACGGACGGCGCGGCCGGTGGTGGCGTCGGCGTTCAGGCCGGCAGCGCGGCGGTGGCCGGTTTGGCTTCGGTGTCGCGACCGGCAGCCGGCAGCGGCGCGGCGGCGCGCCACAGCAGGTCGAAGGTGCGCACGTCGTCGTGACCGGCGATGGCGGCGGCGACACGGCGCGTGGCCGCGGCATCGCTGCCCTCGATCAGCACGAGCGCGTCGGCGGCCGGACGCGCGGCCGCGTCGGCGCCGATCGGCGCGGACAGGTCCGGCGCGGTGCGGAACAGCCGGGCCGCGTGGATGCCGGGTTCGTGCAGCGCCGCGTCGAAGCGCTCGCGCAGGTGCGGCACGTCGATGCGCTCCGGCGGCAGCACGAACAGCGCGAGATGCATGCCTTCGCCGTCGCCGGCCTCGATCGTCAGGTCGCCGACCCGCCGCTGCGTGCCCGTCATCCGCTCGAAGTTCGCGAGCGACCACGCGGTCTGCTGCGTGAACGCGCGCCGGTATGCGTCGCCGCGGAATACGTCGAGCGTGTCCGTCACGTACAGCGCGAGGTACTTGCGCGGGCCGCCGTCGGTCGCGCGAAACCGCCGCGCATGCGTGAAGCCGGGAATCGCGACACGCTCCTGCATGTGCTCGCGGTCGTACCACGCGTTGAAATCGGCTTCGTGCGCGGGATCGATGTCCGTCCAGACGCAGAGCTGGCCGTGCGGAAGGGAAAGGCGGGACATGGCGGGTTCCTTGTGACGGGGTGTGTCAGGAACCGCAGTGTCCCGAAGACGGGCCGCACCCGTCCAACAAGAAAACAAATTCGCGGTGAACAGGTTTTCTTATGAGCGGCGCGGGCGGCGTTTCGCCGGGGTGGCGGGCGATGCGGATTGCGGCGTGCGTTTTGCCGACGCGGATCGGTTTTTTTTCGCCGGGCGGGCGGGGGACTTGTCGACGAGGTCGGTTTCGGTCTCGGTCTCGGTCTCGGCCTCGGCCTTTGCCGATGCGGTGGGCTTCGCATTACCGGAAGCCGCCGGCATCGCGCGCGCGACCTCGCTCGCCAGTTCCGCGATGCGCGCGGCGACCGGCAGGCCCTGCGTGCGATACGACGCGACGAGCGGCAGCGCGGGGAATTCGGGTTCGACGTCGAGCAGTTCGAGCGTGCCTTCCTGCAGTTCGCGCCCGATGATCGCGGGCGGCAGCGCGGCCACGCCGAAGCCGTCGGCGACGAGCCGGATCATCGCGGCGACCGACGTGATGCAGTTGATGCTGGCCGGCCGCTCGACGGCCGCGAACAGCCGCTCGATCGTCGCGTGGGGGCCCGAGTGGCGCGAGAAGCTGATGATCGGGTACGCGGCGAGCCGCGCGACGTCGAGCCGTTCGCCGCCGAGCCCGAGACGCGGGCTCGCCGCCCAGCGCACCGGGAATTCGCACAGCGGCAGGTTCGTGAAGTCGGGGCCCGGCACCGGGTCGGTCTGCAGGATCAGGTCGACGCCGTCGGTGCTCAGCAGGCGGATCAGGTGCAGTGTCGTGTCGCTCGTGATCTCGACGTCGAGGCGCGGATAGCGCTCGCGCAATTGCGCCATCAGTGCCGGAAACCAGCTGTGCACGATCGACTCGATCACGCCGATCCGGATCAGCCCCGCGTCGCTCGCCGCGTCGATGTCGCGCCGCATCTCGCTGTCGAGCCGCACGATCCGCTCCGCGTACGCGAGCATGCGCCGCCCCGCGGGCGTGAGCGTGGCCGAGCGCGTGTTGCGGTCGAACAGCCGCACGTCGAACGCTTCTTCCAGCGACGCGATGCGGCTCGACACGGCCGCCTGCGTCGTGTGCAGTTTTTCGGCCGTGAGCCGGAAGTTCTCCAGCTTCGCGAGCCAGACGAAGGTTTCTAGAAACCGGATGTTCATCGAATGCCGATCGGTGAGGCAGTGCCGCGCGGGGGCGGCGGGATCGGTCGATGTTAGCGGATTTCCGGGGCGGGAAACGAGCGCGGCGTGGTGCGTGCGCCGGGCGAGGGGACGGGCGGTCGCGTACCGGCGGGCGAGCGCGGCCGCCATCACGATGCGCACGCGGGCGATGCGTCCCCGTGCAGCGAAGATGCGGCGTGCGGGCGGGTATCCCCGTGCATCAAAGCGTGTCGAACACGAGCGTCGGCACGTCGACGACCGTTGCGCCGCCGTCGGCGACGAGCGTCGCGCCCGTTACGAACGACGCATCCGGCGATGCCAGGAATGCGCACACGGTCGCGATCTCGTCCGGGTCGGCCGCGCGCCGCAGCGGCACGTCGGCGCTTACGCGTGCATACGCGCCGTCGAGTGTGTCGCCGTATGCGGACATCAGCGGTTCCATTTCCGCATCGGCCATCGGCGTGCGGACCCAGCCCGGACACACCGCGTTCGCGCGCACACCGTGCGGCCCGTAGTCGCGTGCAAGCGATCGCGCGAGCCCGAGCAGCGCATGCTTGCCGACCGTGTAGCCGCATACGCCGGGCCCGGCCGCGAGCGCGGCGATCGACGCGACCAGCACGATGCTGCCGCGCTGCGCGATCAGGTCGGGCAGGCACGCGCGTGCGCTGACGAACGCGGTGTCGAGGTTCGCATGCAGCGCGTCGCGCCATTGCGCGTCGTCGGTTTCGTCCGCGCGGCCGAGACCGTGGCCGCCCGCGCACGCGACGAGCGCATCGACGGGGCCGAACCGCCCGGCGATCTCCGGCAGGAAGCGGGCCCAGTCGGCCGTGCTCGCGGCGTCGCCGGCGAGCGCGAGGCCGCCCGTCTCGGCGGCGAGTGCGTCGAGCGGTGCCCGACGCCGCCCGATCAGCACGACGCGATCGCCGCGGGCGGCGAAGCGGCGCGCGCACGCGGCGCCGATGCCGGTGCCAGCGCCGGTGATCGCGATCGTACGGGGTTGCGGGTGCGTCATGTCGTTCTCCGGAAGGGGGGTGTTCCGGTCACTTTAGGCGGCACGGATGAACGCCGGTATCAGCCGAAAGGATGAACGTGAATGAGGGGCGACGGCCGGCGATGACGTAACGCCGCACGGCGAGGCGCCCGCGTTGCCGCCGTTCCGGATCCGGGGCGAGCGTGCACCCGCCCGCCGGGGGAGCCGACTGATATTCGGACGCCTGACCAGTCCGGAATCCGGACGTCCAAGGTGAGTCGCCTACCCGAAGCAACCCGCTTCATCCGATGGGCGCCCCGCCTGGCTTGACCGGGGCGCGCCGACCGTGCCGGACCCACCGAATGGCACGGTTGTTGCCTCCTTGCAGATGAGCCGACGCCCGGGATCGAACGATGACCCCGTTCGAACCGGAGCGCGGCTCATCACGACTTCAATCATTGGAGACATCACCATGGAAGGACTTTCGCAAGTCCAGGTCTTGGGCATCGACGCGGGCGGCACGATGACCGACACCTTCTTCGTGCGCGAGGACGGACGGTTTGTCGTCGGCAAGGCGCAAAGCAATCCGGAGGATGAGTCACTCGCGATCTTCAACTCGTCGCAGGACGCGCTCGCGCATTGGCAACGCGACGTCGACGACGTCTATCCGGAACTGGTCACCTGCGTGTATTCCGGCACTGCGATGCTCAACCGCGTCGTGCAGCGCAAGGGGCTCGACGTCGGGTTGCTCGTCAACAGGGGCTTCGAGCACGTGCACCTGATGGGGCGGGCGATCCAGAGCTACCTCGGGTACGCGCTCGAAGAGCGCATCCACCTGAATACGCACCGCTACGACGAGCCGCTCGTGCCGTTGTCGCGAACGCGCGGCGTCACCGAGCGTACGGACGTCCAGGGCGAGATCGTGATTCCGCTGCGGGAAAACGAAGTGCGGCAGGCTACGCGGGAGCTCGTCGCCGCCGGTGCGAAAGCGATCGTCATCTGTTTTCTTCAGTCGCACAAGAACGCCGCGAGCGAGCGCCAGGCGCGGGACATCGTGCGCGACGAGCTGGCTGCGCGCGGCGTCGATCTCCCGGTGTTCGCATCGGTCGACTACTACCCGCAGCGCAAGGAAAGCCACCGGATGAACACGACGGTGCTCGAAGCGTATGCGGCCGAGCCGTCGCGGCAGACGCTCAGGAAAGTCAGTGACCGCTTCCGCAAGCACGGCGCGAAATTCGACCTGCGCGTGATGGCGACACACGGCGGCACGATCAGCTGGAAAGCGAAGGAACTGGCGCGCACCATCGTGTCGGGGCCGATCGGCGGCGTGATCGGCTCGAAGCTCCTCGGCGAGACGCTCGGCTACGACAACATCGCTTGCTCGGACATCGGCGGCACGTCGTTCGACATGGCGCTCATCACGAAGGGCAAATTCGCGATCGCGTCCGACCCGGACATGGCGCGCCTGGTGCTGTCGCTGCCGCTCGTCACGATGGATTCGGTCGGCGCGGGCGCCGGCAGCTTCGTGCGGCTCGATCCGTACAGCGGGGCCATCAAGCTCGGGCCGGACAGCGCCGGCTATCGCGTCGGCACGTGCTGGCCCGACAGCGGCCTGACGACGGTGTCCGTGTCCGATTGCCACGTCGTGCTCGGCTACCTGAACCCGGACAACTTCCTCGGCGGCCAGATCAAGCTCGACGTGAATCGCGCCCGCGAGCACATTCGCGTGCAGATCGCCGAGCCGCTCGGACTCTCCGTGGAGGATGCGGCGGCCGGCGTGATCGAGCTGCTCGACCTGCAACTGCGCGAATACCTGCGCTCGAACGTCAGCGCGAAAGGGTACAACCCGACCGAATTCGTGTGCTTCTCGTATGGCGGCGCGGGGCCGGTTCATACCTATGGCTACACCGAGGGTCTCGGCTTCAAGGATGTCGTCGTGCCGGCGTGGGCGGCGGGCTTCTCGGCATTCGGCTGCGCGTGCGCGGATTTCGAGTATCGCTACGACAAGAGCGTCGATCTCGCGCTGCCGCAGCTCGCGTCCGACGCCGAGAAGGCGCGGGCCGCGCAGACGATCCAGAAGGCCTGGGCCGAACTGACCGCCAAGGTGATCGACGAGTTTCGCATCAACGGTTTCGGCGAGCGGGACGTGATATTGCGGCCGGGCTTCCGGATGCAGTACATGGGCCAGCTCAACGACCTCGAAATCGAATCGCCGATCGCGGGCGCGTCCGGTGCGGACGACTGGGACAAGATCGTGACGGCCTTCGAAGACACCTACGGCCGCGTGTACGCGAGCTCCGCGCGCTCGCCGGAGCTGGGTTTCTCGGTCACGGGCGCGATCATGCGCGGCATGGTCGTCACGCAGAAGCCGGTATTGCCGGAAGACGCCATTGCCGGCCCCACGCCGCCGGCGGGCGCGCGTATCGGCACGCGGCGTCTGTATCGGCACAAGCAGTGGCATGACGCGGTGATCTGGCGAATGGAGTCGCTCAAGCCGGGCAACGAGATCGCGGGGCCCGCGATCATCGAATCCGACGCGACGACGTTCGTCGTCCCGAAGGGCTTCGCCACCACGCTCGACAAGCACCGCCTCTTCCATCTCAGCGAAGTCAAGTAAGGAGACATGCGATGAACATGATGTCCAGCCAGGAAGTCGGATTCGCCGATCTGCTGAAGAACGGCCAGACGCTCAAGCAGTTTCGCGACGGCATTCTCGAGCGCACCGCGCAAACCGGCCATTACAACGGGCTCGAACGGCTCGAGCTGCGCGAGCGCGATCCGATCCGCTACGAGAAGATCTTCTCGAAGCTGCGCGGCGGCCTCGTGCATGCGCGCGAAACGGCCAAGAAGATTGCCGCGAGCCCGATCGTCGAGCAGGAAGGGGAGCTGTGCTTCACGCTCTACAACGCGGCGGGCGACTGCGTGCTCACGTCGACCGGAATCATCATCCACGTCGGCACGATGGGCGCGGCGATCAAGTACATGATCGAAAACAACTGGGAAGCCAATCCGGGCATTCAGCCCGGCGACATGTTCACCAACAACGACTGCTCGATCGGCAACGTCCACCCGTGCGACATCGCAACGATCGTGCCGATTTTCGCGCACGGCAAGCTGGTCGGGTGGGTTGGCGGCGTCACGCACGTGATCGATACCGGCGCGGTGACGCCGGGCTCGATGTCGACGGGCCAGGTGCAGCGTTTCGGCGACGGCTACATGATTACGTGCCGTAAGACGGGGGTGAACGACACGCCGCTGCGCGACTGGCTGCACGAGAGCCAGCGCTCGGTTCGCACGCCGAAGTACTGGATTCTCGACGAGCGCACGCGTATCGCCGGCTGCCACATGATTCGCGATCTGATCGAGGAAGTGATCGACGAGGAGGGCCTCGACGCCTACGAGAAATTCGGCTTCGAGGTGATCGAGGAAGGACGGCGCGGGTTGCAGACGCGCCTCAAGGCGATGACGCTGCCGGGCAAGTATCGCAAGGTCGCGTTCGTCGACGTGCCGTACGACCATCCGGACGTGCAGACGTCGTCGGCGTTTGCGAAGCTCGACTCGATCATGCATTCGCCGGTCGAGATGGAGATCCGCAAGGACGGCTCGTGGCGTCTCGATTTCGAAGGCGCGAGCCGCTGGGGCTGGCACTCGTACAACGCGCACCAGGTCGCGTTCACGAGCGGCATCTGGGTGATGATGACGCAGACGCTGGTGCCGACGCAGCGCATCAACGACGGCGCGTATTTCGGCACCGAATTCCACCTGCCCAAGGGCGCGTGGATGAACCCGGACGACCGCCGCACCGGACACGCTTACGCGTGGCACTTCCTGGTGTCGGGCTGGAGCGCGATGTGGCGTGCCCTGTCGCAGGCGTACTTCAGCCGCGGCTATCTCGAGGAGGTCAACGCGGGGAACGCCAACACGTCGAACTGGCTGCAGGGCGGCGGGATCAACCAGGACGGCGACATCCATGCGGTGAACAGCTTCGAGGCGTCGTCGTGCGGCACCGGCGCGTGCGCGATCAAGGACGGTCTGAATCACGCGGCCGCGATCTGGAACCCCGAAGGCGACATGGGCGACATCGAGATCTGGGAGATGGCCGAGCCGCTGCTGTACCTCGGCCGCAACGTGAAGTCGAATTCGGGCGGCTACGGCAAGTACCGCGGCGGTTGCGGATTCGAGACGCTGCGCATGGTCTGGAAGGCGCAGGACTGGACGATGTTCTTCATGGGCAACGGCTACATGAACAGCGACTGGGGCCTGATGGGCGGCTATCCGCCCGCCACCGGCTATCGCTTCGAAGCGCATCGCACGGGCATCGAGGAGCGCATCGCGCTCGGCGAGAGCCTGCCGCTCGGCGGCGATACGAATCCGGACCTGCCGGATTACGAAAACCACCTGAACGCCGGCGCGGTCGTCAAGCGCGACCAGCAATGCATGACCACGGAGGACTGCTACAGCAACTACGATCTCTACCTGAACTATCTGCGCGGCGGCCCCGGCTTCGGCGATCCGCTCGACCGCGAGATCGACGCGATCGAACGCGATCTCAACAACGCGGTGCTGCTGCCCGAATACGCGCAGAAGGTCTATGGGGCAGTCGCGACGCGGGATGCGAACGGCATCTGGACGGTCGATCCGCAAGCGACCGCGCTGCATCGCATCGAGATCCGCAACGCGCGTCTCGCGCGCTCGCAACCGACTCGCGAATGGATGAAGGGCGAGCGCGAGCGGATCCTGCTCAAGCATGCATCGACGCAGGTGCAGCACATGTTCGCGACGAGCTTCGGCCTGTCGACGAAATTCGAGCAGCAGTTCCGCGCGTTCTGGGCGTTGCCGGACACGTGGACGCTTACCGAGGACGAGCTCGACGTGCCGACCTACGGCTCGAAATTCCGCATGGACCTGTCGAAGATGCCCGACGTCAACACGGTGGTGCTGGTCGAGGAATGAGCCGGACCCTGCGCACTATCACCCACATGGAGGACTGGAGATGTCTACCTACACCAAGGAACAGATCAGGAACATGGTCGACGGCAAGCTCGACTGGGACACCACGTTGCGCATGCTGTCGATGCCGAAGGACGGCGAGCGCTTCCGGATGTATGTCGATGCGCTGCAGCAGAAGCTCGGCTGGAAGGACCGCATCGTGTTGCCGCTCGGCCCGCACCTGTACATCGTGCAGCAATGGGCGACGAAGCACTGGGTCACGCAATGCGACTGCGGCCATGTGTTCTGCGATTACCGCGACAACTGGAAACTGCACGCGAACATCTTCGTGCGCGAATCCGAAGAGGCGATGGACGAGGTCTACCCACGCTTGATGGCGCCCGACACGCAATGGCAGGTCTATCGCGAATACTACTGCCCGACCTGCGGCGCGATGCACGACGTCGAGGCGCCTACGCCGTGGTACCCGGTCATTCACGACTTCGAACCCGACATCGATGCGTTCTACGCGGAATGGGTGAAGCTGCCGGTTCCGGAGCGCGTGCAATGATCTGACATTTGACGCTGTCCGCGGGGCTCGGCGTTCGCCGGCCTCGCTTCGGCTTCGTTCGCGGGAAGCGTTCGATTTCCGGCCGTTCGATTTTCGAACGGCCGGTTTCTTTTCGGCCACCGGTTCTCGACGGCGTGCCGAGCCGCGCGACGACGTGCGGGCGACCGCTTGCTGGCGCGCGCATTGCTTGCAGTGGTTGGTGTCCGGACGGATGTCGAGGCGCCGGGACGGAGTACGATAGTCGCTACGCTCGCCGCCGGCTGCGGTCGGGCGCCCCCACAAAGTCGACAAAATGGCCGCTGCGACGGCCGTGCGGTTCGTGCCGTCACGAAACCGCCAGGAGACAGACATGCAACAGAGAGGCACGCCGATGGACTGGTTTCCCAGTCCACGCCATGACGCGAGCATCATGGCCGCATGGGAGCATCTGGTGACCGGCAGCGAGTGGCGTTCGCCCGACGTACGCGGCGTGGTCGACGACTCGTGGCAGCGCTGTCTCGTCAGCCGCGTCGATCCCGGCGTCGACCGTGCGCCGCCGCCGCTCGATGAAGACGGGCTCGTGCAGTGGCGCACGTCGAACCGTCGCCTCGTCGATGCCAGTCTGCCGCTGATGCAGCACACCCGGGATTTTCTTTCGCAGACGGGCACGGTGATGCTGCTGGCCGATCCGAGCGGGATGATCCTCCAGCAGGAGGGCGACATGCGGATCGTCGAGCCTGCACGCGAGGTCGGCCTCATTCCGGGCTGCGAGTGGACCGAGCTGAATTGCGGCACCAATGCGATCGGCACCGCGCTCGCGCTCAGGCAGCCGGTCCAGATCCATGGCGCGGAGCACTTCTGCGCGGGCATCAAGCGCTGGACCTGCTCGGCGACCGTCATCCAGGATCCGCGCGACGGGCACGTATTGGGCGTGATCGACATTTCGGGGCTCGCGCAGACCTACAACCCATACAGCCTTGCGCTCGCGGTATCGCTTGCGGGCCGCATCGAAAGCCGGCTCGCGAAGGAGGGCATGGCGCGCCGCCTGAGCCTGCTCGACCGCTGCGCGTCACGCTTCGGTGCGTCTTCGTCCGATGCGGTGATCGTCGTCGACGAACGCGGCCGACTCGTCAAGGCCAACGCGCAGGTCGTTCCGGTGTTGCGCCGGCTCGGATTCGATATCCGGTGCGACGCGGCGTTCGCGCTGCCCGAACTCGAGCACTACGCGGGCGACGGCCGCCTGTCGGCGAGTGCGCCGGCATGGCTGTCGCGCAGCCACATCGAAACCGTGCGTGACGGTGCGGACGTGCTCGGCTACATGATCGTGACGCCGGGCATCACGAATCCCCGCGGGGCCGTCCCGATCGCGCGCGGACGGGAACGGCACGGCGGCGAGCCGCGAGGGTTCGAGCGCATCGTCGGCGACAGCGCCGCATTGCGGGCGGCCGTGAATCGTGCGCGCCAGCTCGCGCCGTCCAGGGTGCCGGTGCTGCTGCTCGGCGAAACCGGCGTCGGCAAGGAGCTGTTCGCGCAGGGTATCCACCAGGCGAGCGATCGCGCCGACGGCCCGTTCGTTGCGCTCAACTGCGGCGGGTTGTCGAGAGACCTCCTGGCCAGCGAGTTGTTCGGCTATGCGGAAGGCGCATTTACCGGCGCACGCAAGTCCGGTGCGGCGGGCAAGATCGAAGCGGCCGATGGCGGCACGCTGTTTCTCGACGAGATCGGGGAAATGCCGCTCGACATCCAGCCGCACCTGCTGCGCGTGCTGGAGGAGAGCGAAATCTATCGCCTGGGCGAGAATACGCCGCGCAGGGTGAATTTCCGGCTGGTCGCGGCGACGCACCGGGATCTGAAGGACGCCGTCGCGAAAGGCCGGTTCCGGATGGATCTGTACTACCGGATCGCGGTCACGACCGTGTCGATTCCGAACTTGCGCGAGCGCGGCGAGGACCTGCCGGCGCTGATTGCGCATTGGCTCGGGCATCTGTGCGAGTCGTATGGCCTCTCCCCGAGGTCGTTCGACGACGATGCGTATGCGCGCCTGTTGCGCTATCCGTGGCCCGGCAATGTGCGCGAACTGCGGAACGCGATCGAGGGGGCGCTGCTGCTGTCGGACAGCCCGGTGATAAAGGCCGACAAGCTGCCTGCCGAGATCGGCGCGGGGGCGCCGATCGATGCGTGCGCCGCGCGGGCCGTCGACGCGCTCGCGCCGGATGCGGGCGACTCGTTGAAGATGGCCGAGGCGGAATCGATCCGCCGCGCGCTTGCGCGTCATGCCGGCAATCTGACGAAGGCGGCGAGTCAGCTCGGCATCGCGAAGAGCACGCTTTATGAAAAGATCCGCAAGTACCGCTTGCTCGACGCAGTGAGCGACGTTCGCCGAGGTCACGCGAAGTAAGTCGCGGCAGGCCTGGCCGGGCGGCAGGCGGGCAAGCCCGGTTTTTCCGCTGGTCATCTCGTCCTCCCGGGCCGCACGCAGATCGCGGCCATTTTGCAAAGGCTGACGATGTTCGGCGCCGAATCGCTCTATCCTCCGTATTTTTGAGATAAGTCGCGAAAGCCCGGCAAAATGGCGCGGGCGAGCCCGTGCACCGGTGCGGTGCGCGCCGGCCGGCCGATTCCGTCGTGCAAGCGGAGTGGCAGGCGGCGAGATCGGCGTGGGTGCGCGCCCGATACGGATGCATCGCGTCTGCCGATGGCGCAAGGCGCGGCGGCTGATCGCCCGGTTGCGCATCGCGCGGCCGGACCATCGACAGGAACAGGGAGGGGCCGGCAATGAGGCTGGACGACGAAAGAGAAAGCGTGAACGTCGAGGATCGACGCGGTGGCGGCGGGTTCGGCGGCGGGCGTGCGACGATCGGCATCGGCACGATCGTGGTCGCGCTGGCCGCATCGTATTTCTTCGGGATCGACCCGCGCGTCGTGCTCGAAGGCGCATCGGCGCTGCAGGGGCGGCAGCAGCAGGCGCAGCCCGCGCCCACGCAGCACCAGGGCGCGGCGGCGAACGATCCCGGCGCGGTATTCACGCGCAAGGTGCTCGGCAATATCGAGCGCACGTGGACGGGCGTCTTCAACACCCAGCTGCATGCGCAGTACCAGTCGCCGAAGCTCGTGATGTTCACGAACTCGACGCCGACCGCGTGCGGCACCGGCCAGACCGCGATGGGGCCGTTCTATTGTCCGGGCGACCGCAACGTATACATCGATCTCGGTTTCTACGACGAACTGCGCAAGCGGTTCGGCGCGGGCGGCGATTTCGCGCAGGCCTACGTGATCGCGCACGAAGTCGGCCATCACGTGCAGAACCTGCTCGGCATTTCCGACAAGGTCGATGCCGCGCGCCGCCGTTCGAGCGAAGCGCGCTCGAACGCGCTGTCGGTGCGGATGGAACTGCAGGCCGACTGCTTCGCCGGCGTGTGGGCGAACAACGCGCAGCGCGCGAACCAGCGGCTGATGGAGCCCGGCGATTTCGAGCAGGGGCTGAAGGCGGCGGCTGCGATCGGCGACGATCGGCTGCAGCAGCAAGGCCAGGGCTATGTCGTGCCGGAGAGCTTCACGCACGGCACCAGCGAGCAGCGCGTGTACTGGCTGCGGCGCGGGATGGAGTCGGGTGAAGTAAGCGCCTGCGACACGTTCGCCGCGAACGCGCACTGACGCGGACCCTGACTGACAGGGCGCGGCGCACACGCTGCCGCGCCGCCGTTTCGCGGCCGCGCGTGCGGCCGCTCCGCGCATTTCGCTGATCATTCCGATCATGCTCGATCGGTGCGCGCGATGTTCCGTGCCGCCCTCGACATCCATTTTCGATCGCACGGCTCACGGTGCATGCCTTCCCGACGCGGATTCTGTCGTCGAGACACGGCCGGCGCGTGCGATGTCTCGCGCCACCCTCGACGTCCATTCTCGACCGCACGGCTCACGGCGCATGCCTTCCCGACGCGGATTCTGTCGTCGGGACACGGCCGGCGCGTGCGATGTCTCGCGCCACCCTCGGCAGCCATCATCGTCCGCACGGCTCGCGGCGCAAGACGTCCCGACGCAGACTCCGTTGTCGCGACATGGCCGGCAGCCCCGTCATCCGTCACCCACGGATGAATTGCCGATTTGTGCTCACCGGCCCATTTCGGCGCCGGTAGGCTGGCCCGACCTTCGACGCGTTCGGCCGCCGGCCGCTCCCATCATGCCGACCTCATCCGCTTCCGCCGACCACGAAGCCGCCGACTGGCACCGCGCGCTGCGCGCGTGCGTGGACGCGTTCGACGCGTTTGCGAGCCCGTCCGCGACCGTGTTCTACCGGCTCGACCTGAGCGGCGAGCCGGCCGATTTCGAGCTGTTCGGGATGCCGGAGGCGATGCATCGCACCTACATCGCGCGCTACCGGATGCTCGATCCGCTGCATCCGTCGCGCTGCGCGGCAGGCGAACGTGCGGTCGTGACGCTCGCGTCCCAATTGCCTGACGAAAGACGCGATGCGTCCGCGTACTGGACCCGTTTCCTGCGGCGGCACGATGTGGCCGACGTCGTCGAGATCTGGCTGCGCGACGACGCGGGCCGCACGGTCGGCGCGTTTTCGCTGCTGCGCTTCGGGACGGGCGACGCGGACGGCAACCGCACGGCGGGCCGGTTCGCACCGGGCGAGATCGACGCGCTGGCACGGCTTCAGCCGGTCGCCGAAGCCGCGCTGGCCCCGCTGCTGCGCGCGCGGCGCGGGATTCACCGGATCGGCTGCGAGGAGCGGTTGACCTACCGCGAGGAGCAGATCGCCCGACTCGTACGCGACGGCCGCTCGAACAAGGAAATCGCACGCGATCTCGCGCTCGGCCAGCCGACCATCAAGACACATCTGATGCGCATGTACCGGAAGCTCGGCGTGTCGAACCGCACCGAGCTGGTCGGCGCGTTGTTCCTGTAGCTACATTCCCGGGTCACCCGCGTTCCGGTCCCGCACGCGCTTGCCAATTTGCGCTCACCGGGCGCGATCCCCCGTCGATACAGTGATTCGACACCCGCATGCCGAAGCGCACGCGGCCCAGTCATGACAATCATCGAGACGCCCATGAGCACCACGAACTTCGTCGCGGTCAGCGACACCGTGCGCACCTTCGTCGCACGCGACTTCGGCCTTTTCATCGACGGCGCCATGCAGCGCGCGCACTCGCCCGCGCGGCTCGACGTGTACGACCCGGCGACGGGCGAGCGGCTCGCGACGGTCGCGGATGCCGACGCGCACGACGTCGACCGCGCGGTCGCGAGCGCGAAGCAGGCATTCGACACCCGCGTGTGGAGCGGGCTGCGCCCGGCGGACCGCGAGCGCATCCTGCTGAAGCTCGCCGACCTGATCGAGGCCGACGCCGAAACGCTCGCGCAGCTCGAAACGCTGAACCAGGGCAAGTCGATCCACGTGTCGCGCGCGATCGAGGTCGGCGCGAGCGTCGAATACGTACGCTACATGGCCGGCTGGGCGACCAAGATCACCGGCCAGACGCTCGACGTGTCGATCCCGTTCCCGCCCGGCGCGCGCTATACGGCCTATACGCGCAAGGAGCCGGTCGGCGTGGTCGCGGCGATCGTGCCGTGGAATTTCCCGCTGATGATCGCGGTGTGGAAGCTGATTCCGGCGCTCGCGGCCGGCTGCACGATCGTGCTGAAGCCGTCGCCGGAAACGCCGCTCACCGCGCTGCGCCTGGCCGAACTCGCCCTTGACGCCGGCGTGCCGCCTGGCGTGTTCAACGTCGTCACCGGCGGCCGCACGTGCGGCGCCGCGCTGTCGAGCCACCCGTCGATCGCGAAGATCTCGTTCACGGGTTCGACCGCGACCGGCAAGCTGGTCGGCGCGGCGGCCGTGCAGAACATGACGCGCTTCTCGCTCGAGCTCGGCGGCAAGAACCCGATCGTGATGCTCGACGACGTCGACGTCGCGCAGGCGCTCGACGGCGTCGCCGCCGGCGCGTTCTTCAACCAGGGACAGGTGTGCGCGGCCGCGTCGCGCATTTACGTACATCGCAGCAAATTCGCGCAGCTCGCGGACGGCCTCGCGGGCGTCGCGCAGTCGATGAAGCTCGGCGCGGGCCTCGATACCACCGCGCAGATCAACCCGCTCGTTTCCGCGCACCATCGCGACAAGGTCGTCGAGCACATCGAAGGCGCGCGCCGCGCGGGCCTCACGTTCCTCGCGGGCGGCGCGCCGGCCGACGATCTGCCCGGCTACTACGTGAAGCCGGCCGTGATCGCCGATCCGCATCCGGACAGCGCGATCGTGCGCGACGAAGTGTTCGGCCCGGTGATCGTCGTCGTGCCGTTCGACGATGCGGCCGACGCGGTGCGTCTCGCGAACGCGTCGCCGTACGGCCTCGCCGCGAGCATCTGGAGCAACGACCTGAAGCGCGTGATGAACCTCGTGCCGCAGATCGAGGCCGGCACCGTGTGGGTGAACTGTCACATTCCGCTCGACCCGTCGATGCCGTTCGGCGGCTACAAGCAATCGGGCATCGGCCGCGAGTTCGGCCAGTACGCGATCGAAGGCTTCACCGAGACCAAATCCGTCTGCATCGCGCACTGACGCGCGGCGCCTGCTCCGAACCCCACGAACCCCGCTAACACCCCGAAAACCTCGCACCTCGACCCCGGACGGTCGAGGTTCAAACGATCCGAAAGTGGAGATTGCAATGAGCTACAACGAAGCGAAGTTCTGGCACCCGATGCTGCACCCGAACGAAATGAAACAGCGCAAGCCGATCCGCATCGTGCGCGGCGACGGCTGCTACGTGTTCGACGAAACCGGCAAGCAGCTGGTCGACGGCGTCGCGGGCCTGTGGAACGTAAACGTCGGGCACAACCGCCAGGAAGTGAAGGATGCGATCGTGCGTCAGCTCGACGAACTCGAATACTTCCAGCTGTTCGACGGCATCTCGCATCCGCGCGCGGAGGAGCTGTCGAAGAAGCTGATCGACATGATGGAGCCGGAAGGGATGCGCCGCGTGCTGTACAGCTCGGGCGGCTCGGACTCGATCGAGACCGCGCTGAAGATTGCGCGCCAGTACTGGAAGGTGCGCGGCCAGGCCGACCGCACCAAGTTCATCTCGCTGAAGCAGGGCTATCACGGCACGCACTTCGGCGGCGCGTCGGTGAACGGCAACACGGTGTTCCGCCGCAATTACGAGCCGAACCTGCCCGGCTGCTTTCACGTCGAGACGCCGTGGCTGTACCGCAACCCGTTCACGCAGGATCCGGAGGAACTCGGCCGGATCTGCGCGGAAATGCTGGAGCGCGAGATCCAGTTCCAGAGCCCCGACACGGTCGCCGCGTTCATCGCCGAGCCGATCCAGGGCGCGGGCGGCGTGATCGTGCCGCCGGCCAACTACTGGCCGCTCGTGCGCGAGGTGTGCGACCGCTACGGCGTGCTGCTGATCGCCGACGAAGTCGTGACCGGCTTCGGCCGCAGCGGCAGCCTGTTCGGCAGCCGCGGCTGGGGCGTGCGCCCGGACATCATGTGTCTCGCGAAGGGAATCTCGTCCGGCTACGTGCCGCTCGGCGCGACGGCCGTAAACGCGCGGATCGAGGACGCGTTCGCCGCGAATGCGGACTTCGGCGGCGCGATCATGCACGGCTACACGTACGCAGGGCACCCGGTCGCCTGCGCGGCCGCGATCGCGAGCCTCGACATCGTGGTGAAGGAAGACCTGCCGGCGAACGCGGCGAAGCAGGGCGCGTATCTGCTCGAAGCGCTGCAGTCGTTCCCGGAACGCTTCGCGGCGGTCGGCGAGGTGCGCGGCAAGGGGCTGATGCTCGCGCTCGATCTCGTCGCGAACAAGCAGACCCGCGAGCCGATCGACCCGCTGTCCGGCTATGCGAACGCGGTCGCGGAAGTGGCGCGCGAGCACGGCGTGCTGGTGCGGCCGGTCGGCACGAAGATCATCCTGTCGCCGCCGCTCGTGATCCAGCGCGAGCAGCTCGACCGGATCGTCGACGCGCTCGCGGCCGGTTTCGAGGCCGTGCCGTTCGCGTGAGGCCGTGACGGCATGAGCGCGTGACGCCGAACCGGCGGTGGAGGGCGGGATAACCCGCTCGCCACCGCCGGTTTGCCGATTTGCGCTATGACCGGATTATTTTGCCTGCGTATTTTTTCGACATCGGATCACGATTGGATCGACAGGGGCCCGGGTGCCGGCGCTTAGGCGCCGCCCTGGGCCGACCGCGAAGCATGGCTCGGAGCGGGCGCCACAGCGCCGGTTCCGGCCCGAAAAGGGAAGGAGACGAAGATGTCGGGATGGTCTGGAATGACCGGCGCAACGGGCGATACGCCCGCCGGTGCGTCGGCTGAAGCGGGCGGCGGCACGGTGCTGAAGGCCGGTGCGGTCGGGTTTCCGACCGCGCTGGCGAGCGCCGTCGGCCTCATCATGGCGAGCCCGGTGATTCTCACCGCGACCTCGGGCTTCGGGATGGGCGGCTGGGCATTCGCGGTCGCGATGATCATCGCGTTCGTGATGATGCAGGCGCAGGCGACGACGTTCTCCGAAGCCGCCGCGATGCTGCCGACGGCCGGCTCGGTTTACGATTACCTGTCGTGCGGGCTCGGCCGCTTCTGGGCGATCACCGGCACGATTTCCGCGTATTTCCTCGTGCACGTGTTCGCCGGCACGGCGGAGACGATCCTGAGCGGCATCATGGCGCTCGTGAACTTCGAATCGCTGAACGCCGCGTTCGAGAAGCACAACAGCTCGTGGCTCGTCGGCGTCGGCCTCGTGGTCACGTTCGCGATCACCAACATCATCGGCATCAAGGTGTTCAGCAAGCTCGAGATCGTGCTGACGGCCGGCATGTGGCTGTCGCTGATGATCTTCGGCATCCTCGGCCTCGCGGCCGCGCCGGCCGTGCATCTCGACGGCTGGTTCGGCGGCTCGGAAGTCGGCACGTCGGTGCCGGCCGTGCTGTCGCTGGTCGGGATGGCGATGTTCATGTTCGTCGGCTGCGAGTTCGTCACGCCGCTCGCGCCGGAAATGAAGGCGCCGGGCCGCACGATTCCGCGCGCGATGGCGCTCGGCCTCGTCGGCGTCGCGATCTGCATGTTCCTGTACGGCGCGGCGATCCGCCGCCAGGTCGCGAACGTGCCGGTGAGCCCGGACGGCCTCACGCACCTGCTCGACACGCCGGGCGCGATTCCCGCGTTCGCGCTGCAGGTGCTCGGGCCCTTCGGCCGCATCTGGTTCGGCATCGCGTTCCTGTGCGCGGGCGCCGCGACGATCAACACGCTGATGGCCGGGCTGCCGCGCATCCTGTACGGGATGGCGATCGACGGCGCGCTGCCGCGCTGCTTCGCGTATCTGCATCCGCGCTTCAAGACGCCGGTGGTCGGCATCGTCGCGGCGGCGGTCGTGCCGATCTTCCATGCGTGGCTGATCAACGGCAATCTCGACAGCATCCTGCATCTCGTGCTCGCCGCGACCTGCGCATGGGGCACCGCATACCTGCTCGTGACCGCGTCGGTCGTGATGCTGCGCATCCGCCGCCCGGACCTGCCGCGCCCGTACCGTTCGCCGCTGTTTCCGCTGCCGCAGATCGTGTCGAGCGTCGGCATCGTGCTCGCGATCTGGTACATCACGCCGCCCGGCATGAACGCGCGCGACATCTACGTGCCGTTCGGCGTGATGCTCGGGCTCACCGCGCTGTACGCGCTGTTCTGGACGCTCGTCGTGCAGCGCCGGCATCCGTTCAGGCCGGTGCCGGTCGAGGAAGTGCTGCGCAACGAGCACGTCGCATCGTGAGGGCCGTGCTCGCCCGCTGGCGCGCGGCGCCCGACGCGCCGCCGCCCGGCCACCGGCCCGGCGCGATCGCCGCACGCGTGCTCGTCGACCTCGGTGCGGTGCGCGACGCGAACGGCGGCGCTGCCGAAATCCTGGCCCGGCTGCCGAACGGCGTGCGCGTGAGCATCGAAGAACACGTCGACCGCCAGTTCCTGATGCATACGGTCAGCGTGCAGGTGTCGATCAGCGCGGACGGCCCGGCCGCGCAGGGCCTTGCACGCGTGCTGCAGACCGGCTGGCTGCGGCGCACCGGCATCGTGGCCGCGCCCGAGCCGGGAAGCGACCCCGGATTCGCGCGGACGGTGGCCGCACTCGCCGCGCAGCCGTCGGTCGCCGACGCGCTGCGCCCGCTGCACCTGACCGACTGCACGATCGCCGCGCGCGACGGCCGCTGGACGCTCGCCGTCGTGCCGTTCGGCGGCAGCGAGGTCGTGAACCGGATGCCGTCGTTTCGCCGCTACGTGCGCGTGACCGGCGAGCAGGCCGCCGCGTTGTCGGCGGCCTGTCTTGCATTCGAAACTGCACTGCGCGGAATTTTGCGGGGGTAAGCTGTGGCGCTGCGCGCCGTGCGGCCGCAGCGTGGAATCAGGGTTTTACCGGAGATGCCGATGCTGTTCCAGTCACGCTCACACGAAGACGTGCATGACCACGGGCTCGCGATCGCTGGTTGGCATCAGGTCTACCGCCAGATGACGCCGGGCCGCTTCAGGGGCACCGTCACGCAGGTGCTGTACGACGACTTCCATTTCTTCCGCGAGACGACCAACCGGCGTGTCGCGCAAACCGGCCTCGCACCGGCCGGGCGCACGTCGCTCGCGGTGCCGCTGTCGGTGCCGCTCGCCGGCACGTTCCAGAGCCAGCCGGTCGACGGCTATGCGCTGCTCGCGCTGCGCGCCGGCGAGGATTTCGAATTCCATACGCCGGAAGGGATGGGACTGGTCGGGATCAGCGCGGCGTCGGACATGGTCGACGAGCTCTGTGAGGCCGAATTCGGCGCGGCCGGCGCGCGCAAGCTGCGGCACGTCACGCGGCTGTCGGAAGCGCAAGGCGTCGCGCTCGGCGCGCGGCTGTCGTCGCTGATCGACGACGCGCAGCGCAACCCCGGCTGCCTCGAATACGCGGCCACCCGCAAGATGTTCCGCGACACGATGCTCGGCATGTTCCTCGATGCGCTCGAGCAGGGCATCGGCGTCGAGCGCCGCGACATCACGCACGCCACCTACAGCGATATCGTCAGCCGTTGCGAGAAACACCTGCGCGACCGGCCCGAGGAACCCGTCACCGTGCTCGAACTGTGCCGCGCGCTGCGCTGCAGCCGCCGCACGCTGCAGACGAGCTTCCAGCGCGTCGCCGACGTCACGCCCGTCGGCTATCTGCGCACGATCCGGCTGAACGCGGTGCGGCGCCTGCTGCGCACGACGTCCGCGCATCAGCTGGGCGTCGGCGAGGCCGCAGCAAGCTGGGGCTTCACGCATCTCGGCTATTTCGCGCGCGAGTATCGCGACCTGTTCGGCGAGCTGCCGTCGCAAACCTTGCGCCCCGAATGACGTCTTCGCACCGCGACGGTGCCGCCGGGCGTCGTCGCGTGCCGCCCGTTCCGTTCGCTTCACCATTTGCTGATTTGGGATAGGGGTCCCGAATTTTCGCTGGATAGAGTCCTGTCACCGATATCGACAACATCGTCGGTTTGCACTGCGAATCGATGACAACAGAGGGACGGGACATGAAGATCGGACGAAGACTGGCCGCGGCCGCGGCCACGCTGGGTTGCATGCACGCGCACGCGCAGACCTCCGGCAGCGTGACGCTGTACGGCACCGTGGACACCGGCATCATCTATTCGACGAACCAGCAGTTCACGCGCGCCGACGGCAGCACGGGCGGCGGCCATGCATGGCAGATGGGCGGCGGCAACCTCGTGCCGTCCCGCTTCGGATTTCAGGGTGCCGAGCCGCTCGGCGGCGGGCTCGACGCGGTGTTTTCGCTCGAGCAGCAGTTCCTGTCCGCGAACGGGCAGGCGCTGCAGGGCGGCACCGCGTTCAGCCGGCAGGCGTGGGTCGGGCTGCGCCAGGATGCGATTGGCACGCTCGGCCTCGGCCGGCAATACGACTCGTACACGGACATGCTCGGCGCCTATGTATCGAGCAACAACTGGGCGACGCCGTACGGCTCGCACCTCGGCGACGTCGACAACCTGAACGCCGCGTTCAACTTCAACAACGCGGTGAAGTTCACCAGCGCGGATTTCAACGGCCTGACGTTTGGCGGCACGTTCAGCTTCGGCGGCCAGGCCGGCGACTTTTCCGCGAAGCGCGGCTATGCGGTCGCCGCGACCTACACGCGTGCGCCGGTCGCGTTCTCGGTCGGCTATCTCGACCTGCACCAGCCGCTCGACGCGGCGCTCGGCGGCGCGAGCGGCTACATCGGCGACTTCGCGTGCAGCAACCCGGGCGCGATGTACTGCCTGCTGCAGGACGCCGGCTCGATGCGCGCGTTCGGCGCGGGCGGCTCGGTGACGCTCGGCGCGGCGACGGTCGCGCTGACCTACACGCACACGCGCCTCGGCGACAGCCGCTATTTCTCGACCGGCGCGCAGCCGCGCACGCAGGCCTTCACGTTCGACATCGGCGAGCTGAACGTCACGTACATGTTCACGCCCGCGCTGCAGGGCGGCGTCGCGTACATATTCAACGCCGCGCACACGGACGGCCGCGGCACGACGCGCTTTCACCAGGTCAACGTCGGCACGAACTACAGCCTGTCGAAGCGCACCGCGCTGTATGCGGTCGCGATCGGCCAGATCGCGAGCGGCACGGGGCTCGGCACCGACGCGAACGGCAATGCGGTGAACTACGCGCAGATTCCGGTGCTCGCGAACAGCAATTCGAGCCGGCAGCTCGCGGTGATGGCCGGGATTCGCGTGAACTTCTGACGGTACGCACCCGGTGGCACGGGCGGCGGGCGGGGCGGGCGGCCGCACCGTCGGCCGCTTTCGCCGCGTGCCACAAATTCTTAACGATCGACGTGAACAATGGCGTTCGCTTCAGGCCGCCCGAAGCGTCGCCCGCGTTGCACACGTGTGCAACGCCCGGCGGCCCGCCACCACGCCGATCGAGAGAGACCACATGACCCTGCTGAGCCGCCTGCGCGCGCTGTCCGCCGCCGTTGCGCTGTCCCTTGCCGCCTCGCACGCCTTCGCGGCGGACCTCGTCATCGCGGGCCGCGACGACATCTACGGCAAGGGGCTGGCCGACGCCGTCGCCGGCTTCACCAAGCTGCATCCGGGCACCGACATCGAGTTGCTCAAGCTGCCGAACGCGAACCTGTACCAGAAGCTGAAGCTGTCGATGCGCGAAGGCACCGGCACGTACGACCTCGTGATGATGGACGATACGTGGGCGCCCGAATTCATCGGCAACGGCTGGCTGAAGCCGCTGCCGGCCGCGCTCGCCGACGCCGATCTCGTGCCGTCGGCGGTCGCACTCGGCCGCAACGCGGCGGGCGCGCTGTACGCGCTGCCGATCGTCGGCAACGTCGAGATGTTCGCGTACCGGAAAGATCTGCTCGCGAAGTATCAGTTGCAGCCGCCGCGCAACTGGGACGACGTGCTGAAGATCGCGCAGACCATCGGCGGCGCGGACAAGAGCGTGTCGGGCGTCGTGTTCCGCGGCACCAAGGGCAACCCGGTCGTGACGGGCTTCCTGCCGATCCTGTGGGCCTACGGCGGCGACGTGTTCGACCGTGCCGGCAACGTGACGATCGATTCGCGCGAGTCGCAGGCCGCGCTGAAGACTTTCCTTGCGCTGAAGACCGCCGCGCCGAAGGACGTCGACGTGTACGGCGCCGCCGAGGTGCGCGACGCACTGCAGCGCGGCACGGCTGCGCAGTCGATCGAGGTGTGGCCGGCGTGGATCCCGGCGCTCGACGATCCGAAGCAGTCGCGCGTGGTCGGGCAGATCGCGCTGCAGCCGCCGCCCGGGCAGACGGCCGGCCCGGCACCGATGCTCGGCATCTGGCAGATGGGCATTCCGAAGGATGCGCCGCACGCGAAGCTCGCGCAGGATTTCCTCGCCTACCTGAGCTCGCGCGACACGCAAACGCGCCTCGCCGGGATCGGCATTCCGCCGACGCGCCGCAGCGTGTTCGCCGATCCGGCGCTGGTGCGCCAGTATCGCTGGTACCCCGATCAACTGAAGGCGCTCGAGGCCGGCCGTGCGCGGCCGCGCGTGAAGGACTGGCAGCAGGTCGAGAGCATTCTCGGCGACCAGCTGCAGCTCGCGCTGACCGGGCAGGCCGCCCCCGACGCCGCGCTGCGCCAGGCGCAGCAGAAGATCGCGCAGGCGATGGCCGCGGCCGGCAAGTGACGGCACGCCGCCACGCATCGTCCGGAAACCGCGCATGAAAGCCCTCGGCCGCAGCCTGCCGTTCGTCGCGCTGCTCGGGCCCGCGCTGCTGGTGCTGGCCGCGCTCGCGCTGTACCCGGTCGCGCAGGTGCTGATCGACTCGTTTTGCCAGGTCGACTATGCGGCCGGCCGGCGCGCGTTCATCGGGCTCGCGAATTATCGCGCGGTGCTCGGCGACGACGCGTTCGCCGCCGGCTTCGGCAACACGCTGCGCTTCACGATCGCGGCATCGCTCGTCGAGGTCGCGCTCGGCTTCGGTCTCGCGCTGCTGTTCGTGCGCGCGTTTCCGGGGCGGCGCATTGCGCTGCCGCTCGCGATCCTGCCGATGATGCTGTCGACGCTCGTGTGTTCGGCGATCTGGCGCAACTGGCTCAATTTCGACGGCTTCCTGAACGCGCTGCTCGCCGCGTTCGGCGTCGAAGGCGTGCGCTGGCTGTCCGATCCGCATCTTGCGTTGTGGTCGCTCGCGCTCGTCGACGTGTGGCAGTGGACGCCGATGGCGTTCCTGATCGTGCTTGCCGGGCTGCAATCGATCCCGCAGGAACTGTACGAAGCCGCGCGCACCGACGGCGCGAGCGAATGGCAGTGCCTGCGCGACATCACGCTGCCGCTCGCGGCGCCGCAGATCGGCCTCGCGCTGCTGCTGCGCTCGATCGACACGTTCAAGCTGTTCGACAAGGTCTATGCGCTGACGGGCGGCGGCCCCGGCAACGCGACGCAGACGCTGTCGACCTACATCTACGACACGGGCTTCCGCTTCTTCAACGTCGGACCGGCGAGTGCCGCGTCGGTGCTGATGCTCGCGGCGTCCGCACTGCTCGTTTCGGGGTACGTATGGCAGACGGTTCGCAAGCGGCGCGCATGACGGCGCGATCCGCGTACCTCGCGCATGCGCGAACGGAGGCCGTATTCGGTCGCGCTGTGCCGTGGGCGCTGCGCACCGTCGCGCTCGCGCTGTTGCTGCTGCCATGTCTGTGGATGGCCGGCGCGGCATTCATGCCGACGCTCGAGCGCCTCGACCATCCGCTGCGGATCTGGCCGGCTGCACCGACGTTCGAGCATTTCGCGTCGGTGTGGTCGAACGGTATCGGCGCGCCGCTCGCCAATTCGCTGCTGGTCGGCTTCGGCACGACGCTGCTCGCGCTGACGCTCGCGTTTCCGGCCGCATACGCGCTCGTGCGGCTGCGGTTTCCGGCGCGGCTGGATGTGCTGTTCCTGATGCTCGTGCTGGCCTTGAAGCTGATGCCGCCGATCACGATCGCGGTGCCGCTGTTCGCGCTCGCGAAGCGGTTGCATCTGCTCGATTCGACGCTCGGGCTGATGCTTGCTTACCAGATCTACGCGCTGCCGATGGCGATCTGGATGCTGCTCGCGTTCGTGCGCGACGTGCCCGTCGAATACGAGGAGGCCGCATGCATCGACGGCGCGGGGCTCGCGCGGCGGCTCGTGCAGATCGTGCTGCCGCTGTGCGCGCCGGGGCTGATCGCGACCGCGATCTTCGTGTTCATCGCCGCATGGAACGAGTTCCTGATCGCGCTGCTGTTCGTGTCGACGCCGAGCCGCTTCACGCTGCCGCTCGCGATTGCCGGCTACGTGACGGAGAACGGCATCGACTGGGGCGACCTGATGAGCGCGGGGCTGCTGGCGTCGCTGCCGACCCTTGCGGTAGCCGGCTACGTGCAGCGCTACCTGCTGCGCGGCTTCGCCGGCGGGCTGAAGTGACGCGACGCGTTACGCGCAGCTATGCCGCACAACGTGCGTAACCGGCACGACGCGCATGCGCGACGCGCCGTCGAAGGTCTGGATCCGGTCGGCGAGCAGGTCGACGGCCGCGTGCGCGAGGCCTTGCGTGTCCTGGCGCAGCGTCGAGAGCCGATAGGCGTCGTATGCGGCGGCGGGGATGTCGTCGAAGCCGATCACGCGCAGGTCGTCGGGCACGCGCAAGCCGAATGCGTCGCGCGCGGCGTCGATCATGCCGAGCGCGAGCAGGTCGGACGAGCAGAACACACCGTCCGGGCGCTCGCCGGCGGCGAACAATTGCCGCGCGGCATCGATGCCGCACGCGTGCGTGTCGGAGCGCGTATCGATCACGCGGACGAGCGCCGCATCGTACGCGTCGCCGCGTTGCAGCGCCTGCTCGAAGGCGTCCGCGCGCGCGTGTGCGCTGTAGCTCGCGGTGCGCGGCCCGACGAACGCGAGCCGGCGCGCGCCGGCCCGCACGAGCCGCTGCGCGGCATGGGCGGCGCCGGCCGCGTTGTCGCTGACGACGACGTCCGCGCCCGGCAGGTTTGCTTCGCGGTTGATCATCACGACGGGAATCCGGTGGTCGAGATACTGTCGTGCGACCGACAGCGGCGGCGAAGCGGACGTCATCACCAGGCCCGCGATCCGGTAGCTGAGCAGCCGCTCCAGCGATTGCCGGACCTGATGCGGATCATCCGCATTGGTCACGAGCGGCGTGAACGCGCGCTGCCCGAGCGCGGCCATCAGGTCCGACAGCAGCCGCGCGCGGAACGGATTCTCGAACCCGGCCGTCACGACGCCGATCATGCTGCTGCGCTGCGTGATCATGTCGCGCGCGATCAGGTTGACCTGGTAGCCGAGCGCACGCGCGGCCACCATCACGCGTTCGCGCGTCTCGGGCGCGATGCTCGCCGTCGGCGAGAACGCGCGCGACACCGCGGAGCGCGACACGCCGGCCCGCACGGCGACATCCGATGCGGTTACCCACATCTTTCTTTCCTTGTCAGTCATCGATTCATGATTCCTTCGCGACACGAAGCCTCCACGCCGCTGGCCGACTGGATGTCGGCGCTCGACGACGCGCGGCCGCTGCATACGCTGACCCTACCGGGCAGCCATGACACCTGTGCGTATACGGTCGACGATCCGCTCGTGCGCACGCAGCGTGCGCCGCTCGATGCGCAACTCGTGCACGGCGTGCGGCTGCTCGACATTCGCTGCCGGCACCGGGGCGATACGTTCGACATCCACCACGGCGGGATCGCGCTCGGCCTGTCGTTCGACGACGTGCTCGCGGACTGCACGCGCTTTCTCGATGCGCATCCGCGCGAATGCATCGTGATGTCGGTGAAGGACGAATGGCCCGCGCATGCGTGCACGCGCGGCTTCGACGCGACGTTCGATGCGCATTGCGCGCGGCATCCGCGGCTGCGCTGGCATACGGGCGGCGCGCTGCCGGCGCTCGGCGACGTGCGCGGCGCGGTGGTGCTGTTGCGGCGGTTCCGCAGCAGCCGGCCGCTGGGCATCGACCTGACCGCGTGGCCCGACAATGCGACGTTTACGGTCGATCATCCGGATGCGGCGTTCGTGATCCAGGATGAATACCGTGTGCCTGTCGCCGGGTCGATCCACTACAAGTGGCGTGTGATCGATGCGCTGCTGACCGGCATGCCGTCGCCGGAGAGCGGGCGCTGGGCGATCAATTTCTGCAGCGGCACGGGAATGGGCGCGAATCCGTCGGTGGTCGCGCGCGGCGACGGCAGGGTGGTCGGGATTCAGGCGCGGCTCGCGGCGCGGTTGCGCGAAGCGCGCGGGCCGTGCGGCGCGATGCTGCTCGACTTCTGCGATGACGATGACTGGGCGCTGGTGCGGGCGTTGGTTGAGTGTAATGAGGATGTGCCTGGGGCGGGTGGCAGGCGCAGGTCGGTGGGCTGTTAGTGCGGGTTCGCATTGAACTTTGAGCGCGCGAGGCGCGTTTGTCACACTCTTTGACAAATCACCTGGCCGCTGACGGACGTGCATGCAAACGACGGAGCGTGTGGCGTCGAGGGAATCGAGCAGTTGGAGCGGGATGCGGACGGATTGGAAGTCTCTAACGGGGCAGTCTGCGCATGGCGTCATCGCTAGAATCGCCACTTCTTCACGGGGATTCTGCAAGATGCAATGCAAGACGTTCTACGTGGCATTCAAGGACAACATGGACGCTCTCGGTTTGCCCGCGCCAACAAGCCTGTTTGCCGCACAGCAGACCGCAATCGGCACGCTTGCGACCCTTCTCGGCACGCTCCGGACGCTTGGTTCGACTGCGACGGTCGGCGATCTGATAGGCGCCACGACCGGGCTGGAATTGCTGGCAGCCGCGTCTGCGCTGGGTGCGAGTTTTTACGTTGGCGCAGTGATCGGCAGCCTGGTCGTAGCGGCGGATGCGTCATTTGTGTGCGACAGGCATGACGTGGCTGCGGTCAATGGAATTCGCGGCTGGGCGGCCCGTCGCGGTCTTGCAATTCCGCAAGACGTCTATCGTGTGATCGCGCTGCATCCGGAGGTGTTCCGTCCGACGCCGTGTAGTGTGACGTTTGCCATTCGTGCACGAGCAATCGGGAGGGCGATCGCGTGAGCAAGCTTTCGGACAGGGTCAGTCTGATCGCAGCAGCAGTCGTGGTTGCTGCCGTCGCTTGGACATTGCTGCACTACTCGGGGGATTGGTTCTTCCCCGTTGCGACGCTCATCGCGCTGGTTGTGCTGCTCGCAGACAATCGGCGATTGAAGAAGCGCTTGCGTGACTTGGGTCATGACTCACGTTCGCGCAAATAGCGATGTGCGCATGGCAGGCGTCGCACGATACCGCGAGAATGTTCGATGCTCAATTCAATCCCTCAGATCCTCGGGGTAATGGGGTAACGAAATGGACATTCACCCGATTCGAACAGCGGCCGATTACAAGGCCGCACTGAAGGCAGTGTCTGCGCTTGTCGATCTGGACCCCGCGCCGGACACGCCGGAGGGCGACGAGTTGGAGATCATGGCGATCCTGATCGAGCGCTATGAGGCCGAGCACTTCCCGTTGGTTTCGCCGAACCCGATCGAAATGGCGCCATGAGGCGCCATTTTTTTGCAGGAATTGCGTGCGGAAATTGCGAAAGGGCGACGCCTGCCGCGCCCCATGCCGTCTCAACGCGTCGCGATCGCCACCGCCGCACCCGCCATCGCGGTCGCGCTCGTGCGGTTCGCGACCCGCTTCGCGCGTGCCGACGTCAGAAATGCCCGCGCACGCACCGCGAGCAGCGACCAGAAGCAGTCGGCGAGAATCAGGATCGCGAGCATCGTGCCGACGAGTTCGGCCCACGCGAGCACACCGACATGCGTCAGATCGACGATCGTCGGCAGCAGCGCGAGATAGAACAGCATGATCTTCGGATTGCCAAGCGTGACCAGTGTGCCCGCGACGAACATGCGCCACGGCGACTGGCCGCGCGGCAGGTCGCCGGCCTGCGTGTCGGTCGGCGCGGTCCACATCTTCCACGCGAGGAAGAGCAGGTACGCGACGCCGAGCAGCTTCAGCACGAGCAGGCCCGTCTCGAACGTGCGCGCGAACGCCGACAGCCCGGCAACCGCCAGCGTGAGCCACAGCGCCTCGCCGATCCACATCGCGGCGAGGAACGGCAGCACGTCTCGCACGCCGTTCGTCAGCACGCGCGCGACGAGCGCGGCGACGCTCGGGCCGGGCGTGCCGGCGGTGACGAGCAGGGCGATGGCGAACACGGCGAGCGCGGACAGCGTCATGGCGAACCTCGTGGGCAAGGCGTTCGAAAGGTATGAAGTTTCGATTATAGTGACGGCCGTTCCCGCCTGCCTACCTCGTCGTGATGACAGTATCGATCCGGATTCGCCCCGCCACGCGGGAAGACTCGGCCGCGATGGCCGCCGTGGAAGTGGCCGCCGCCCAGCGCTTTCGCGACATCGGCATGCCCGACATCGCCGAAGGCGAGCCGACCGATGCGGCCGACGTGCTCGCACGCATCGATGACGGTCGCGCGTATGTGGCGACGGACGAAGCGGGGGCCTGCGTGGGTTTCGCGTTCTACCGGCTGCTCGATGCGCAGCGGCTTTATCTGGAGGAGCTGGACGTCGCGCCGTCGCATGCGGGGCAGCGGATCGGCGCGCGCCTGATCGAACGGATCATGACGCGCGCCGCACAAGACGACATCGCACAGGTCGTGCTGTCGACGTTCCGCGACGCGCCGTGGAATGCGCCGTACTACGCGCGACTAGGCTTCCACATCATCGACGACGCATCGCTCGACGACACGCTGCATGCGATCCGCGCGCATCACGTCGCACGCGGGCTCGACGAGACGCAGCGCGTGTTCATGCGCGCGGACGTGCGCGCATGAACGTGCCGCCGGCCGTCAGGCCGCGTCGCTGAGCGCCGGGTAGTCGGTGTAACCCGTTTCACCGTCGGCGTAGAACGTCTCCGGCACCGGCTTGTTCAGCGGTGCGCCGAGCTCGAGTCGACGCGGCAGGTCCGGGTTCGCGATGAACAGCTTGCCCCACGCGATCGCGTCGGCGTGGCCGCTCGCGAGCGTGTCCTGCGCCGATTCGAGCGTGAACTGCTCGTTCGCGATCAGCGGGCCGCCGAACGCCTCCTTCAGACGCGGGCTCAGCTGGTCGCCCGAATACGATTCACGCGTGAAGATGAACGCGATCTTGCGGCGGCCGAGTTCGCGTGCGACGTAGCCGAAGGTCGCGGCCGGGTCGGAATCGCCCATCGTGTGCGCGTCGCCGCGCGGTGCGAGGTGCACGCCGACACGGCCCGCGCCCCACACGTCGATCGCCGCGTCGACCACTTCGAGCAGCAGGCGCGCGCGGTTCTCGATCGGGCCGCCGTACGCGTCGGTGCGCAGGTTGGTGCTGTCCTGCAGGAACTGGTCGAGCAGGTAGCCGTTCGCGCCGTGGATCTCGACGCCGTCGAAGCCCGCCTTCTTCGCGTTTTCCGCGCCCTTGCGATACGCGGCGACGATACCCGGAATTTCATCGATGTCGAGCGCGCGCGGCGTCACGTACGGACGCGGCGGCCGCACGAGGCTCACGTGACCGCCCGCGGCGATCGCGCTCGGCGCGACCGGCAGGCCGCCGTCCAGGAACACCGGATCGGAAATCCGGCCGACGTGCCAGAGCTGCAGCACGATGCGGCCGCCCGCCGCGTGCACGGCCTGCGTCACGCGCGTCCAGCCTTCCACCTGCTCGTCGGACCAGATGCCCGGCGTGTCCGCATAGCCGACACCCTGCGGCGTGACCGAAGTCGCTTCGCTGATGATCAGGCCGGCCGATGCGCGCTCGGCGTAATAGCGGGCCATCAGGTCGTTGGGCACGCGCGCGCTGCCGGCGCGGGCACGGGTGAGCGGCGCCATCACGACGCGGTTCGGCAGGGTCAGGTCGCCGAGGGTAACGGGGTCGAACAGGGTAGGCATGGAGATAACCTCTTCACGAAAGGCGGGATGGCCGTCGCGTCGTGCGCAACGGGTGGCCCGCATGGCCTGGGTCAGAGTTCGCGGCGCAGGGCGTCGAGAAATGCGTCGATGACGGCCTCGTTGCGCCGGAAGAACGCCCACTGGCCGATCCGCGTCGACGTCACGAGCCCCGCGCGCTGCAGCGTCGCGAGGTGCGCGGAGACGGTCGACTGCGACAGCCCGCAGCGCGCGTCGATCTGCCCGGCGCAGACGCCGTGGTCGTACGGCAACGTCTGCTCCGGAAAATGCGCGCCCGGCGTTTTCAGCCAGACGAGGATTTCCCGGCGCACGGGGTTCGAGAGCGCTTTCAGGATCGCGTCGATGTCGAGTTCGGTCGGCATGGAAGGGCGTGGTGTTCGGGGCAAACGGGTATCGTCGATGGGCGAATCATATATCGGAAAATCACGATACGCGCGAAGGCACTGATGGAAGTGGGGTTGTTGATCTGTCGGACTTCAGCGCGTCACCCGTTCCCGTACTGCGCGAACAGCCACCGCCGCATCGCCTCGAGCGCTTCCGAATGCGCATTGGCCTGCGGAAAGACGACGTAAAACCCGAGCGACATCGGAAACGAAAAATCGAACACGCGCCGCAGCCGGCCTTCCGCGATATCGCGTTCGACCAGCGGCTCGCTGGTCAGCGCAATGCCCTGACCGGCGACCGCGGCGTCGATCGCGAGCAGCGACTGGCTGAACCGCGGCCCTTTGGTCGGATCGGCCCGGCCTTTGCCGCCGAGCTTGTCGATGAACTCGGGCCACAGATCGTGCGCGTCGTGCAACAGCGCGTGCTTTGCGAGGTCCGCGGGCGTCCGGATCGGCGAGTCGCTGTCGAGCAGTTTCGGGCTGGCGACGGCAAAGATATCGAGCGGAAACAGCAACTCGGCGACCAGGCCGGCCGGGAACGGCGGCTTGCTCAGTCGAATCGCGATGTCGACGCCGTCGGCCCGGAACGACGCAAGCCTTTCGTCGGCGATCACGCGCACCTCGATGTCGGGATGCAGC
Source organism: Burkholderia sp. BCC1993 (assembly GCF_905339865.1). Classification (NCBI taxonomy): domain Bacteria; kingdom Pseudomonadati; phylum Pseudomonadota; class Betaproteobacteria; order Burkholderiales; family Burkholderiaceae; genus Burkholderia; species Burkholderia sp. BCC1993. The sequence continues at coordinate 303,241 of NZ_CAJPGZ010000003.1, read as the reverse complement.
CGGCCGAAGTCCGACAGGCGCGGAATCAGCCACTTCGACGCGAACGACGGCGTCGTGCTGACCGCCAGAACCGTCGGGCGCTGACCGAGCGCGTCCGTGGCGTCGGAGATGATCTGCAGCGCGCGCTGGACCGACGAAAAATACTCGAGCCCTTCGCGCGTCAGCGCCAGCCCCCTGGGCAGCCGCCGGAACAGCTGAACCTCCACGACGTCCTCCAGATGCCTGACCTGTTGCGCCACCGCGCCCTGGGTCACGCCGAGTTCGTCGGCGGCCAGCCGGAAATTGAGGTGTCGCGCGGCGGCCTCGAACGCGCGAAGCGCATTGAGCGGCGGGAACCGGCGGGTACGCAATAGCGCCTTCATGCAGTAGAAATTCTACAGGGTGGGTGGAGAAATCATGGTTCGACAAGCCGATTATAGAGTCCTACAGTGCTGCCATAGACGATGATCGCGGCGCTGCGCCGACCCATTCAGGAGAACAGCATGACTGTAGAGAAAGTGGCTTTGGTGACGGCGGCGGGCAAGGGCATGGGCGCCGCGATCGCGCGGGATCTCGCGAGCAACGGTTATCGCGTCGCGCTGATGTCGCCGTCCGGCAGCGCGGTCGAACTGGCGAAGGAACTCGGCGGGTTCGGCGTGGCGGGGTCGGTCATCGAAGACGCCGACATCGCGCGCTTCGTGAACGAGACGCTCGCGAAGTACGGCCGTATCGATGCGGTCGTCAACAATACCGGGCATCCGCCGAAGGGCGACCTGCTCTCGATCGACGACGACAAATGGCACGAAGGGCTTGACCTGATCGTGCTCAACGTCGCGCGCGTGCTGCGGCGCGTGACACCGGTCTTCCTGAAGCAGGGCGGCGGCGCGGTGGTCAACATTTCGAGCTTCGCGGCCGACGCGCCCGAGCAGGCGATGCCGGTGTCGTCCGCGCTGCGCGCGGCGCTCAGTGCCTTCACGCGCCTGTACGCCGATCGGTACGCGAAGGACAACATCCGCATCAATTCGGTGCTGCCCGGCTTCATCGACAGTTGGCCGGAGACGCCCGAGATCGTGGCCCGCATTCCGGTCGGCCGTTTCGGCAAGACACAGGAGATCGCGCAGACCGTGACGTTCCTGCTGTCGGAAGGCGCCGGCTACATCACCGGGCAGAACATTCGCGTCGACGGCGGCATCGTGCGCGCACTGTGAGCCGGTGCCGGGCAGGGTGGTGCGCGCGCGGACGTTGCGCCGGCCGCCTCAGTTGTGCCGTTCACCGATCCGGTTCTCTTCCGGGCTCCAGACGCTGAGCCCTTCCGTCGGGGCCATCGGCTGATCCCACGGCCGCGCGGCGATCGCCTGCATCGTCGCGTCGAACCCGGCCTGCCGGCGCGCCGCGATGCCGTCCGGCGTGAAATCGATGTCCTTCCACTGATCGTCGCCGTCGAGCCGCGGCGCCGCGAGCTTGATCACGTGCATCGTCGTCTGGCAGCCCCACGCGGCGAGCGCCTGCACGTCGGCCGACGTACGCTCCGCTTCCGGCAGCCGCATCACCAGTTCCTTGATCACGTGGCGCAGCCGGTGAATCTGCTGCTGCCGCGCGATGTTGCCGTCCGTGCGGCTCGCGTACTGGATGTCCTTCTGCCGCTCCGACACCTGCCAGATGCTTTGCGGCTCGGGCCCGACCGGATTCCACATCTGCACCGAGAAGATGATCGAGCTGCGGCGCGGCGCATCGTCGAGCACGACCTCGACCGGCGTATTCGAATAGATGCCGCCGTCCCAGTAGGGCGCGCCGTCGATCCGCACGGCCGGGAACGCGGGCGGCAGCGCGCCCGAGCCCATCACGTGGTCGATGTCGAGCGGCCGGTCGCGCGAATCGAAATAGCGCATCGTGCCGGTGCACGCGTTGACCGCGCCGACGGTCAGTCGCGGCCGGCACGCATTCAGCAGGTCGAGGTCGATCAGCGACGCGAGCGTGTCGCGCAGCGGCTCGACCACGTAATACGACGCGTGCTCGACGCCGACCCGCGCGAGCGGCCCGAGCCACGCGGCGGGATTCGGCCGGAAGAATCCCGTGAGGCCCGCGCCGATCACCGCGAGTTCCGAGCCGATCTTGTCCCAGGTCGTCGGGAAGCCCGGCACGGTCACGGCGGGCCGTTCGGTGACGTGGCGCCAGAATTCGGCCATTCGCTGCGCGCGGTTCGCGGGCGCGTTGCCGGCGATCAGCGCCGCGTTGATCGCGCCGATCGACGTGCCGATGACCCAGTCGGGCTGGATGCCCGCCGCGTCCATCGCCTCGAATACGCCGAGCTGGTATGCGCCCAGTGCGCCGCCGCCCTGGAGCACGAGCACGACCTGTCCGGGTAGCTTCGGGTGTGCGGGTTGACTTGCCGTCATCGCTTGCCTCGTGGTCGGTGACGGCCGGCGGGGGCCGGCCGGTTGGAACCAGTGTAGGCGATCGGCGGGCGTCGCTCCGCGGTGCCGGACCTTCGCGCGCATGGTGCGGCGCGGCGCGTCATTCCACGGTGATGGTCTCCTTCATGTACGGATGAATCCCGCAGAACACCTTGTAGACCCCCGGCTTGTCGAAGCGGAACGAGTAGGTCTCGTCCTGGTCGAGCGCATTCGAATGGAAGATGCCCGCGTCGTTGACGACGGTATGCGGTTCCGCGTCGAGGTTCTTCCACGTGACCGTCGTGCCGGCCTTGATCGTGGTCGACATCGGCGAAAACATGAAGTTGTGGATCGTCACGAGCGGGCCGGCCGGGGGTTGCGCGAATGCGGCGAGCGGCGCGCCGGCGGCGGCCGCGCACAGGGTCAGCGCCGCCAGCAGCGTCGAGGGCTTGAGGAAGGTCATGTCGGTCTCCTTGCGTAGCGGAATCGGGCGGGGGATCAGGCGAGGGATCAGGCCAGCGTCGTGTCGCGCAGCGACGCCGCCACGGGATGGCCGGCGAAGTCGACGGTCGTCACGCCGAGCATCGCGGGCAGCCGGTCGCGCGGCACGGTGAGCGGCACCGGGCCGGGGCCGTTGCCGGCGGTCGGCTGCGGAAACGCGGTGGAGCGCGCGGTGTGGAACGTCACGTTGCCTTCGACCTTCGACACGATCTGGTGAATGTGCCCGTTCAGCACGGTGACCGAGCCGAAGCGGCGCAGCAGCGCCATCGTCTGCGGTGCGTCGCCGGTGCCCCAGCCCCACGGCTCGTAGATGGTCCACATCGGCATGTGCGAGAACACGACGATCGGCGTGCTCGACGATTGCCCCTTCAGATCCTGCGCGAGCCACGCGAGCTGCTCGTCGCCGAAGCTGCCGAGCCCGTTCGGCTTGAAGTGCATCACGTTGACGAGCGCGACGAAGTGCACGCCCGCGTGATCGAAGCTGTAGTAGCCGCGGTTGTCCGACGCCTTGCCGAAGCGACTGAAATATTCGGCGCCCGAGCCGTCGGTCACGTCGTGTTCGCCGGGCACCGTATGCAGCTCCGGCACGCGCAGCGCGGACAGCAGTTGCGACGCTTGGTCGAACTCCGCTGCCTTGGACAGGTGCGTGATGTCGCCGGTATGGATCGCGAGCGCGGGCGTGGCAGGCATCGCGTTGACGAGCTCGATGGTCTGCCGCAGCGTGGCCGCGACGTCGGGATTCGCGTCCTTGTTGAAGCCGATGTGCGTGTCGCTGATCTGCACGAACAGCGGCCGGCCCTTGTCCGCGGGGAGTGCGGCGCCGCTTTGCGCGAGCGCGAGATCGAACGGCGTCAGAATGCCGCCCGATAGCGTAAACAGCGTGCCGAGGCCGCCGAACGCCATGCATTGCAGGGCTTTGCGGCGCGACGGGCGGGTGGGATTCGATGAAGACATGTGAGCCTCGCATTCGTGTGACGGAACCGGACGGCCGGATCGTCCTGGAATAAGCCGGCGCCTTCGTATGCCATACCGCGGCGGCGGCGGATTTATTCCCGCGCGTGACGAGGTTGCTCGCGGCTTGCGGCGCAATGACGGACCACCGACGGATGACCTGTCAATGTCCTGTAAGTGACACGTCACGTTTGCGTCATGTGCACTCGATAGCCTGCGACACCGAATCACTTCTCCGGAGCCCCTCATGCCGAATCTCGCGGCAACGCTCCACAAGCTGTTCTGAGCCGCGCCGGCTGAAGGCGCATCCGGCCGCGCGTCACGCGGCCGATCCCATCGATTTTCAATTCGACCAAGACGCTACCGATGGATATCAGTTTCTTCGATCCGAATCGCACCGCCAACGCGTCCGCGTGGCGCGTGCTCCCCAACCGCTGGGATGCGGTCGCGTTTCCGCTGATCATCGGCATACTCGCGATGGCGATCGTCGGCTTTCATCAGACGATGGCGCCGATCGCCGTGCTGCAGACGCAGAAGATCTCGCTCGATCCGTCGAACCTGCCCGAATACGCGTTGCGCACCACGCTGCGGATGCTCGCCGCGATGGTCGCGTCGCTGGTGTTTACGCTCGTCTACGGAACGCTCGCCGCGAAAAGCCGTCGCGCCGGCATGGTGCTGATCCCGATCCTCGACATCCTGCAGTCGGTGCCGGTGCTCGGCTATATCTCGTTTACGGTCACGTTCTTCCTCGCACTGTTCCCGGGCCGCGTGCTCGGCGCCGAGCTCGCGGCGATCTTCGCGATCTTCACGAGCCAGGCGTGGAACATGACGTTCAGCTTCTACCAGTCGCTGCGCACGGTGCCGCGCGACCTGAGCGAAGTGTCGCGCGGCTTCCACCTGACGCCGTGGCAGCGCTTCTGGAAGCTCGAGGTGCCGTTCTCGATGCCGGGGCTGATCTGGAACATGATGATGTCGATGTCGGGCGGCTGGTTCTTCGTCGTCGCATCGGAAGCGATCACCGTCGGCAACCAGACGATCACGCTGCCGGGCATCGGCGCGTATCTCGCGCAGGCGATCGCCGACAAGAACCTCGGCGCGGTGGGCTGGGTGATCGTCGCGATGTCGGTCGTGATCCTCGCGTACGACCAGTTCCTGTTCCGCCCGCTCGTCGCGTGGGCCGACAAGTTCCGGATGGAGAACACCGCGTCGGGCGATGCGCCGCAATCCTGGCTGCTCGACATGATGCGACGCACGCACCTGATCCATCAGTTACTCGTGCCGGCCGGCTGGCTGCTGTCGCAGGCCGCGCGGATTCCGTTGCGCGTGCCGGCGCTCACGGGCAAGCGCTCGCGCGGCACGTCGGCGCGCGGTTCGTCGCGCGTCGGCGACATCGTGTGGGGCGCGTTCGTGATCCTGCTGACCGTGTACGTCGGGTGGCGCGTCGTCAGCTTCGTCGCGACCGGCGTGACGATGGGCGAGGTCGGCCATGTGCTGGTGCTCGGGCTGATCACGTTGCTGCGCGTGCTGGTGCTGATCGCGATCGCGTCGGTGGTCTGGGTGCCGCTCGGCGTGCTGATCGGGCTGCGCCCGAAGCTGGCCGAGAAGATCCAGCCGCTTGCGCAGTTCCTCGCCGCGTTCCCGGCGAACCTGCTGTTCCCGGTGTTCGTGATCGTGATCGTCCACTTCCATCTGAACGCGGACATCTGGCTGTCGCCGCTGATCGTGCTCGGCACGCAGTGGTACATCCTGTTCAACGTGATCGCCGGCGCGATGTCCTATCCGAACGACTACAAGGAAGCGACGAAGAACTTCCGCATTCGCGGCTGGCAGTGGTGGCGGCAGGCGATGCTGCCCGGCATCTTCCCTTACTACGTGACCGGTGCGATCACCGCATCGGGCGGCGCGTGGAACGCGAGCATCGTGTCGGAGTTCGTGCAGTGGGGCGACACCAAGGTCGTCGCGCATGGCCTCGGCTCGTACATCGCACAGATGACCGCCGCCGGCGATTTTCCGAAGATCATCCTGGGCATCGCCGTGATGTCCCTGTTCGTCACCCTGTTCAACCGTCTGCTGTGGCGTCCGATGTACGCCTATGCGGAATCCCGGCTCCGTCTCGATTGAGAGTAAGCGCGATGCAAAACCAGACCGTAATCAACGCCCCCGTCCAGACGTCCCAGCCGCTTCAGCCGCCGCGCCTCGGCGAGGAAATCCTGCGCGTCGAGCACGTGAATCGCGGCTTCAACAAGACGCAGGGCGAGTTGCTCGTGCTCGACGACGCGAACCTGTCGCTGCGCGAAGGCGAGATCGTCGGGCTGCTCGGCCGTTCGGGCTCGGGCAAGTCCACGCTGCTGCGGATCATCGCCGGGCTGATCGAGCCGACCGGCGGTGACGTGACCTATCTCGGCAAGCCGCTGCGCGGCCCGGCCGAAGGCGTCGCGATGGTGTTCCAGACCTTCGCGCTGTTCCCGTGGCTGACCGTGCTGCAGAACGTGGAAGCCGGGCTGGAGGCGCTCGGCGTCGGCGCACGCGAGCGGCGCGAACGCGCGCTCGCCGCGATCGACCTGATCGGTCTCGACGGCTTCGAGAACGCGTATCCGCGCGAGCTGTCGGGCGGCATGCGCCAGCGCGTGGGCTTCGCGCGCGCGCTCGTGGTCGACCCGACGATCCTGCTGATGGACGAGCCGTTCTCGGCACTCGACGTGCTGACCGCCGAAACGCTGCGTACCGACCTGCTCGACCTGTGGACGCAAGGCCGCATGCCGATCAAGTCGGTGCTGATCGTCACGCACAACATCGAGGAAGCGGTGTTCATGTGCGACCGGATTCTCGTGCTGTCGTCGAACCCGGGCCGCGTGATCGCCGAGATCAAGGTGCCGTTCAAGCACCCGCGCAACCGGCTGGATCCGGATTTCCGCAAGCTGGTCGACGACATCTACGCGAAGATGACCGCGCGCCAGACCGGCGAGGCGACGAAGAAGGGGCTCGAGCTCGGCAGCTGGATGCCGCGCGTGTCGACCAACCTGATGGCCGGCCTGATCGAGACGCTCGCGATGGCGCCGTATCACGGCCGCGCGGACATGCCGGAAATCGCGCGCACGCTGCATCTGGAAGTGGACGAACTGTTTCCGATCGCCGAAGTGCTGCAGTACCTCGGTTTCGCCGACGTGCGCGAAGGCGACGTGTTCCTGACGCCGCCCGCGCGCGTGTTCGCGGAATTCGGCACGCAGGAACGCAAGCTGATGTTCGCGGATCACCTGCTGAAGCACGTGCCGCTCGCCGCGCGGATCCGGAAGGTGCTGAACGAACGCCCGGGGCATCGTGCGCCGCGCGTGCGTTTCGAGCAGGAGCTGGAGGATTTCCTGTCGGACGAGGCGGCGGAGGAAACGCTCGACGCCGTGATCGACTGGGGGCGTTACGGCGAAGTCTTTTCGTACAACGACAAGACGGAAGTGTTCAGTCTCGAGGACGTCGAGAGCTGACGCCCGCGCCCGAATGACGCGCGACCGTCATTCGGGCAAATCCCGCTGGTTCGCATCCTGCTCGCTGCCGCCCGTACTGAGCTGCTCGATCTTCTCCATCCGCTGCCGCGCGAGCTCAGGAAGCCGGTTCGTCACACCGATCACCAGCGCTTCGGCGAGCGCCAGCGCCGGCACGTTGGTCTGCAGCATCGCGAACGGGCGCCCCTGGATCCGCAGCACGATCACGGCGAACGCGCTGATCGGCGAGCGCCATTCGTCGGTGATCAGCAGCACGCGCACGCCGAGCTGGTGCGCGGCCTGCGCGAACCGGATGCTGTCTTTTTGATAGCGGCGAAAATCGAAAATGACCAGCACGTCGCCGGGCCCCATGTCGCTCAGCGACACCGACGCGAGATTCAGGTTCGGCTCGACGTACTGCACATGCGGGCGCGCATACGCGAGCGTGAACGAAAACAGCGACGCGAGCGGCGCGGTATAACGCCCGCCGCCGCAGAACACGCGGATTTCCGGATCGGCCAGCAGCGTCACCGCTTCGTCGAACGCCGCCGCGTCGAGTCCCTCGATCGTGGTGGCAAGCGATTGCGAGAGCCGCTGGAAGATCGCCGCATGGCTGTCGCGCATCCCCGATTCCGAGTGGAACGCATCCATCCGCGCGAGCGGCGAATTCATCGCGGTATCGATCTCGTCGTGCAGCGCCTGCTGGAACGACGAGTAGTTCGGAAAGCCGATCCGCACGACGAAGCGGAACACGGTCGGGTCGCTGACTTCGGCTTGCTTCGCGAAACTCGCGATCGGCCCGAGCCCGAGGCTCGGATAGCGATCCAGCAGCGCGTGCGCGACCTTCTGTTCCGACGGCGTGAAGCTATCCATCTGGGATAGCAGCAACGCCCTGATGCTTGTCCCCATCGGGCACTCCGGCTTGCTCGTATCTGAATGAATGACAAACGGCAGACATGCGTCTGCCGGCGAGGCCGTTGCATGTTAGCCGATCGCCGCGCCGCGGACCGTGTGAAGCCACAGATTAGAGGGGCGCATCATTCGGGGCGTCAATCGGCCGATTATGTAATGTATTAAACATTATCGATCGGAACCTTTCCATTCATTCATCGAGAATTCAGTGATTACCCTAGGTTTTGACATGAAAATGCCGATGCTATGATCGCGGCCTCGCCGGAATGTATGGTTTATTACATGCCGGATCAGCAGCGTCGTCCGGCCTTCCGAGTCGGTTGCGCATCCCGGCATGGCCCGGTCATTCGTCTGGAGGATTCCGTCATGAGGCGGCTCGTCGTACTCACCCTGTTGTCGGCCATCAGCGCAGGCGCGCTCGCCGCTTCGGAACCCGCGGTGGAAGCGAAGAACGGCATGGTCGTGTCGTCGCAGCACTTCGCGTCGCAGATCGGCGTCGACATCCTCAAGGAAGGCGGCAACGCGGTGGACGCCGCCGCGGCGGTCGGCTACGCGCAAGCGGTGACCAATCCGTGCTGCGGCAACATCGGCGGCGGCGGCTTCATGACCCTGCACCTGGCCGACGGCCGCGACCGCTTCATCAACTTCCGCGAGACCGCGCCGGCCGCGGCGTCGGCGAACATGTATCTCGATGCGAACGGCAACGTGATTCCGGACGACAGCCTGTACGGCTATCGCGCGGTCGGCGTGCCGGGCACGGTCGCGGGTCTCGACCTCGCGCAGCGCAAGTACGGCAAGCTGACGCGCAGGCAGGTGATGGAGCCGGCGATCCGGCTCGCGCGCGACGGCTTCGTGCTGACGCGCGGCGATACGGACATCCTCGACACGACGATCGAGCGCTTCAGGAAGGACCCGGAAGCCGCGCGCATCTTCCTGCGCCCGGATGGCACGCCGCTGCAGCCGGGCGACCGCCTGGTGCAGAAAGACCTGGCACGCACGCTCGAGCGCATCGCGGAGCAGGGCCCCGACGCGTTCTATCACGGCGAGATTCCGAAGATCGTCGAAGCTGCGGCGAAGCGCGGCGGCGGGGTGATCACGGCGGCCGATTTCGCGTCGTATCGTGCGCAGGACATGGCGCCGCTGACCTGCACGTATCGCGGCTACGAATTCGTGTCGGCGCCGCCGCCGAGTTCGGGCGGCGTGACGATGTGCGAGACGCTGAATGTGCTCGAAGGGTATGACCTGCGCAAGTTCGGCTACCAGTCGGCGTCGGTGGTCCACTACATGACCGAGGCGATGCGCCACGCGTACGAGGATCGCAACACGCTGCTGGGCGACCCGAACTTCATCGACAATCCGGTCGCGAAGCTGACGAGCAAGCAGTATGCGGCCGAGATCCGCAAGCAGATCAGCGGCGACATGGCGACGGCATCGATCGACGTGCAGCCGGGTGTCGGCGTGCACGAGAAGCCGGAGACGACCCACTACTCGATCATCGACCGCGACGGCAACGCGGTGTCGACCACGTACACCGTCAACGGCCGCTTCGGTGCCGTGGTGATCGCGCCGGGCACGGGCTTCTTCCTGAACGACGAGATGGACGACTTCACGGTCAAGGTCGGCGCGCAGAACCTGTTCGGCCTCGTGCAGGGCACGCGCAACTCGATCGCACCGGGCAAGCGTCCGCTGTCGTCGATGGCGCCGACGATCGTGAAGAAGGACGGCAAGGTGTTCATGGTGGTCGGCTCGCCGGGCGGCTCGCGCATCATCACGATCACGCTGCAGACCGTGCTGAACGTGATCGACTACGGGATGACGCCGCAGGATGCGGTCGGTGCGCCGCGTGTCCATCATCAATGGCTGCCGGACCAGGTCTATTACGAGACCCGCGGCTTGTCGCCCGACACGCTCGCGATCCTGCGCAACATGGGCTACAAGATGGTCGAGCAGACGCCGTGGGGCGCCGCCGAGCTGATCATGGTCGGCCTGCCCGGCACCGAGGCGGTGAGCCATCAGAGTTCCGGCAACGATTCGTCGGTGTCGGGCAACGTGCGCGTCGGCTACATCTACGGCGTCAACGATCCGCGCCGCCCGGCCGGTTCGGCGATCGGCTACTGACCTGACCTGACCTGAGCTGATTTGATTTGATTTGATCTGATTGCACCAGGCTGAACGGTTGCCCCGGCGTTCGCCATCGCGCAAGCGCCGGGGCAGCGACAGCGCGTCCGTTCGCGGACGTCCGCAGTATCGAGCGTGGCGGGTGCCCGGAATACCGGGCCCGACCGCCCCGCAATGCGCGCCGTGGCACGGCACTGATGCGCGCATTTTTTTCCTTCATTCCTGCTCCGTGCGTCGAGTTCCGTTATGAACAAACGAATGTCTGCGGCAGTCTGGATCCTGCTCGCGATGGCGGCCGGCATCTTCATCGGCTACCTGATCTATACGCAGTTTCCGGACAAGCAGTCGGCGACCGAGATCGCCGGCTACATCTCCCTCGTGTCCGACGTGTTCCTGCGCCTGATCAAGATGGTGATCGGCCCGCTGGTGTTCTCGACGCTCGTCGTCGGCATCGCGCACATGGGCGATGCATCGTCGGTGGGACGCGTGTTCGTGAAGGCGTTCGGCTGGTTCGTCACCGCGTCGCTGATCTCGCTGCTGCTCGGGCTGCTGATGGCGAACCTGCTGCGCCCGGGCGAGAACCTCGGCCTGCCGCTGCCGGATATCGGCGCATCCGCGCATCTCGCGACCTCCAAGTTCACGCTGAAGGATTTCGTCAGCCACATGGTGCCGAAGTCGATCGCCGAGGCGATGGCGAACAACGAGATCCTGCAGATTGTCGTGTTCTCGATGTTCTTCGGCGTCGCGCTGTCGGCACTCGGCGAGCGCGGCAAGATCCTCGTCGCCGCGATCGACCAGCTGGCGCACGTGATGCTGAAGATCACCGGCTACGTGATGAAGCTCGCGCCGCTCGCGGTGCTGGCGGCGATGGCCGCGACCGTCGCGGTCAACGGGCTGTCGGTGTTGTTGAAGTTCGCGGTGTTCATGGGCGACTTCTACGTGAGCCTGTTCCTTCTGTGGAGCACGCTCGTGATCGCCGGCCTGCTGTTCCTCGGCCGTCGCGTATTCAAGCTGCTGGTGCTGATCAAGGAAGCGTTCATGCTGTCGTTCGCGACGGCCAGCTCCGAAGCCGCGTATCCGAAGATCCTCGACGCGCTCGACCGCTTCGGCGTGAAGCGCAAGATCTCGAGCTTCGTGATGCCGATGGGCTATTCGTTCAACCTCGACGGCTCGATGATGTACTGCACGTTCGCGTCGCTGTTCATCGCGCAGGCGTACAACATTCACCTGTCGCTCGGCACGCAGATCACGATGCTGCTGGTCCTGATGCTGACGTCGAAGGGGATGGCCGGCGTGCCGCGCGCATCGCTCGTCGTGATCGCCGCCACGCTGCACCAGTTCGACATCCCGGAAGCGGGGCTGCTGCTGATTCTCGGTGTCGACACGTTCCTCGACATGGGGCGCTCGGCCACCAATGCGGTCGGCAATTCGATCGCCAGCGCGGTGGTCGCGAAGTGGGAGGGCGAGCTGATGTCGGAGTCCGAAGCGCAAGCGCATGCCGCGCATCTCGACGCGGAACTGGAACGGCAGAACCGTGATCCGGCCTATGGTGCCGGTCAGGCGACGTCCGTTTAAGCGGCACACGCCTCGTCGATGCACGCCGCCAGCACCATCGCGGCGGCGTTGCCCGGCGCCGAGCCGAGCAGTTGCGGCGCGTAGACGCTGTCGCCGGGCGCGATCGGCCGCCCCGACAGCGCGCAGACGCCGCGCTTGCGCGTCGTGAACAGCCGCCACTTCTGGTAGCCGTAGTGGCCGGTGCACGCGTCGCACCACGAAATCATCACGGTGTCGGCCGTGGGCCGCTCGAGCACGCTGATCGTCGGCTGGCTCGTCGGATCCCACGACGGCAGGCGATCGCGCGTGATGCTGCGCCGTCGCGGGCCGGCCCATGAAACGGACGGCATGTCGAAGCTGCCGATCGCGGCGACGGTCCTGAGCCAGGCAACTGCACTGTTGCTCATCTTTGCTTTCCTCGAAACGTTGGGCGACGCCGCGAACCGCGGCGTCACGACAGGCGGATGCGCGGCTGCACGCAGCCGTTGATCCGTTCGGCGAGCCACAGCAGCGTCGCCTTGGAGAATCCGTGCAGCGCCTGCTGGTGGCGCCGGTACAGCATCAGGTGGCTGAATTGCGCGAAACGCCCCTGGATGAAACCGCCGCGGAAGAACCCGAATTGGCCGAGCGTGCCGAACGCGTCGTAGTCGCTGATCGACACGAGCGCGCCGAAATCGTGGAACGCGAACGGCGGCAGCGGCTTGCCGTCGAGCCATGCGGGCAGGTGCTTCGCGAGATGCTCGGCCTGCTGGGTCGCCACCTGCGCGGTGGGCGGCAGCGGCCGTTCGTGGCCGTCGGGCTGCAGGCTCGCGCAATCGCCGATCGCGAACACGTGCTCGTCGGCCGTGGCCTGCAGCGTGGGCCCGACCAGGATCTGGTTCGCGCGGTTCGTGTCGAGCCCGCCCAGCGCCTGCATGAAATCGGGCGCCTTCACACCCGCCGCCCACACCATCAGATCCGCTTCGGCAAACGAACCGTCGCCGTAGTGGAAACCGTTCGCATCGGCTGCCGTCACGCGCGTCGACGTCAGCACGTGAAAGCCGATCTGCTCGAGCCGCCGCTGCGCCGACGCGGAAATCCGCGGCGGAAATGCGGCGAGGATGCGCGGGCCGCTCTCGAGCAGCGTGAGCCGCAGCCGCTCGCGCACCGTCGCGTCGCCATACGCCTGCGCCACTTCCAGCAGCCGGCTCAGTTCCGCCGCCAGTTCCACGCCCGTCGCGCCCGCGCCGACGATCGCGACGCGAAACGGCTCGTCGCGCGCGATGCTGCGGAACACGCGCATCCGCAGCGCTTCATTGAAGGTTTCGGCCTGCTGCTGGCTGTCGATGAAGTAGCAGTGCTCGCGCACGCCCGGCACGCCGAAATCGTTGGCCTGGCTGCCGAGCGCGAGGATCAGCACGTCGTATTCGAGTTCGCGCGCGTCGATCACGCGTTCGCCGTCCTGCGAGCGAATCTCGCCGAGCTGCACGCGGCGGCGCGCGCGATCGAGCCCCTTCAATTCGCCGGGCTGGTACGTGTAGCCGTGATCGCGCGCATGGGCGAGAAAGATCACCTGCTGTTGCTGCACGTCGCGCGTACCGGCCGCGATCGTGTGCAGCATCGGCTTCCAGACATGGGTCGGGCTGCGGTCGACGACGGTGACCTGGGCGCGCCCGGTGCGGCCGAGACGTTCGCCGAGGCGGGTTGCGAGCTGCAATCCGGCGATGCCGCCGCCGACGATCACGATGCGAGTAGGGGTTGTCATGAATAAATCATCACGTGATGAATAAGGTATGATCCTAGCGCTTCCCGGCTTCGCGTGTCAACGGAGCCGGGCAGGCAACCCGGTTCCGCGGACGCGAACCGGGGCCCGAACACGGGCATTCGATTCATTCAACAGGAGCAGGAAAACGTGGCTGAAGTCACTGAGCGCGCGCCGTCGAAGCGGCGTACGCGCGGGCGGCCGCTGGCGGAGGCGTCCGTCGGACCGGACGTGATATTGCGGGCCGCGCGCCGCACGTTCGCGAAGCGCGGCTACGACGCGACGAGCGTGCGCGAGGTCGCGCGCGAGCTGGGCATCGACGCGGCGCTGATCGCCCATCATTTCGGCACGAAGGAGACGTTGTGGCTGGCTGTCGTCGAGCAGATCGTCGACCTCGCCGAGCCGCTGTTCGACGCGTTGCGCGCGCTGCGCACGTCGTCATTGCCGCATCGCGAGCGCGTGCGGCGCGCGATCGAGCTGTGCGTCGATCACGAGTTCGAGGAGCCGGACATCGGCATGTTCTTCTCGACGGCGGCGACCGAGGAGGGCGGGCGGCTCGACTGCCTGCAGCAGCGGATCGTGCGTCCGTATCACGACGCGATGTTTCCGCTGCTGGCCGACGCGGTCGAGGCTGGCGAGATCCGCCCGGTCGATCCGGACGTGCTGTTCTTCATGATCGCGAGCGCGGTCGGCACGACGGTGTCGTACAGCCACATGATGCTGGAGTTCACGTCGCTGCCCACGCGGCAGGATGCGTTCCGGCAGGCCGTGCTCGACGTCGCGCTCGGCATCCTGAGCGTCTGAGCGCCGCGCGGCGCGAAGTCGGCCTGCGCGCTGGCGTGATTGACCCGGCGCGGTGTCGTGCCCGGACTGCCATTGTTTCCAACCGTCAACGTTCGGGCAGACTGGCGCCCTCACGGGCACGGCGATCGCGGTGAACGGCGGGGCGGGCGGGTCGGGTGACGCGGGAAGCCGGCGCGGCATCGTGCATCGCGCCGGCCGCCGCGCATGCGTCAGTCGAGATCGGGCGGCGTATCACCGAGCCAGCGCCGTGCGCCCGGCCCGTTGCGGCCCGCGCGGTCCTCGGGATTGGTCAGCTTGCAGCGCTTCAGCGACAGGCAGCCGCAACCGATGCATTCGTCGAGATTGATGTAGAGCCGCTGCAGTTCCTCGATCCGGTTCGCGACGCGCTGTTTCCAGCCGCGCGACAGCCGCTGCCAGTCCTTGTTGGTCGGCGCGGTTTCTTCCGGCAGGCTCACGAGCTGTTCGGCGATCTCGTCGAGCGAATAGCCGATCTTCTGCGCGAACACGATGAACGCGATCAGCCGCAGCACCGTGCGCGAATAGTGGCGATGGCTCGAGCCGTTGCGGTGCGACTTGATGAGCCCGCGCGTCTCGTAGAAACGCAGCGTCGATGCCGGCACGCCGCTGCGCGCGGCCACTTCGCGGATCGACATCAGCGGCCATTGCGGGATTTCGTCGATACCCATGACGCCCTCCGGGAAAGCTTGACTTGAAGTTAACTTCAACTTTTATGCTACGCGGCAGTTTAACCCGTCGCGAGGCATCATGCTCTCCTTATCCCTACGCAGGACGTCGCCTTTGAGCGCGGCCTGCGCACTGCTGCTGGCGTTGTCGGGCTGTCACGACGGCAAAGGCGAAACGTCGGCCCATCCGCTTCCAGAAGTCGGCGTGACGACCGTCGCGCCGCGCACGATCCGCCTCGCGGACGAATTCAACGGACGCGTCGAAGCAGTCGACGCGGTCGAGCTGCGGCCGCGCGTGAGCGGCTATCTGCAGCGCATCGCGTACAAGGAGGGCGACCTCGTCGCACGGGGCGCGGTGCTGTTCGAGATCGATCCGCGCCCGTACCGGATCGCGCTCGACCGCGCGAACGCGCAGCAGCAGCGGGCGCGGGCGGCCGCAAGCCTCGCCGATGTGCAGCTCAAGCGCGTGCGGACACTGATCGATGCGCATGCAACTTCCCAGGAGGAACTCGACAACGCGCGCGCGACCGCCGAGCAGGCGCGCGCCGACCTGCAGGCGGCCGACGCGGCCGTCGCCGACGCGAAGCTCAATCTCGGTTTCACCGAGGTGCGTGCGCCGATCGCGGGACGTGTCGGCCGCGCGATCGCGACCGCCGGCAACCTCGCGCGCGCCGACGACACGCTGCTCACGACCGTCGTGTCGCAAGACCCCGTCTACGTGTATTTCGACTGCGACGAGCAGAGCTACCTGCGCTACAACGCGCGGCGTGCCGACCCGAAGCATCGCGCGATCGGCGCCGATCCGGTGCGCGTGGGTCTCGCGAACGAGACGGGTTTCCCGCACGCGGGCACCGTCGATTTCCTCGACAACCGGCTCGATCCGCAAACCGGTACGATCCGTGCGCGCGTGCGGCTGCCGAATGCGGACCACACGTTCACGCCCGGCCTCTATGCGCGCGTCCAGCTCGTCAGCGGTCGCGACCAGGATGCGCTGCTCGTCGACGACAAGGCGGTGCTCACCGACCAGGACCGCAAGTACGTGTACGTGATCGGCGCCGGCGACAAGGCGCTGCGTCGCGACGTCACGATCGGCCGTGCGCTGGACGGCGAGCGGATCGTCGAGAAGGGGCTGGAGCCAGGCGATCGCGTGGTCGTCGACGGCGTGCAGCGGATCTACTATCCGGGTGCGCAGGTGAAGCCGAAGGTGCTGCCTGCACGCGCGGATGCGGACACCGCCACCGGCCCGGGCAGCGGCACGCAGGCCGCGGCGGTAGCCGTGGCCGACGCCGGCGCGCCGGCCGCACGGTAACGGGAGGCCCACAATGGATTTCTCCCGCTTCTTCATCGACCGGCCGATCTTCGCGGTCGTGCTGTCGATCGTCATCTTCGCGATCGGCCTGATCTCGATCCCGATGCTGCCGGCCGGCGAATATCCGGAAGTCGTGCCGCCGAGCGTCGTCGTGCGCGCGACGTACCCGGGCGCGAACCCGAAGGAAATCGCCGAATCGGTCGCCGAACCGCTGGAAGAGGCGATCAACGGCGTCGAAGGCATCATGTACATGAAGTCGGTCGCCGGTTCGGACGGCAGCCTGCAGGTCGTCGTCACGTTCCTGCAGGGCGTCGACCCCGATACGGCCGCCGTGCGCGTGCAGAACCGCGTGAGCCAGGCGCTGTCGCGCCTGCCCGACGAGGTGCGCCAGTACGGCGTGACCACGCAGAAGCAGTCGCCGACGCCGCTGATGTACGTGAGCCTCTATTCGCCGGACAACAGCCGCGATTCGCTGTACCTGCGCAACTACCTGACGCTGCACGTGAAGGACGAGCTGTCGCGCCTGACCGGCATCGGCGACGTCGGCGTGTACGGCTCCGGCGACTACGCGATGCGGCTCTGGCTCGACCCGAACCGGCTGGCGTCGCGCGGGCTGACCGCGAGCGACGTGATCGCCGCGGTGCGCGAGCAGAACGTGCAGGTGTCGGCCGGCCAGCTCGGCGCGGAGCCGACACCCAAGAAGAACGACTTCCTCGTGTCGATCAACGTGCGCGGCCGGCTGCGCACCGTGCAGGAATTCGGCGACATCGTGCTGCGCAACGGCGACGACGGCCAGGTCGTGAAGCTGTCCGACGTCGCGCGCATCGAGCTCGGCGCGGGCGACTATACGCTGCGCTCGTACTTCAACGACAAGCATTCGGCTGTGGTCGGCATTTTCCTGTCGCCAGGCGCGAATGCGCTCGACGTCGCGAAGGCCGTGTATGCGAAGCTCGACGAACTGTCGAAACGTTTCCCGCCGGGCGTCGCCTATCGTCCGGTGTGGGACCCGACCGTGTTCGTGCGCGAATCGATCCGCGCGGTGCAGCACACGCTGGTCGAGGCCGTCGTGCTGGTCGTGCTCGTCGTGATCCTGTTCCTGCAGACCTGGCGCGCGTCGATCATTCCGCTCGTCGCGGTGCCCGTGTCGGTGGTCGGCACGTTCGCGTGGCTCTACCTGCTCGGCTATTCGATCAACACGCTGACGCTGTTCGGGCTCGTGCTCGCGATCGGGATCGTCGTCGACGATGCGATCGTGGTGGTCGAGAACGTCGAGCGCAACATCGCACAGGGTTTGAGCCCGCGCGACGCCGCGCACCAGGCGATGCGCGAGGTGTCGGGGCCGATCGTCGCGATCGCGCTCGTGCTGTGCGCGGTGTTCGTGCCGATGGCGTTCATGTCGGGCGTGACGGGCCAGTTCTACAGGCAGTTCGCGGTGACGATCGCGATCTCGACGGTGATCTCCGCGGTCAACTCGCTGACGCTGTCGCCCGCGCTCGCCGCGAAACTGCTGCGTCCGCACGGCGCGCCGAAGGATGCGTTGACGCGCGTGCTCGACCGCGCATTCGGCTGGCTGTTCCATCCGTTCAACCGCTTCTTCGAGCGCAGCTCCGATCGCTATCACGGCGTGGTCGCGCGCACGCTGAAGCGGCGCGGCGCGGTGTTCGCGGTCTATGCGGCCTTGCTCGCCGCGACCGCGCTGCTGTTCAACGCGGTGCCGGGCGGCTTCATCCCCGTGCAGGACAAGCTGTACCTGTTCGCCGGCGCGAAGCTGCCGGAGGGCGCGTCGCTCGCCCGCACCAGCGCGATCACCGAGCAGATGACGAAGATCGCGCTCGGCACCGACGGCGTCGAGATGGTGCCGGCGTTCGCCGGGCTGAACGCGCTGCAGGGCGTGAACACGCCGAACATCACGAACTCGTACGTGATCCTGAAGCCGTTCGACCAGCGTCACCGCAGCGCCGCGCAGATCAACGCGGACCTGAACGCGCGCTTCGCGGCGATCGGCGGCGGCATCACCTATGCGCTGATGCCGCCGCCGATCCAGGGCCTCGGCAACGGTTCGGGCTACTCGCTGTATCTCGAGGATCGCGGCGGGCTCGGCTACGGTGAATTGCAGAAGGCACTGACGGCATTCCAGGCCGCGGTCGCGAAGACGCCGGGGATGAGTTACCCCGTCAGCTCGTACCAGGCGAACATCCCGCAGCTCGAGGTGAAGGTCGACCGGCTGAAGGCGAAGGCGCAAGGCGTCGCGCTCACCGACCTGTTCAACACGCTGCAGGTCTATCTCGGCTCGATGTACGTGAACGACTTCAACGCGTTCGGCCGCGTGTACCGCGTGATGGCGCAGGCCGATGCCGGTCACCGGCAGACGGCCGCGGACATCGCGAACCTGCGCACGCGCAACGCGAAAGGCGAGATGGTACCGATCGGTTCGATGGTGACGGTCGCACCCGCGTATGGGCCGGACCCGGTCGTTCGCTACAACGGCTATCCGGCCGCGGACCTGATCGGCGATGCCGATCCGAAGGCGATGTCGTCGTCGCAGGCGATCGCGAAGCTGCAGCAGATCGCGAAGGACGTGCTGCCGCCGGGCATCACGCTCGAATGGACCGATCTCAGCTACCAGCAGGTCACACAGAGCAACGCGGCGATCGTCGTGTTCCCGCTCGCGGTGATGCTCGTGTTCCTGGTGCTCGCGTCGCTGTATGAGAGCTGGACGCTGCCGCTTGCGGTGATCCTGATCGTGCCGGTGTGCATGTGCGCGGCGCTGTTCGGCGTGTGGCTGTCCGGCGGCGACAACAACGTGTTCGTGCAGGTCGGTCTCGTCGTGCTGATGGGGCTCGCGTGCAAGAACGCGATCCTGATCGTCGAGTTCGCGCGCGAACTCGAAATCCAGGGCAAGGGCGCGATCGCAGCGGCGCTCGAGGCGTGCAGGCTGCGGCTGCGCCCGATCGTGATGACGTCGGTCGCGTTCATCGCGGGCTCGGTGCCGCTCCTGATCGGCGGCGGCGCGGGCAGCGAAGTGCGCGCGGCAACCGGCGTCACCGTGTTCGCGGGGATGCTCGGCGTCACGTTGTTCGGGCTGTTCCTCACGCCCGTGTTCTATGTGGCGATCCGCAAGCTCGCGGGCGGCACGCCGGCAGTGTGGAGCGAACAGCACGGCACCCTCGAAGGAGAAAACCGATGAGCGCCGCATTCCGTCTTTCCGCGCTCGCGATGTCGGTGATGCTCGCCGCGTGCGCGGTCGGCCCCGATTTCAAGCGGCCCGACCCGGCGACCGCCGCGCGCTTCGCGCGCGACGCGCATCCGGCCACGCCCGATGCGTCGCCGCCCGATGCGTCGGCCGCTGCCGATGCCGCATTCTGGCGCGGCTTCGGCGACCCGGCGCTCACGCAGTTGATCGATGCGGCGCTGGCCGCGAACCAGGACCTGCAGGTCGCCGTATCGCGCTACGCCGCATCGAACGCGCTGCTGTCGCAGGCCGTGTTCGACCGCTATCCGACGATTACCGCGAGCGGCCGGATCGGCCATCAGCTGATGAGCAAGGACCAGGCGTTCGGCGCGCCGCGCAGCCAGCGCGATACGCCGATCTCCAATGTCGGGATCAATGCGGCGTGGGAACTCGACCTGTTCGGTCGCGTGCGCCGCTCGATCGAGTCGCAGCGGGCGGAAACGGCTGCGAGTGCGGCCGACGTGCGCGCGGTGCGCGTCGCGATCGCGGGCGAGGTCGCGAGCACGTACGTGGATCTGCGCGGCTCGCAGGAGCGGCTGCGGATCGCACGCGAGAACGCCGACAACCAGAAGCAAACGCTCGCGCTGATCAATGCGCGCGTCGGCGCGGGACGTGGCTCCGAACTCGATGCGGCGCGGGCGCGCGCGCAGTACGAATCGACGACGTCGCGGATCGCCGTGTACGAAGCGGCGATCGGCGTCGACGAGCATCGGCTCGCGGTGTTGACCGGGCAGACGCCGGATGCGCTGATCGGCCGGTTCGACATGCCGAACGCAGCCGCATCGAAAGGCGCGCCGGTACCGCTGCCGGCGCTTGCCGCCGACATCGATCCCGGCACACCGGGCGACCTGCTGCGCCGCCGCCCCGATGTCGCTGCCGCCGAAGCACGGCTGCACGCGGCGACCGCGCGGGTCGGCGTCGCGACAGCCGACCTGTTTCCGCGCTTCACGCTGTCGGGGCTGCTCGGCAGCGCGACGAGCAGCTACGGATTCTTCCGTGCGGGCAGCGATACGAACCTGATCGCGCTCGGCATCGACTGGTCGTTCCTCGACGTCGGCCGCGTGCGCGCGCGGATCGCGGCGAGCGACGCGGAAGCGGCCGGCCAGCTCGCGCAGTACCGGCAGACCGTGCTCGGCGCGCTGGAGGAAACGGAGAACGCGCTGCTGCGTGTCGCCCGCACGCGGGAGGAGACCGCGCACCTCGTGCGCGCGGCGGACGACAGCGCTCGTGCGGCACAGCTGGCACAGACGCGCTTCTCGGCCGGTGCGATCGACTACTACGAAGTGCTCGACGCGCAACGGACGCTGCTGCAGGCGCAGGACGCGGCGGCCGACGGGCGGATGCGCAGCGCGGCATCGACGGTCGCGCTGTACAAGGCGCTCGCGGGCGGTTGGCCGTCGGGAACGGCGCAGCAAGCACCCGGTCCGCTCGCGCAATCGGGGCAGTAGGGCGCGGGTCGCGCGGCGGGCAGGGGCGTTGCGTCCGCCCGCCGGGCGATCGACTTCGCGTCGCCGGGTGGGCGCCTGCGTCCCCGTTGCCGGTCCGCAAGGGCGTCGCATGGACTGACGACGGTCGATGCGGCGCCGGTCCCGTGAATCGGCATGGCGCTCCGTGCGCCTGTCTCACGGCGATGCCGTCCGGCCGTTCAGCGGGGCCGGATCGCCGGCTGGCTCGCGCGCCGGCGGCAGCCCGGCGCATCGGTCAGCGCACCTTGCATCGCCCGCGCCGCCCGCGCGGCGCGGCAACCGGCCGATTCCCCGTCGCGAAACATTGTTCTCCCTCGTCGTAAACGTCTCGAATGCGTGATATTTGCGCTGCCCGATCCGGTTTAGAGTGGCCGCAAATCGATGACGATGTGTCGTATGGCCGCAGTCGCAGGCCGTACCGACGCACCAGAGGAGCTGGAGACAAATGACTGAAGGCAGGATTACCCAAGTCGAATCGTTCGGTTTCGAGCGCATTCCCGACGTATCGCGCTATGCGCGCCCGATCGATCTGTTCCGGTTGCTGTTCGGCGGCTGCAACACGTTTTCCACGTCGGTGCTCGGCAGCTTTCCCGTGTTGGTCGGGCTGTCGTTCAAGGCCGGCATGTGCGCGATCGTGCTGGGCGTGCTCGCCGGCACCTGCATCCTCGCGCCGATGAGCCTGTTCGGCCCGCGCAACGGCACGAGCGACCCCGTGTCGTCCGGCGCGCATTTCGGCATTCACGGCCGGATCGTCGGGTCGTTCCTCGCGCTGCTCACGTCGATCGCGTTCTTCTCGCTCGCGGTGTGGAGCTCGGGCGATGCGCTCGTCGGCGGCGCGCACGACATGGTCGGCTTGCCCGTCAACGGCTTCACGCTCGGCGCCGCGTACATGGTGTTCGCGGTGCTCGTGCTGATCGTCTGCATCTACGGCTTTCGCTTCATGCTGTGGGTCAACAAGATCGCCGTGTGGGCGGCGAGCCTGCTGTTCGTCGCTGGCCTGTTCGCGTTCGCGGGGATGTTCGACCTGAACTACGCGGGCACGCTGAACCAGGGCAGCGCAGGCTTCTGGGCCGCGTTCGTCGGCGCCGTGCTGGTTGCATTGAGCAATCCGGTGTCGTTCGCGTCGACGCTTGGCGACTGGGCGCGCTACATTCCGCAGCAGACGCCGAAGCGGCGCGTGATGGCCGCCGTGTTCGCTGCGCAGATCGCGACCTTCGTGCCGTTCTTCTTCGGTCTCGCGACCGCGACCATCATCGCGTCGAAGGCGCCCGCGTTCATCGCGTCGAACGACTACGTCGGCGGGCTGCTCGCCGTGTCGCCGCGCTGGTTCCTGCTGCCGATGTGCCTGATCGCGATCATCGGCGGGATGTCGACCGGCACGACCGCGCTGTACGGCACGGGCCTCGACGTGTCGAGCATGTTCCCGCGCTTCCTGAACCGTGTGCGCGCGACGCTGCTGATCGGCACGATCGCGATCGCGTTCATCTTCGTCGGCCGCTTCTGGTTCAACCTCGTCGAAAGCGTCGCGACGTTCTCGACGCTGATCGACACGTTCAGCTGCCCGTGGATGGCGATCATGGTGATCGGCTACGTGACACGCCGCGGTTTCTATCTCGCGGACGACCTGCAGGTATTCAACCGCGGGCTGCGCGGCGGCCACTACTGGTTCACGCATGGCTGGAACCTGCGCGCGATGGGCGCGTGGCTGCCGGCGGCGTTCATCGGGCTGTCGTTCGTGAACCTGCCGGGCCAGTTCGTCGGGCCGCTCGGCAACCTCGCGGGTGGACTCGATCTCAGCGTGCCGGTGTCGCTGGTGGTCGGCGGGCTGCTGTATTTCGTGCTGCTGACGGTGTATCCGGAAGCGGAAGGCGTGTACGGCGCGCGCGGACGTTTCCTCGTGCGCGGCGGCAGGCAGGCGGCGCGCGGTGTCGGCGCCCCGGCGATTCAGCCGAAGGGGTATTGAGCGCCGCGTTGCATCTGGCTTCGAATCGGCTTCGGAAACGACAATGCCGCCGTGCGAAAGAACCGCCGGCGGCATTGTCGTTTCCGGGCGATTGATTCGGAATTCGTATTAATAGACGGTCTTGGTCGATCACGTCGCTCGCTGGAAGCGAAAACGCCCGCCATGCAGGCGGGCGTATGTCGACCGGAACGCGGATCAGTGGAACGTGCTGCCTGCGAGCATCCCGCCGTCGACGATGAATTCGGAACCCGTGCAATACGCGGATTCGTCGGACGCGAGGAACAGCACGAGGCTGGCCACTTCGTCGGGTTTGCCGATGCGTGCGATCGGCAGACCGCTGTAGATCGACGACGGGTCGAAATCCGCGTATTCCGGCGGCCGCGCCATCACGGTGTCGATGCCGCCCGGGTGGACCGAGTTCACGCGGATCCCGTAGCGGCCGAACTCGAGCGCGGCGGCCTTCGTCATTCCGCGCACCGCGAACTTGCTCGACACATAGGCGCTGCCGCCGGCCACGCCTTCCATCCCGGCCGTCGACGACACGTTGACGATCGAGCCGCCGCCGGCATCCTTCAGCGCGGCCAGTGCCGATTTCATGCCGAGCCAGCAGCCGACCTGGTTCACGTCGATCACCTTGCGATAGTCGTCGAGCGAACAGGACTCGATCGGCACGAGCTTCAGGATCGCCGCGTTGTTCACGAGGATGTCGAGCCGGCCGAAATGCGCGAGCGTCGCATGGACGGCGGCGTGCCAGTCGTCTTCGTTCGTCACGTCGAGATGCTGATAGCGGGCGGCGTCGCCGAGTTCGGCCGCGACGCGCCGGCCCGCGTCGTCCAGCACGTCGGCGATCACCACGCGTGCGCCTTCGGCGACGAATCGGCGCGCCTCCGCCTCGCCCTGGCCGCGGGCGCCGCCCGTGATCAGCGCTACCTTGCCTTCGAGTCGTTTCATCGTGTGTGCTCCTGTGAGTGTAGGGGGGCGCGTGCGGGTCCGCTCAGGCGGCGGCCGACGCGTCGATGATGCGGACCGGATCGGCGCCGTCCCAGGTACGCGCTTCGGCGATGCCGTGCGCGATCATCGCGCGCATGCCTGCGCCTTCGATCACTTCGACGCGCACGCCGGGATCGTCGGCGTCGTCGAGATAGGCGACGCGCGTGGCCGGGTTATGCGCGTCGAACACCACGCGCAGCCCGCGCGCCGTAAGTTGCGCGACGGCGGCATCGAGATCGTCGACCACCCATGCGACGTGATGCAGGCCCGCGAGCAGTTGTCCGTGCGCATCGCGGTACGGCGACGGCGCGTCGTTCGTCACGTGGATCAGTTCGATCTGCAGATCGGCGCGATACGCGAGTCCGACATCCATCGTGACCGTCGTCGCTTCGCCGAGGCAGCGGCCGTCGAGCCGCACGTTGCGGAACACGGTCCATGGGCCGACATCGTGGCGGGCGCGCCAGCGCGCGATGCTGCGGTCGAGATCGGCGACCACATAGCCGATCTGGTCGATGGGGCCGAGGATAGGGTCGTTCATGGTGTCTCCGTGGCGGGCGCGGCGCCGTTTCGTGCGGCATCCGGCGCGCGATGAATGACGGTCATGATGGCAACAAAGGCGGCGCGGCGTGCCGTCCAAACGGACTAGCTGCACGTTATCCGGACGGCGCTGCTGCATCGCTGACGACGGATTTGCGTACAGGACGGGACGAGCGAGGAAGGCGAGGAAGCGAGGAAGCGGGCAAGCGGCAAGCGGCAAGCGGGGAAAGCGGAAAAGCAGGAAAGCAGGAAAGCAGGAAAGCAGGAAAGCAGGGAGGAGCCGAAGCTGACGAAGCGCGTAAACCGGATCCGCGCATTACCCCGCGTTCGGCCTCTTGACCGTCAGCCGGCACACCGTTGCGAGCGCAAGCAGGTTCGGATCACGTTCACGCCGATGCAGGAAGCTCAGGCCGATCGTCTGGCGGATCGTCGGTCCGGCGAGCGGCACCAGCGCGATCTTGTGCGAGAAGAGATCGCGCACGCGGCCCGGCAGCAGCGAATGGCCGACACCGCCCGACACGAGATTGATCAGCGAGAAGATGTCGCCCACGCGCATCACGACGTTCGGCGTGACCCCCGCGGCCCGGAACGCTTTCGTGAAACCGTCTTGCGTCGCGAAACCTTCGCCGAGCGACACGAACGGCGCGTCGCCGCACGCGGCGAGATCGATCGCCTCGCATCGCGCATACGGCGAATCGACCGGCGCCGCAAAAAACATCTCGTCCTCGAACAGCGCGATCGACTCGATTTCGGCGTCCGGTTCGGGCAGCGCCATCAGCGTCGCATCGATCGCGCCTTGCCGCAGCTTGTCGAGCAGGTCGGCGTTCGAGCCGAGCACGAGCTCGGCCTGCAGCTCGGGCCGACGCTCCTTCAGCGCGATCACGACCTCGGGCACCGTACGGATCGTCAGCGAATAGAGCGAGCCGATCTTCAATTGCCCGGCGCCGTAGCCGGCGGCTTCGCGCGTCGAGCGGATTCCGTCCGTCATCGTCTTCAGCACGTCGCCCGCGACCTCCGCGAGCACCTGCGCGGCGTCGGTCGGAATCAGGTTCCGTCCTTCGTGGCGAAACAGCGCGCAATGCATCCCTTCCTCGAGCGTGTGCAGCGCACGATGCACGCTGACCGTGCTGACGTTGAGCGCCTCGGCGGCTTTCGCGAGGCTGCCGGCTTCCATGAAGGCGAGAAGCACCTCGAGCTTGCGGAAGGTGATCTCTTCGTTGATGCGATTGCGCATGGTCGGGGCGGCGGGAAGGGCGATCGACGATTCTGCCGCAGAACGCCGGCAGCAACAATGCGCGAATGTCCGGAATATCCGCATCGCGGCGGTACGCGATAACGACGTTTAATCTGCGGCTAAGTATCGACCGCTCCCGTTAATTGATGCGGGTTTTCGGCGTCCCTATGATCGGTTCATGCCGGTTGCGCTCGGGCGCGGGACGATCTTGCGTGTCCCGTCGCGCGCAGCGGTTCGCGATCGCCCGCCCGGGCGGCGGCCGGCACGGCCCCACGAGACTGCAGGAGACAAGCATGCGCGACCTACGTCGGAACACGCGGCATCGGCAAGTCATTGCCGCCGTCGTCGGCAATACCCTCGAGTGGTACGACTTCATCGTCTACGGTTTCTTTTCCGGCATCATCGCGCGGCTGTTCTTTCCCGCCGAAAGCCAGTATGCGTCGCTGCTGATGTCGCTCGCGACGTTCGGCGTCGGCTTCTTCATGCGTCCGGTGGGCGGCATCCTGCTCGGGCTCTATGCGGACCGCAAGGGCCGCAAGGCCGCGATGCAGCTCATCATCTTCCTGATGACGCTGTCGATCGCGCTGATCACGTTCGCGCCGTCGTACGCGACGATCGGCCCGGCGGCGCCGATCCTGATCGTCGTCGCGCGGCTGCTGCAGGGCTTCGCGACCGGCGGCGAATACGCGAGCGCCACCGCGTTCCTGGTCGAGAGCGCGCCCGCGCACCGGCGCGGCCTGTACGGCTCGTGGCAACTGATCGGCCAGTGCCTCGCCGTGTTCTCGGGCGCGGCGATGGGCGCGTGGGCCACGCAGTCGCTGTCGGATGCGGCGCTGCACAGCTGGGGCTGGCGCGTGCCGTTCGCGCTCGGGCTGCTGATCGGGCCGGTTGGCTTGTGGATCCGCCGTCACATGGAGGAGACCGAAGCGTTCCTCGATGCGAGCAAGTCGACGGTCGAGCCACCGGCGAGCGTGTCGCGCGTGCTGCGCGACAACCTGCGCGGCGTGCTGGTGTCGATGGGGCAGACGATCACCGGCACGGCGGTGTTCTACGTGATGCTCGTCAACATGCCCACGTTTGTGCACAAGACCTTCGGGCTGCCGCTCGACCAGGTATTCAAGGTGCAGATGGTGGCGGTCGCGCTGCTGACGGTGACGATTCCGGTCGCGGCGATCGTGTCCGACCGCATCGGCCGGCGGCCCGTGCTGATTGCCGGCACGCTGTCGCTGCTGACGCTCACGTATCCGCTGTTCTCGTGGCTGGCCGCCGCGCCGGGCGTCGGGCGCCTGCTCGTGATGCAGCTCGTGATCTGCACGATCATCGGCATCTGCTACGGTCCCGCGCCGACCACGCTCGCCGAGCAGTTCGCGACGCGATCGCGATCGACCGGCGTCGCGCTCGCGTACAACGTCGCCGTGATGGTGTTCGGCGGTTTCGCGCCGTTCATCGTCACCTGGCTGACGCGTGCGAGCGGGTCGCCCGTCGCGCCCGCGTGGTACGTGCTGTTCGCTGCGTCGTTCGGGCTGGCCGCGAGCGTGTTCATGCACGACGGCGCGCCGTGCGTGCTCGCGCGCCGGCAGTTTTCGGGCGAGCCGTTGAGCGTCAAATAGTCGTTCGCCGTTCGGGTCGATCAGCCATCGGCCCGGGCGGCATGCGGCGTATCGGCGCCGCCGATGGTTAGCATCGCGGGCAGCGGCCTACCGGGGCCGCCGCCCGCTCGTTACGCTTGCGCGATCATCCACTCTGTCCGGAAGGTCGCCATGTCCCGGCTCGACTACACGCTGCTCGGCCCCTGCCTGCTCGCCATCGCGATCGATGCGATGGGGTTCGGGCTCGTCTACCCGATGATGTCCGCGATCTTCAGCGATCCGCACGCGGGCATCCTGCCGGCCGACGCCGGCGAACACGCGCGCAATTTCTACCTCGGTGTCGGCTACGGGATCTATCCGCTCTGCATGTTCTTCGGCTCGTCGCTGATGGGCGAGTTGTCGGACCGTTATGGCCGCCGCCGGATCCTGCTGCTGTGCGTGCTCGGCCTTGCGGCCGGCTACGCGCTGATGGCCGCCGGCGCGTGGCAAGGGAGCGTCGCGCTGCTGCTGGCCGGCCGCGGGCTCACCGGTTTGATGGCCGGCTGCCAGGGCATCGCGCAGGCGGCCATCACCGACCTGAGCACGCCCGGGAACAAGGCGTACAACATGAGCATCATGTCGCTCGCGTTCAGCGCCGGCGTGATCGTCGGCCCGGTGCTCGGCGGCGTCACGTCCGACCGGACGATCTCGCCGCTGTTCGACTACGGCACGCCGTTCGTGCTCGTCGCCGCGCTCTCGCTCGTGTGCGCGTTCTGGACCTGGGCGTCGTATCGCGACACGGCCGCGCCGCGCGGCGACACGCGCATCGATCCGCTGCTGCCGCTGCGGATCATCGGGGAAGCCGCACGTCAGCGCAACGTCGCGTTCCTGTCGATGGTGTTCTTCCTGATGCAGGTCGGCTACGGACTCTACCTGCAGACCATCATGCTGCTGCTGCAGGCGAAGTTCGGCTATACGAGCGCACGGCTCGGGCTGTTCAGCGGCGTGATCGGCATCTGCTTCGTGTTCGGCCTGCTGTTCGTCGTACGGCTGATGCTGCGCGTGTGGCGTGTGGTCGACATCGCGAAGACGGGCCTGCTCGTCGCGGGCCTCGGCCAGATCGTGTCGGCACTGTTTCCGCACGAGCCGGTGCTGTGGGCGCTCGCGATGGTGGTCGGCTGTTTCGACATGGTCGCCTACACGACCATGTATACAGCGTTTTCCGATGCCGTCAGCGAGGACCGGCAGGGCTGGGCGCTCGGCGTCGCGGGCTCGGTGATGGCCGTCGCATGGGTCGTGACGGGCGCGCTGACGAACCTGCTGCCGGTATTCGGCGAGATCGGGCTGCTGCTGATCGGCGGCGCGGGCTTCCTGCTCAGCTTCGTGATGATGGTGAGCTACGGGCGCAAGCAGGCCGGCGGGCGCGCGGCCGCGCTGTCGTAGACGGTT
This sequence comes from Burkholderia sp. BCC1993, assembly GCF_905339865.1. Taxonomy (NCBI): domain Bacteria; kingdom Pseudomonadati; phylum Pseudomonadota; class Betaproteobacteria; order Burkholderiales; family Burkholderiaceae; genus Burkholderia; species Burkholderia sp. BCC1993. Next base: position 274,381 of record NZ_CAJPGZ010000003.1, on the reverse strand, counting down.
GCGCGCAGGTTGGCCCGATCCTGTCGGACGTTGTCCCGCGGGCCGCTGTCGCGCGTGACCGCGCGGCCCGACACTGGCGCCTCGCGGTCACGGCGGGTCAGCCCACGGCGGCAATCCGGCGCGGGGCCGCGTGCGGCAGCGCCGGCCCTGCCGGACCGCCGTTCCGTTCGATGTGCCAACCTGGAGTAGAAGAGAGCGACCCATGCAACATCCGACCATCCGTACCCTGGCCGGCGCGAACGCGCCGACGTCGATCGATGCCGCCCGCACCGCACTGCTGGTGATCGATTTCCAGAACGAATATTTCAGCGGCCGCCTGCCGATTCCGGAAGGGCCGCGCGCGCTGGGCAATGCGCAGCGCGTGATCGCGTTCGCCGATCGCGCCGGCATTCCGGTGTTCCACATCCAGCACGTCGGCGCGGCCGATGGCACGCTCTTCGCCGACGGCAGCGACGGCTTCCGCTTTCATGCGGACCTGCAGCCCGCGCCGCATCACGCGGTCGTGAAGAAGACCTCGGTGAGCGTGTTCCCGACGACGGACATCGACGCGCGCCTGAAGGCGGCCGGCATCGACACGCTGATCGTCACCGGGCTGATGACGCACGCGTGCGTCGCCGGCGCGGCCCGCGATGCCGTGCCGCTCGGCTATGCGGTGATCGTCGTCGACGACGCATGTGCGACGCGCGACCTCGATGTCGCGGACGGCGGCACCGTGCCGCACCGCGACCTCCATCGCGCGACGCTGGCCGCGCTGTCGGATACGTTCGGCGACGTGCTGACGACCGGGCAGGTGCTCGCGCTCGGTGTCGCCTGACGCACGCGCGGCCGGTGCGCTGGCCGCGTTCAAGTGCGCGAAGCGGTCGGCCGCGCATCGGCGCGCAGCCCGCCCGGTCAGAACATCGTGTTCCCGTTCGCGGTTTTTTCGGGCACCGGCTGGATCACGTCCCAGTGCTCGACGATCTTGCCATCCTTCACGCGGAAGATGTCGACGACCGCTTCGCCGCGATCGCCCGGGCGCTCGGTCGCATGCACGTGCAGATAGACGAGGTCGCCGTCGGTCGCGCTGCGGACGATCTGCGCGCGCGATTGGGGGTTCTTCTGGAACGCGCCGACGAAGTACGACACGAACGGCTTCTTGCCGTCGGGCACGTGCGGGTTGTGTTGCTTGTAGTCGTCGGCGACGACGGCGGCAGCCTCGAGCGCTTCGTGCTTGTTGAAGAAGCGGTCGTAGAACGTCAGCACGAGCTGGCGGTTGGCTTCCTCGGCGGCCAGGTCGCGCGCGGCCGGGCCGGCGGCCAGCGCGGCGGTCGATGCGGCAAGCAGGACGAACGCGGCAACGGTGCGGACGGGCGAGCGGAGCGATGACATGCGGCAGGTTCCTTGTCTGGAGATGCGTGGACGGACGCGCGGTGCGCGGTGTGAGACTGCGGATGACGCCGATCGTCGTCATCGGCGGACGACGGGGTGCCGACGGTGCGCGTGCGCATGCTTCGTAGAACTGGCAAATCCGCTCGGCCATCGAGTCGATCGAATGGTACAGTTGCCGCGAACCCGTCACAAGAAGTCACCACGGTGTGAACAGGTCACACCGCGGTGACCGTGCATTACCCGTGAAAGAGAATCCCGTCATGTCGTTTCCGTCCGCCGACGAATCCGTCGAATTCGATCAGCCGTGCCCGATCCGCGATGTGCTCGACCGCATCGGCGACCAGTGGAGCCTGCTCGTGCTCGAGGCGCTGTCCGGCGGCACGATGCGTTTCAACGAACTCGCCCGTGCGATCGGCGACGTGTCGAAGCAGATGCTGTCGCGCACGCTCAAGCGGCTCGAGCAGGACGGCTTCGTCAGCCGCACGCTGTATGCCGAGGTGCCGCCACGCGTCGAATATGCGCTGACGGACCTCGGGCGTTCGTTCCTGACGCCGATGCACGCGCTGATTCGCTGGGCCGACGAACATCATCGTGCGATTTGCGCGGCCCGTCGCCGCGTGCGCGAGCAGGAAAGCAGCGGGCGTTGAGCGGAGTACGTCGTGCGGTCGCGTGACGACCGGCGACGGGATGCGTGCGTTGCGGCAGCAGCAGATGATTTCGTTATCCGAACGTTTCGGGGGCGCTGCTTTCGCATGCGGTGTCGCGAAGGGCGCAACGCACGCGTGGCGATCGGCGTTTGAAGGGCGCCGACGACTGTCGTGACCGGGGCAAGCGCGATCGGCATCCGCCCGGTCGGGCAGCTCGTATGCAGGACAGGGCGGCGTGTCGATCGGCAAGGGCGTGGAAGCGGCGGATTCGCGCCGACCGACGGCCGGCGCGGACGACTTAACGCCAGGTGCCGTCGACGTAGACCCACACTTGACCCTGGCGCCGCCAGTAGCCAGGTACCCACCTGCGCCCGGGGCGGCGGGCGGCCCAGCGTCCGGACACCCATATATAGTGGCCGCGCTGCCAGCGCCAGTAGCCGTCGGTCCAGACATAGCCGTGCGGCCGTGGAGGCGGCGGCCGGCGATCATGCCGCGGTGCAGGCGGCGCGAAGCCAGGGCGATCGGAATAAGGCGGCCTGCCGGGGCCCGGAGGCGGTCCGGGCGGCCGGTACCCGGGTGGAGCGGGCTGAGCCGAGACGGTACGCAGCCAGCCGCCGGTGGCGGCGAAGGCGGCGGTCAGTCCGACGGCGCGCAGCAACGAGCGTCGATTCATCGCGTGTCCTCTATATAGGTAGTCGGAGCCGCCTTACATTAGCCTGCCGGTCCCGGAGCCGGGTTACGCGGGCAGTTAAGGCTGTTACCGCATGTCACGACGGCCCGGCGGCAGCCGGGGCGCCGCCGCCGATCTCCCCGTTGGAGTTGGCGCCGACGGCCAATGGGGGCGGCTACGGCCGCGCGGCCGAATGTTTACCGTTCAGTCTCTGCGTTTTAGGCGGCCAGGCCCAATATTTGAGATTGGTTTGGGTAAAAATTACCGTTTTCGTGTGGTTCCATCGATTCCGTTTGTTGTTTCTATGCAACCGTCAAGACGATGACACGAAAGAATGGTGGGATGAAAGCCTCCAAAAAGCATCCGTCAATAGGTCAAAAAAAGACGTTAAAACAAATACTTATAACGCGTCCCCACTTTCATTATTTCTAGTTCTGGAAAAGCTTATTTCTTTATTTGCAGATCGCACCCCTAGGGTACACCCCTAAACTCACGGTTCCCAAACGGGCAACTATCCGGGCGCGGCCAGAAGGACCGATGGCGCTCCCGGACGGTTGCAGACCGTTTATGAACAAGGTCGCGAGACCTGCCTCTTTTTAGAAGGGAGCTCCACGAATGAACAAGACTCTGATCGTTGCAGCAGCTGCAGCATCGTTCGCTACCGTCGCTCACGCGCAAAGCAGCGTCACGCTGTACGGCGTGCTGGACGCAGGCATCACCTACCAAAGCAACGTCCAGAACGCAGCCGGCCAAGGCAAGTCGCTGTGGTCGATGGGTTCGGGCATTGACCAGAGCCGCTTCGGCCTGCGTGGTTCGGAAGACCTCGGTGGCGGCCTGAAGGCGATCTTCACGTTGGAAAGCGGCTTCAATATCGGCAACGGCAAGTTCGCGAACAACAACGGCATGTTCAACCGCCAGGCTTTCGTCGGCCTGTCGAGCCAGTACGGCACGGTTACGCTGGGTAAGCAGTACGACTCCGTCCAGGACTACCTGGCACCGCTGACCGCAACGGGCTCGTGGGGCGGTACGTACTTCGCTCACCCGTTCAACAACGACAACCTGAGCACGAACGGCGGCTACTCGGCTAACAACACGATCAAGTTCGCAAGCGCGAACTACGCTGGCCTGCAATTCGGCGGCACGTACTCGTTCTCGAACAGCACGAACTTCGGCAACAACCGTGCTTACAGCGGCGGCGTGTCGTACCAGTACCAGGGCCTGAAGCTGGGTGCAGCTTACTCGCAAGCGAACAACCCGAACAACAACGGCACGGGCGCAGTTGACTCGTCGTCGGCTCTGTTCAACGGCCAAGGCCGCCTGCGCACGTACGGCGCGGCTGCTGCATACGCATTCGGCCCGGCGCAAGTTGGCGCAGCATGGACGCAATCGCGTGTCGACAACCAAGCTAACGGCGCGGCTACGTTCCACGCTGACAACTACGAAGTCAACGCGAAGTACAACCTGACGCCGGCTCTGGGCCTGGGCGCAGCGTACACGTACACGAACGCGAAGGTTGCTGGCGAAAGCACGCACTGGAACCAGTTCGGCCTGCAAGCTGACTACTCGCTGTCGAAGCGCACCGACGTCTACGCACAAGCTGTGTACCAGCGCGCTGCGAAGAACGGCGTTGGCGCATCCATCTACAACGGCGACGTCAACACGCTGCCGAGCTCGTCGATCAACCAAACCGCAGCAACGGTTGGTCTGCGTCACCGCTTCTAAGCGTGACGGCTGGGTAACCAGCTTCGCAGTATCGAAAAAGGCGCCTTCGGGCGCCTTTTTTTTCGCCCGCCGCATCAGCGACGCGGGCTGCGATGAGGCTGTGTATCGTCCGGACGCAAAAAAGCGAGGCGCTGAGCCTCGCTTTTTGCTTGGTGTGGCCGACATGTGTGCTGCCGGCCGCAGCAGCATCAGCGCGTGTATTCGCCGTTGGCTTCCGGCTGGAACACGATCGCGGCGACCTTCATCAGTCTTTCGGCGCCGCTCGGCTGCAGCACTTTCACCAGCTGGCCGCGTTGCGTGCCGAGCAGCGCCATGCCGACCGGCGAGAACACGTTCAGGCGGCCGAGCTCGAGATTGGCGGCGTCCGGATAAACAATCGTCCAGGTGGCCTGCTCCTGGGTCGCTTCGTCGAGCAGCGTGATCTGCGAGTTCATCGTGACGACGTTTGCCTTGATGGCGTCCGCTTGCACGATGTCCGCGCGCTCGAGCAGCGTGTCGAGCATCGTCTGGAAGCGCGGGTTGTGTTCGGCGTGCTTCTCGAGGCGAGCAACGTCGAGTTCGGTCAACTGGTAAAGGCGTTGTTTCATGGCAGTTCTCCAAATGATCGGCATGGGGCAGGCGGGGCGTGCCTATGGGGATCGCCCGGAGCCTGTCTGACCTGGCTCCGGGAAGGAGACCGAGCCGTCAGATCAGGCGCCGGGCAGGCGCGAGCGGCGCCTGGGCCGTGCGTCGAACGAGGGGGTGCGCCGGCTGCCCGGCGCGCACGCGCACGCCGACCGGGCCGGGCGGCGACACCGAGAGAGACGTGGGCGCGTACATGATGAATAGGGTATCGACAGTCGAATAAAACCTTACGATTCTACAACACAACCTTCCGGATCGGTGCTTCGGCTGTCGGCCTTTCGTCAGGCATTGTTGTGAAAATGATTTAAGTAATAGCGATCACACGCGGTGACAGCGGTCGATTTTTTCCGAAAATGCAACGCTGTATGTTCAAACCAAGGGTTTCCCCTTGGTATCGCCAGCACTACACTTGATCCATCGCTTCAGACAGTCCCGCCGGGAGCGACGTCAAAAGAGAACATATTTCGGAGGTCCACCATGAAGTCGATCATCTACGCAGCGATCGCTGCATCCGTTCTTGCCGCCCCGATCGCATCGTTCGCACAGTCCGAGCAGGGCTTGACTCGTGACCAGGTCCGGGGCGAGCTCGTGCAACTCGAACAGAATGGCTACAAGCCGCTCGCGAGCGATTCGCAATATCCGGACAACATCCAGGCCGCGGAACAACGGATCCAGCCGAACCAGCCGATGCTCGCCCAAGCCGATACGAGCGGTTATGGTGCGGTGGCGACGGGCGCTGGCCAATCGGGCCGCCGCATGACGCATGACGCCCCGAATCCCGTGAACTCCGTCTACTTCGGCAACTGAACATCGCCGGGTCTGCCCGAGCACAGTACGTGACCGACGGGACGTGCGCCGCTTGCGCGCGTCTGCGTCAGCAGAGCAGAACCTCCGTCGCCGCATTCCGGCGGCTTTCCCGCCCAGACGCTCGCGCGTTTGGGCCTTTTTTGCTGGGACGGATCAGGCGGACGTGACCGTCGGGGTGCCGTGGATATAGTGTTCGAGTTGGCTGATCGTGAATTGCTGGTCGGCAATCACGCTTTTCACGAGGTCGCCGATCGAGATCAGGCCGATCAGCTTGCCGTCCTGAATGACGGGCAGGTGGCGCATCCGGTGCTCGGTCATCAGCGCCATGCACTCGTCGGTGGATTGCGACGGTTCGACGTAGCGCACCTTGGCCGTCATGATTTCCTCGACGCGGGTGGCCTTCGACGAGCGGTCCTGCAGCACGACCTTGCGCGCGTAGTCGCGCTCGGTGACGATGCCCGCGATGTCGTCGCCGTCCATGACCAGCAATGCGCCGATTCCCTTTTCCGCCATCAGCTTGATGGCGTCATAGACGAAATCGGCTTTCGTGACGGTGTAGATCGTGCGGCCGGAATCCGGCTTGGCTTTGAGAATTTGCGCGACAGTCGTGCTCATTTGCTTTCTCCGTGTGCGGGACGATGCAGGGAAGGCAGGGCGTGATGCGCGGTACCCGACGGGCCCAGTATAGCCGGGCCTGCTGCGGCAGTCGCGTGACGTTTCCAGATTAGCGGTAAACTCCGGTCACGCACTATCCACACAACTCCTACATTCCAGATCGTTTCGATTGAATTCATGATGTCTTCGCGTCCCCAATCGCCCACGCAGGGCAATGGCCAGGCAGACGAGTGCGTGACGCTCGTCGCCACCGCGTCGCTGCCCACGCGCTACGGTACATTCACGTCGTACGCTTTCCGCGTATCGGGCAGCGATGCCGAACATCTCGCGCTCGTGATGGGTGACGTCACCGGCGAGCAGTCCGTGCTCACGCGGCTGCATTCCGAATGCCTGACCGGCGACGTGTTCGGCTCCTTCCGCTGCGATTGCGGCGAGCAGCTCGATCTCGCGCTGCGCTACATCGCGGCGGAAGATCGCGGCGTGCTGCTGTATCTGCGCGGCCACGAGGGGCGCGGCATCGGCCTGAGCAACAAGATCCGCGCATATGCGCTGCAGGAGCAGGGGCGCGACACCGTCGAAGCGAATCTCGACCTCGGCCTGCCCGACGACGCCCGCGAATACGATTCGGCCGCCGCGATCCTGCGGATCCTCGGCGTGACGTCGGTGCGACTGATGAGCAACAACCCGAAGAAGTTCGACACGCTCGTGAAGCACGGCATTCCCGTGTGTGAACGCGTGGCGCTCGCCGTGCCCGTGCGCGAGGAAAACGAGCGTTACATCCGGACCAAGCAGGTCAAGTTCGGGCATTACTTCGAAGAGAACGAGTAGGGGAAATTTCGGACTAGTCCGAGGTGGTCCGAATTGATCCGGGGACGTCTTTAAGTAATTGAATTGCAACGAAAATTAAAGAATTTTCCGCGCTCTTTCGTTGTGTCAACGCTTGTCTCCGCTTGGCTAAACTTGCTGCGTCGGCGTAGGTTTCCGCGGCGTTGTGCACGAAACCTACGCCGCGTATGCTTCCCTTGGGAAAACCTACGCTGAGGGAAGAATGCGCTTTGATGCACGCGTCGCGGCCGCGCTGCCGAGCGGCGAGCACATGACCTTTGAGGGGTTTCCGGGACTTCGCCTCCAAGCTTGGACGAGTCGCAAGTCATGGACATATCGCTACAAGTCGCCGGTCGATGGCCGCATGCGGCAGGTAAAGCTCGGCGAATGGCCCGCAATGTCGTTTGCCGCAGCGATATCTGCGTGGGAAAAGAGCCGCGTCGAGCGCGATTCTGGCGCCGAGCTTTCCGCTCTACGTCGAAAGCGGGAAGCAGCCGCTGCTCGTCCCTCACCGGCCACGTACACCGTCAGGGAGCTGTGTCGCGACTATCTGGAAGGGTACATAGAGGTAAATCGGAAAACAAAGGGAGCGATCGAGGTCGCCCGTATATTCAAGGCGATGCTGGGGCCTATTGCGAATGCAAGCGCGGCGACCGTCACACGCGCCCAGGCGTTCGATTTCCTCGATTCATATCGGTCGACGCCTGTTCTCGCGGCGCGCCTTCGCATGGAGCTTGGTGGTGCCTGGAACTATGCGCTTGATGCCGGGCGCCTTCCCGAAAACACAGCGAATTGGTGGAAGGATATTCTAAGAGGGCGATTGAAGAGCAAAGGGCGCAAGGTCGAAGGGAAATACACAGGGACGCAGAAACGAGTGCTGTCGGTTGACGAACTCGGCACATTGATTCGGTGGTTGCCAAATTTCAGTTTGAATGTGGCTGATGCGTTGACGCTCTATCTTTGGACCGGCGCGAGGGGCGGCGAGATCGTCGCCATGGAGAGTACCGAGGTGGCGGAGGAAGCCGACGGCCTGTGGTGGACTATCCCCAAACACAAGACCAAGGGGCTGCAAAACGAGAGGGCAACGGATCTGCGCGTGCCGCTGATCGGTCGCGCTGAGGTTGTTGTGCGACGGCGCCTCGATCAGGTCAAGGGAACCTTCTTATTTCCATCGTCGCGCGGGACGTCGATGGACCAGACCGTGGTCCAGCACGGCGTCTATTATCATCAACCATATTGCAAGGTCGCACCGAAACACGACCGGCCGCGTTTGCCGGTCACGCACTGGTCAGCCCACGATCTTCGACGCACAACCCGGACCTTGCTTGCAATGATGGGATGTCCCAATGAGATTGCCGAGGCCGTCCTCGGCCATGTGCAACCTGGAATCATCGGCGTCTACAACAGACACACCTATGACAGGGAGCGGCGCGAGTGGCTCACGCAGTTGTCGCATCGCTTGGAATCGATCGCTGCGACGTATCCCGCTAAGAAGTAGATCAGCGATACCGATTGTAGTGGCTGGTGTTCGAGGGTGGGTAGCAATCGGATATCGCGCGCTTGGATCGTGCCTCGATCTCGCGTGTGGACCGTGCGACGCTGAGCCTGACATGCGAGGCTGTTTTTCGCGACCAAATTTCTGACGCTGACTTCAGACGGTAACCTCTACGGTCGGCTAGCAATTGCGCCCAACGACATCGCGACAAGTAAGGCGCGAAACAATGTTCATCTCCTGAACATGCCGCCCGAATAGGATTTCCACCATCCCTGAATTGAAAAGGATCAACGCCAAGGGGCAGAGCTGCAAGGAATTTCGGCTCAGCCTCTTTTAGCAGAGGACTGTAGCGGAACTTCGAGGAAACCTATCGTCCAATGGAAGCGCCGACAAACAGAATTTTGTTTCTGTAAGTGCGTTTGCCACGCGTGACATCACCCATTAAATTTGTATGTGCGCGGTCTATCGTAAGCATGAAGGGCTTGCCGTACCTCATCGATTCTCCTGTTGTCGCGTTGACAACGCCTCCGCGCGCAGGGAATCAACGGCAACAGACGAAAGGTGAAGTCGCAATGAAGATCTGTTTCTCTCTGAAAGAAGTGGCAGTGGCACTTTCACTATCACCGGCGACGGTACAGAAGCTTGTACGTGAGAAGAGCTTCCCTGAGCCGCGACTGCTATCGGGCCGGAGGGTAGGATGGCTCGTACACGAGGTTCAGCAATGGGCTGATGCTTGTCCGATTGCCGAGCTGCTGCCACCAGAGAATTCGGGTGCTAGGAAGCGGCGAGTCTCACGAGAGGATCGGGTGGCACGCATGCAAGGTCCCTAGTTTGATCGGGTGGGTCGCGCACCACCGCTGCTGTTGGTGATGGTGCGCGAGCCTCCGATACCGCGGAGCCGAATGACGCACGGTGAGGTAACTCGCTCGAATGCGATGAACCGCGCCGACGAGCGCACCTTGCTGTCGTTGCACTGCGGTGCGAAGAAATAGGTGCGGCGGACAGTTCGGTGCCGTCGAGTTCTCGACGTGCTCGAACGCGTTGGATCCGAAGCGATGGATCGCGATCGACGATCCAGAGCCGGCCCCGCCATGTGCCCCAGCGCGACGGCAAGTCGGCTTGCACGGTGGAAGTGCAGGTTCTGCGCAATCGCGCGGTCGGTCATTGGCTGTATGCCGAGGTTTCGCGCGTCGCTGAATTCCTCAGTTCACATCTGTTTCTTTGTATGTGGACCGCGCCCGGAACGGGCGCGCATGCAAATGAGGCGAGGCGACTGATGGGCTGTCAAACAATGGACCGGATGAAAGCGTCAACGGTAAATTCGGGGCTCGAATGTACGAGCCGAGAATGGTTGGGGATGCACCTTGAGGCGAAGGTCGTGATCGAGCACTGTACGTCGCTACAATGCCCTTCGATGCGCGTTGGGGAGTGGCTTATCTGACGCCCAACGAGTTTAAGCGGCAGTATTGTTTTACAGAGGCGATCGAGGTGGTTCTCCGAGACTGAAATAATCCGAAGAAATCAGGCAGTCCATTCCCGTCGTTACAACGAAAAGTAACCGCCCTCGCCCACGCGAATATGGTCGAGAAATGTACAAGCGTAGAGACGAAGCCGAGCGCCTGTTTCGGCGCCTCAAAGACTTCCGGCGCATCTTTTTCCAGTTCGAAAAAACTGGACGTGATGTTCCTCACCTTTATCATTTCGGGCTAGTCGTCGGCGAGCTCAGATAGCGCGAGCGGGTCCTGGATGCCGACTCGTCATGTGCACGGATCTCGAGACGTTCCATGGGGCGCTCACATGAACGTCTAGTCGCAAGCCGTGCATTCATGTCCCCGAAAGGAGGCATGATTACTGTGGTAAACGCGAGCTTTGCCTAAAGGTTGGCGTGGAACTGTCGCTATATGAGTGATGCCGTTGCGATGAACGTGGCTTTCCACATAGGCGCTTAACCCTGTTCAGCTATGAAGATGGCTAACAAGTAGCTATCAAGTTTGATGTCGGTGCGGGCGCCATTCATGAGACCACCCCCTACGACGAAGCCTGAGCCGTCAGCCGGCTCTATTGGATTCTGGGCGCCTCGCGCTGCGGCTGTCGGCGGTGACGTGGTTGGCGGCCAAGTCGATGGCTCCAGTACAATGCTGGGCTGAACATCCAGGTTGTCGCGATGTCATCGCGAGCCAGCCATGAATGTCCCCTACTGTTGAGCCGTATAGCGGGCCGGCTATCGCGGAACACGTGCGTTGCAGCGTACCACCGCCAGAGGCTCCGTTCGATCTACAAGCGGCGATATCGGCGGACCATGGATTGGAGACATGGCCCGCCGATAGTGTTGATTCCGAAGATCCGGAGTTTGACCGGGTGGTAGCCCCATCGGTCACGGGCAATCCTCATCAGCACCGGCCAGTGCGGTTGTATTTAGCAGCGTCTCGCTGACCCGGCCCAGTTTTCGGAGCGATTCAAACGTGCGGCGCTGGTGTAGAGAATGAGCCGGGCCGTCAACGAGCGTAAGTATCTGGTAAGTCGATCCGCAATACAGTCGTTCCAGTCTTGTGAACAAACATGAGGACCGACTGTGAAGAAAGCGTGCTGCTTGAATCCTGCCTTGGTGTCGGCGATGGCGCTGATTGTGTTGCAACCCGTCTCGGGTCTGGCCAAGGATGCCGACTCTCAACCCTTCGGAAAGTTCGCTGACGGGTTTTCGTTCTTGAATAATTCACCGAACGTTACACACTGGGGTTTGGGGGCCGGCGTTGGGGTAATGCCGTCTCCCTATAAGGGGGATAGCACGCGCTATCTGCCGATCCCATTAGTCACCTTTGACAACAAATGGGTGCATGTCGCCGGTACGACAATGGATATGAAGATCGGCGCATGGAGCGACGTGAGTGTCGTCTTGCGTGGACGGGCGGCATTATTTGACGGGTTCAAGGGTAGTGACGCGCCAGTACTGAATGATATGGAGAAACGAAGTGGAGCATTCTGGTATGGCCCCTCACTTGAATGGAGGACCTCTGTCGGTACCCTATCCGGTGGGTTCTTGCTTGGCGGAAACAAGGGCACGGTCGGGAACGTAGACTTTAACAGGTCGTTCGAGGTTGGACGATGGAGTCTAGAGCCTTATGTTGGGGCAAACTGGTGGAGCGCGAAATACGTCGACTACTACTATGGTGTTCGCCCTTGGGAGGCTCGTGCATGGCGGCCCGCTTATACAGGCGAATCCACATGGAATGTTTCTGTCGGAACTCGCGCCAGTTACCGGATCACGCGTCAGCAGATGGTTGGCATCGATGTCGGGGCAACTCGTCTCGGTAACAGTGTGACGGAAAGTCCGATCGTGGGGCGTCGATTCATTCCTCAGGCGAGACTTGTCTATTCGTATCAATTCAAATAAGTGCTTCAGTATGTCGAGAATTGCACTCATAGAGGATCATCACCGACTGGCCGAGATGGTGCGAATGGCGCTCTCGTCCGCCGGGATCGAAACGGATCATTTCAATACCCTGTCGGAGGCGAGAAATGGGATTTCCATTGGAGACTACGCAGTGCTGTTGATCGATCGGGCGTTGCCTGACGGTGACGGTCTGGCATTTTTGCGGTCGCTGCGTGGCACGGGCTGTATGACACCCTGTCTAATGCTGACTGCCCGCGATGCGCTCCATGATCGAATCGACGGGCTAGAGAGTGGTGCGGACGATTACGTGACCAAGCCATTTGCGATGAGTGAGTTGATTGCTCGTGTGAGAACCCTGATGCGCCGGCCACAGGCGCTGACCGATCTTGTCGTGCAGTACGGTGATGTGTCCATCGATCCTCGGGAGCGGTCGATGTATCGCGGGAAGGAGTCAGTTCTCTTGGCACCGGCTGAACTGCAGATTATGCAATGCCTCGCGTCCGCACAAGGTCGGACGGTCCGGCATGCGGCACTGGAGCATGCAGCGTGGGGATTAGGAGAGGCTGTTACACCGAATGCACTCGAGGTAACGTTGCACCGCCTGCGTAAGAAGTTGCGGGCGCTCGGAGCGGACACATGGATTTGCAACGTGAGGGGCGCGGGCTTTGCACTGAATGCGGGCGAAACGACGCGAAGTGCCAGTGATGTGGGTACACGGTTGGCAGGTGAACGCGACACATGATTTCGCCTGAGCCATCACTCAGTTCAAATGGCTCGAGCGAAATATGTGACTCTTCGTACTTGTCTGGGCGTGTTCGATTGAGGGAAGCGATTGCAACGTCCATCCATCCGGATGGTTCGAGAAATTCCCGATCAGTGGATCGATGGGGCATTGCTCGCGTAGAGTCCTGATGCATGGTGGTTATATTCCTCGACTGATACATGCCGTTCGAGATGCTGGGTATGCACTTTAACCGGAAAGATCGATCGTGGTGACAGTATGCTAGACCGGTTGCGCTATTGGGTTAGAAGCTTGGCCGCGAGATTGCTTTTCACGAGTATTATCGCGTTGACTGTCAGTACTGCGCTGCTGGCGGGTGTCATAGTTGTCGTATTGAAATATTTTCCAGAACAGATACTCGGTCGCCCCGACAAAGTGATTAGCCCCGGTAACGTTGCTACCTACGTCGAGTTCGATGAGCAACATAATGGATTGTCGGTCCGGTTGCCGGAGCATCTGGTTTGGTTCTTTGATACGTTTCCCGAGGCTGCGAGCTATCAGATACTGGATGGTCGCGCGCAGGTCGTGGCGGCTTCTCGTGGGGCAGGCCGCATGAAATGGCCGAGGATCAACGGTCTCATAACGCGAACGGAATCCAGTGTCACGGATAGGCAGGGGACTTTCAAGGTTGTTACGCTGCGGCTGCCACGAGGTGCGACAAGCTTCTTTATTCAAACATCGATCGATGAGAAGTTAGTGGATATCATCGCGAGTGAGGAAATCGAGCCCATTCGCAGAGTTGCGAAAGGAATCCTGTTTCTGTTCTTCGCGACGATCGTCTTTGGGCTTGCCATGACGTTGACAGTACGCAGAGTGCTCAAGCCGTTGCGCAATGCATCTAGCGAAGCTGCACTCATTACGCCACGAAATATAACTGCGCGCTTGTCTACTGTCGATATTCCGTTGGAAATAAAGCCGTTGATCAAGGCATTTAATGAAACACTCGACCGCCTGGAAAATGGATATATTGTTCAGCATCGCTTTATTTCATCGGCTGCTCATGAGCTGCAAACGCCGCTGACTCTGATTAGAGGGAGAATCGAACTCCATCCAGATATAGACGATAAAGAGCAACTGATCTCGGAAATCGATCTGATGGCAAGACAAGTCCGGCAACTTCTTCATCTAGCCGAAGTGAGCGAAGAGCAGAATTTCAGTTTTCGTGATGTGAAGGTGTCGAGTGCCGTGCAGGATGTCACCGATTACTTGGGTCGAAAGGCCAATAGCATGCATGTCAAACTCGAGGTGAGTGAGTTCAGCCCGGCGAAGCATGTGATTGCCGACGAAGGGGCATTTTTCGTTCTGTTAAAGAATCTAATTGAAAATGCGATCAACGTTTCTCCACCGAGTTCAACCGTGCATGTCCTCGTAGTCTCGGACGCGATACACGTTCAAGATCAGGGGCCGGGAATTAACCCCGATTACTTTCCGTTCTTGTTCGAGCGATTCTGGCGAGCCCCTGGTACGATCCATGAGGGAGCCGGGTTAGGCCTCGCTATCTGCAGCGAGATTGTGCGTGCGCATGGGTGGTCAATATCGGTCAAAAATCAATCGTCTGGAGCGAGGTTTACTGTTTTCTTCGCAGATAATGGTTTGCGAGAAGATTGATGGGGTCAACATATCATCTATGTCAACATTTTCTCCGATTATCCGCACATCTGACCGGCGACGCTGACGTCGATGCTTGATAAGAGCCGTTCGAGCGTGTAAGTGGGAAGTAAGTAAATCGGTCATAAAGTAATAGGGTGGGCACGTGTAGAAATGGCTCGACATTCAAATATGAAAGAGGAAATTCGATGAATTCGGCTCGCATCGTACTAGTAATCTGGATTGCTACATTTATTTGTGGATGTGCTGGGAATGTCAAGAGGCAGGAGGAAATCGGCTTGTCGGTTTATGCGCCGGCTCTGACGCAGTCGACGTCAGAAATTGCGGATGAGCGGGCCCGGGAAGTGTCGGCGGGTCAAGAGATCGTCGGACCGTTGGATGGGCGTGATATCACCTCTGTGGCAAGGAACGAAGGATCAGCTTCGATAGTTCATCGCGCATTTGATTTGGAGCAAAAAAATGTAATGGTGAATGACCCTTGGGAGGGTTTCAATCGTCGTATGCACGGCGTAAATAACGTACTGGACAGGTTTGTTACTCATCCTATTGCGAAAGTGTACGACACCATTACGCCCAACGTAGTGCAGACAGGTGTCACAAAGTTCTTTGGAAACCTGAAAGAACCGGCCTCTGCTGTCAATCAAATTCTGCAAGGCAGGCCGGGAAGGGCTGCAAAGTCTCTAGGTCGATTTGTCGTAAATGCAACGGTAGGAATTGGCGGGATTTTTGATCCGGCGACCGGTCTTGGAATACAGAAGGAGGACGCTGATTTTGGTCAGACGTTTGCGGCGTGGGGATGGCGTGATTCGCGGTATTTGGTGCTTCCTCTTATGGGGCCCCGGACACTTCGAGATTCTGTTGCGATGTTTGGAGACCAACAGATTTCTCCAATCGGCAAAGTGTCAAATGCAACGGTTGCCAATGGGTTGACTCTCGTGCAGATGACCAACGCAAGAGCGCAGGCTTTACCGTTCGACGAGGCCCGAAAAGCGGCTACTGACGACTACCTCTTTGTCCGGGACGCTTGGATGCAAAGGCGGGTCAGTCAAATTGAAGCTAGAGCCTCAGATTCACTATGCGTTGGAAAAAATGTCGGTCTAGATTGTAAGTGATCGTCGACGGTGAAAATTCAGCATATTGGTACGCTGGTAGCATTACTATACCTCGCATTTTTCAAATCGCGCCATCGGCGGCGTTGCGCCGATGGCTTGCTTCCCGCAGCGAGAAACCATCTCCTGACGATTCACAAGCGGATAGCTTCAGGATGTTGCCGATGCTTCACCAAAAAGTTGGCCACCGCCAGCCCAATCCGACGGCGCAACATCTTCGAAAATGACGTAGATGTACTTTGGATCGGTGCCAGTATTCTTGGAGATGCTCTCGGTGATCTCGGCTGCGACTGCCTTCTTGGCAGCGCTGTCCTTACCTTCAAACCAGCTTACTCGCACAACGGGCATGATGGAGGTCCTTAAAAAATCAAAATGTATGTGCCTGGATCGTGTAATTGCTCGCAATCGTGGCACGCGAAATGGAAGTGTGGCTTACCGTATCGATGAGAAAAGTAGGCAATCGATACTTCCTATCGGAGTAGCAACTAGTCTAAAGGTAGTGTGGGAAAAACTCTAAGCCAGTGGGTCGTTGCATTGCGTGAGCCGCCATGAGCGAAGGTATCTCATTTGGAATAAGAGAAGGTGAATCGTCAGGTTGGTGCTAATCCACGGATTCAAGGAACGCACATAAATCGTTCGTGAACTTAAAGGGGTTTTTAAACATCAGGAAGTGATCTCCTTCATCGCCCCTGGTGTAGATGTGAAGTTTTGCGTCTTCGATCACGGATTGAGCCCAACGCTGACTCGGAACATTATTCGTTTCTTCCCCGGTGAACAGGGCGGTCGGAATGTTGATCTTGCTTCGCAACACATCACGCCAATCATTGGTTGCGTGATCGAAAAGAACGAGTTTCAGGAAGGCAGGATCGTTCCTGATGAAATAGTTCGCGAACGCCTCTGAGTTTTCGTAGGGCTTTGATCCTCGTGTGAGATATCGTTCGACCACCTTCGCATCAACAATCAAGCTGTTTGTTGACGCGCCATCGACGAACGCGGCAATCATTCTCTCGACCGACGTCGTCATGCCGCCTGCTGCCAAACGTTCCGCTTCGCTCCAGTCTGAGTGACAGTAAATTGAAATGGGCTCGTCCACGAAAACTGCCTTTCGTATTGCTCTGGTACCGAATAAGTCGATATAGGCCCAGATGACGGAAGCGCCCATAGACCATCCACAGAAGTGCGCACGATCGATTCCCAAGTGGTCCAAGAATTCCTTGAGGTCCATAGCAAATCGTGCAATACGCATACCAAAATTGACGCGCTGTGAAAGCCCCTGATTCCGAGGGTCAAGAACGTACACACGATACTTCTTTCGCAACAGAAAGAGCACATTGATGTAGTGCGCTCCGCTCGCGCTCCAACCCGGAACAAAGATGATTGGCGCCCCTTCGCCCGCAGTCCAGTAGGCGAGCTCGACGCCGTCGCTTGTGATAAACCGTTCAATGCGTAGATCAGTGAAATCCGAGAGACGGCGGGGTAGCTGATCGAGAGGATGGGGAAAGACGAAATCTTCTCCCAAGACTTTGGTAGCGGAACTGGTCATGATTTCCTGGAAGGCTGATTTCGGCCTGTTTGCGCCATTTCAATTTTCAGGCGGCTAGAGAAGATACGCTCGGATCAATTGAGCGAAACGAGTTCGTCGAACAATATGCTCAACATCATTGTTTGCTGGATTCCTCGCCCATTTCTTTTGCACGGGCGTTCGCCGCGAATGCTGCGAACACAATCGCATCCTTGATGTTGGAGGCATCGAATGACGAGAGCGCCGCCGCTGTCGTACCTCCCTTGGACGTCACGCGCTCGCGCAGTACTGCCGGCGAATCGTGAGACTGCAGCGCGAGCTGGGCCGAACCTGCGAAGGTTGCGATGGCGAGCGCGCGACTCTGCTGCTCGTCCATTCCGAGCCGGCGCCCTGCGTCCTCAAGAGCCTCAATGAAATAGAACACGTAAGCTGGGCCGCTGCCCGAAATGGCCGTAACCGCGTCGATCTTCGTTTCGTCGTCGAACCAGACCGTCTGGCCGACGGCGCTGAGCACGTCGCTGGCGAGTTGACGGCCCGCCGCGTCCACGCTTCTGCTGGCAAAGAGGCCGGTCGCGCCCATTCCAATTAGCGCGGGCGTATTTGGCATTGCGCGCACGATGCGAGCGTGGCCATTTAGCCAGCGAGACAGGTCTTCGACGCGGACTCCAGCGAGAATGCTGATAACGACCTGATGCGCGCTCAAGTGAGGTGCGAGCGATCCGGCCACGGTTTTTGCGATTTGCGGCTTGACCGCAAGCAGAACCGCATCGTATTCGGCGAGCGCACCGTCGGCGGCCATACTGGTGCGGATCCCGAACTGTTCCTCGTTGCGTTTGCGTGTTTCCTCGCTCGGTGCGATCGCGTACAGATGCTCGACGGATACGCCCTTGCGGATCAAGCCGCCAATGAGTGCGGCGGCCATGTTACCGCCGCCAATGAAGGCAATTTTCATAGTGGTGGACCAGGTCAGGGAAACAATAGAGTAGTCTGAATACGCACACGTTCGCCGTGCCACTTTGGCAAATCGACGAATGGCATGTCGGAACGGAATAGATGAAGTGCCGTTCCGACATACTTTTTTGTGTTGCTTCTCGATCCCCGGTCCTACTCAGACCCGCTCGATGACGACCGCCAATCCTTGCCCAACTCCAATGCACAGACTGACCACCGCATACCGTCCGCCGCGTCGCTCGAGCTCTCGTGCGGCATTCAGCAAAATACGCGCGCCGGATGCGCCCAAAGGATGTCCGACTGCGATGGCACCGCCGTTCGGATTAACGCGCGGATCGTCGAACGCAATGTTTAATAGCTTCAGGCATCCGAGCACTTGCGAAGCGAACGCCTCGTTGATCTCGATGACGTCCATATCGCTCAGCGTCAATCCAGCCCGTTCAAGCGCTTTGGGAATCGCGTAGGCTGGCCCGATGCCCATCACTCGAGGTTCAACGCCAGCTGCGGCACCCGCCAGAATTCGAGCCATGGGCTTGGTATCGGCCTCGTCGCCGACGGCCCGGTTTCCCACGAGTAATGCCACTGCGCCATCGTTTACGCCTGATGCGTTTCCGGCGGTCGTCACGCCCCCCGCGTGAAGCGGGCGGAGCGCCGCCAATGTGTCTATTGTGGTTTCCGCACGAGGATGCTCATCTACCTCGATCACTTTGGGCGGACTTTTTTTGCCGGTAGGCACCGAAACCGGAAGGATTTCGCCGGCGAGAAATCCAGACATCTGCGCAGCGGCAAACTTTGCCTGAGAGCCTGCCGCAAAGCGATCGCTGTCATCGCGAGTCAGGGCGAGGTCACTGGCCACGTTATCGGCGGTTTGCGGCATCGTGTCGGCACCGAACTCACGTTCAATCGCAGGATTCGGAAAACGGGCGCCGATCGCCGAATCATAAACCTTGAACTCCCGACCGAACGCTGCCTCGCTCTTGGCGACGACGAAGGGAGCGCGGCTCATGCTTTCCACACCACCTGTTACATATAGTTCACCTTCTCCGGCGGTGATAGCTCGAGCCGTGTCAAGGACTGCGGCGAGGCCGCTCGAACAGAGTCGATTCACAGTCTGGCCCGGCGTGCTAGCAGGCAGGCCGGCCAATAGTGCAGCATGGCGAGCGATGTTTCGGCTGTCCTCGCCGGCTTGGCACGCACAACCCAAGACCACGTCCTCGATCTGGTCGGCGCGAAATGGACTGTCTTCGACAACGCGACGAATAACAGCGGCGATGAGATCGTCAGGGCGGACTGGGGCGAGCGCGCCCCCGACTCGGCCGAACGGCGTCCTAAGCCCGGCGTACAGATAGGCATCTAGCATGGTGGGGTTCCTGTGAAAATAGCGCTGAAATAGCAGGGGCTGCCTGACGCTGTTGCCTCGTACCCTGCAAAACATTAGGGCCAAATGCGCTGCCCAAATAGCGTTCCTGCACCAGGACCGCACTGAGTTGCGCAACCTAGAGTTCGGGCGTGAGACCTACGTCCTGCAAGTTGGCAGTCGCCCCAGTCGGTTTCACACCCGCATCAATACCGGCGCTTGCGGCGGCCGACCTATTCTAGCGCATCGGTAACAAAATACAACAAGATCATGATATAATATGCGTTCTTGGCTATGTTTTTTTACGATGGATTTGGCGGGGTGGAGGTGATTTTCATGGACTATTCATCATATACATGATGCAAAATTGTGTGCCGCCTAGCGTGGCGACGGTGAGCTGGATAGGAGCCCATGAACGATAGTGCTTCCAGGCACCGAGTCCTCGGTCTCAATGAAGACTCGGCGTAGAAGCGCCGGTATCGGAGATGCGCGAGCCTGTGATCGTGGGCGATGTAGTTGCAGCGTGCGCACCGGTCTGTCGTCACCGCAGTGCCGGGTTGCACGCTGGCATAGAGCTTCTGTGTCTGCCGGTGCCGCGCTCCCTACCGATAGCGCTCGTGCATCTCGGTTCTACAGCCTGTGACGATTTATCCGATTTTGCATCCATCGTTCCTCGCCGATGCATCGTCGCGCATCCCGGGTTCAGGAAAAAAGGTGCCGACCTGCAGCGCATTCACGGCCCACCATTGGCAGTGCGGGCTCGAGCGAGTTTCGAGCAAAAGCCGTCCTCTTCGGGCCGGTAATCGTGCGGGCATGGGGCGCTGACGGCCACGTCCTGCCTGTCGAAAAGGCCACGGCAGGAAACGGAGGTTCAATGCTCGATCGAATCAGTCGAACGTCTCGATTCGACATTTCCGTTAGCCGTCGCGCCGTAGTCGACCATATGTGAGCGGGCGGCTTCTATTCGCGCTGTGGCTGCCTCCAGATCTGAAGGATAGTAAGACGCATCGGTGCTCAATGCCGGGGAATAGCCAGCCTTTTCATATCGAACCAGATCGTCGAACACCTGCACGCGCGACAACGGTTGGCTGGTTTGGGGAAACGCAAATGCGGGGACGATAAGCGCGATCGAAAATATGAACTTGCTTTTACACATCGTGGGCTTTTCTCCGTGAATTTGAATGATATAGACGCACCGGGTGATTTGCTCGACCTGAGCAAGGGTGGGCCATCATCTGCACAACCATTGTTCGTGCGCAGTCCGAGTAAGGTCGTATTCGATGTACGGCTTGTTGGTTGAGGCGAAAATTTCGTATAGGCACCGGCATTCCGTCTGGATATGCTATGTGCTCCGCGTCGCCTCGGAGTTACCCTTCGCGATCACTTCTTCAAGTGGCGATTGAGGATCGAGCAACGCTGAACGAATGAGATGTAGGTGTCCGACGATCTGCCAGATGCGCCGACCACGCTCGTCCGAGAGTTCGGTTGCTGACATTTCCTCGAGGAACGGCGTCGCCGCATCGGTTGCCGCACGTGTTGCCGACAATGCTCGATTGAATCGTGCCCGAGTCGGATGGCGAAATAGCCCCCCGATCCGGTTTCGCAATGTGTCCAAATCTGCAAAGTACTTTGCGTCACGAGGTGTTTTTTCGACTAGCGGCGCATAGCAGGCTTGATGAAGATCGATCATCGCGCTACCGATTTCGATCACGATGAAGAACCACCGCAACGCTTCTTTCCGCGCGGCCGGTCCGGATCCGGAAAACACAAGAAGTTGGAAGGCCAAATCGCGAGCGCTGCTCTCGAAGCGTGAGCGAAAGTGCCTAACGTCGCGGCGCACCGGCATGTCACACGCAGTTATGATGTGCCGTCGGATTTCGATCAGCAGTAGACGACGCAGCCATGCGGCGGCCGGGGGCGCAAATACCGCATATGAAAGTGACGACGCGAGCATTGCCAGGACGAGGGCGATGGCGTCGTTGATGAATGCGTCCGGCGCGAAGACAGTCATATTGTCCGGCCCGGCAAGAAAGCAGAAGAAGATGCAATAGCCAACGCCGTACCCCGCCCATTGTGGCCGAACCGACATGAACAGGCCCAGCAGCAGAAATGGCGTGAGTGCGACGCACAGCAGCGGGAAGCCGTCAATCCGAGGGTAGAGGCCGAATGTCGCTAGCATGCCGGCGATGGCGGCGAGAATCGTCCCGCCGGCCATTTGCCGCGCGGTGCGGCTCGGATTCGCGGTGGAAGATACTAGTGCGCAAATTGCGGCCCCGACGAGCGTGAAAGTCGTGCCGCTGGGCCACGCGGTGGTGATCCAGAATGATCCGAGCAGCGTTACGACAAGCGCGGCGCGCACGCCGGCTACGCATGCTGCGAGCATGCTCGTCTTCGGTTCAAATGTGCCATCCCAGTCGTCCCGGGCATGACCGTAGCCCACCAAGGACGCATACGTTGCGGCCAGGGCCTGCATGTCGTCGACAAATCGGCGGAGAAGCTCGATGCCGGTCTCGAATTCCAACAGGGCGATCGCCGATTCGTTGGTCAACAGGCTTCGTTGCTTCGTCGCTCGGTCGGCCAATGTTGTCCTGTACGCGTGCAATTGATTCGCGACTACGGCCGCATCCTCCGGCTTTTCGGACGACGTCCCATTTCGACAGAGTAGCGGCGGAATCTCTCTGAAGTGCTCGTGCAACGCGACAACGACGGCCGCGGATTGCGACGTCCGTAGTCTGTCCATCAGCTGGTGGAGTGCATGAAGCCGTGTGGCCGCCGCCATGAATTCCGCATTGAGACGCGCCAATCGCACCGTTCTCCGCCGACCCTCTGGGCCTTCGAAGAGCACCATGCTTCTCGAGGATTCAAAGCTGATGGCATCCGCGATGAAATCGGCGTTGGCCGACTCGATGCTGTCGGGATCGATACGCCCGCCCATCAACGCGCAGACGTAGTCGACAAAGGTTTGGAAGCGCGTGCCGGCCGAAGTACGCATGCGAGGCCCGATATGTTGCGGGAACACCAGCGCGCTAACGGCGCCGGCGCAGACGATCCCGAGCACCACCTCGGCGACGCGCGTCAACGCGGACAGGAAAGCGCTGTCGGGGTGCTGGGACGCCGGTATACCGATCAGCGCAGCCGTGTAGCCAGCGAGCACGAAGCCGTATGAGCGGAAATTCCGGTTTCGTGCGGCACCGGCCGTGCAGATTCCGACCCAAAGGGCCGTGCATACGATGAATGGCTCTGGTTGCTGCGGAAACAAGCCGACGAGCGCTAGCATCACGACTAGGCCGACCAGCGTGCCGCAGATCCGGTAGAAGCTCTTCGCGAACACCATGCCGCTCTGTGGCTGCATAACGATGAACACGGTGGTCATCGCCGTGCGCGGCTGCGGGAGCTCGAGTTTCATCGCAATGAAGAGCGACAGAAACACCGCGAGTAGGACCTTCGCCATATACAGCCAGGTGAGGCCGTCCGTCTGGAGCCAGTCCGTCGCGATGGTGGACCATTCCGCCGCTCGCGCGGGTTTTGGCGATTTCACGACATCCATATTTTGAATCCGGATACGCCCAAGGACCATGCCGGACCGGCTTCCCAGGGTGGAACAGATTGTATTTTTTGCAAATGCTGCGATAAATCGCCGTCTTTGCAATCTGCTTTTAAGTGGATTGCAATGATGTTTTTTGCGGACCGTGCAACAATCGCGGCAGGTCACATCTGGACGCTCTATGGATACACTTCAAAATATGCGCGTATTCATGCGCGTCGTCGAAATGGGAAGCTTCACTGCGGCCGCATCGAGCCTTGACTTCACGACAGCCCATACGTCACGCGCGGTCTCCGATCTCGAGCGCCATCTGAGAACTCGGTTGCTCAACAGAACGACACGTCGCGTCGCGATGACCGAAGCCGGGGCGAGATATTTCCAGCACTGCCGGCAAATCCTCGCCCATGTCGATCAAGCCGAAGCGGAAGCGGCGAGGGCACATGCACGTCCGTCTGGAAAACTACGAGTGCGCGCGCCTATTGGATTTGGTCAGCACTATCTGATCAAAGCGATCGGTGAATATCAGAGACGCTATCCAGACGTTAGGGTGCAGCTCACGCTTGCCCATGGTTCGGTTGATCTCGTCGACGAAGGCTATGACGTGGCCATCGCTGCGGCGATAGCGCTGTCGGATTCGGCACTGATTTCGCAAAGAATCGGCGCCGCGTTCAGTATCGCGTGCGCGTCACCCGCTTACCTCGATGCGCATGGGATCCCGCAAGATCCCGGCGATCTCTTGGAGCACACGTGCATCCACTTGAACACGCCGGAATTCCCGATGAACGTATGGACTTTCGGCGGGCCAGACGGAGAGCAGACGATTCGACTTCGGCCCGCGATGCTGGAAGTCAATACGCCGGAAGCGCTTGCCGCTGGCGTGCGGGAAAGCCTGGGGATCGGCCTGATTCCGATCTATTCAGCGATTGGCGGGCTGCGCAACGGGGAACTCGCCTGGATACTTCCCGAGTACAAGTCGCAGCAGATGGGAGTGTATGCGATGTATCCGTCCCGGCAATATGTCGACGCGAAGATTCGCACTTGGGTCGACTATTTGAAGAGCACGATGCCGGCGATCATGGCAACCGATCAGGATGCGGTGCGTCCCTTTGCGCGATGATGAGTGAGTTTTTCCGGATCGACATGCCGAACTACGCGGCACGCCGGGCGGTTGCCGTCAGCGCTTCGTGGCGGGCGATGCCATGCCGAATGCCACGTTCCTGCCGAATCAGATCGGCAGCGAGGACATGAGGTTGATCTGCCGAATCGGAATCTCGGTCTTCACACTCTACGCGCCCTTGTTTCTCGTCAGGTGATCGATCTGGAACTGATGGTATGTATCCAGCTTGACTGCAGCAGCGCGGAGCAGAAATTTGCAATCTCCCGCACCGTACGGCGAAAGCGAGAACTCGGTAACGGCGGACTCGGCATGGCTCCGTTCATAGGAGCCGTTGAGACTCGCACGATTGCGCTCGACCCTGCGGCCAGCAGTGCGTCGATCGAAGGCAGGCGGATGTCCAGCTACGGACGGGCCGGCTCGTCGAAGTCCGCCTTGTTTATCGCTCTCGCAGTCAGGAACAGCGGAAGCTACCCGCTCGTCAATTTCTGGAACGCCATCGCCCCGGCGTCGTGCCGATCTTGCGTCGGAACGCTTCCGTAAAATGCGACTGGCTTGAGAAACCGAGACCATACGCAATGTCAGCAATGGAGCGACTCGTATCCGATTGAAGTATCCGGCTAGCAGATTCGATACGCCGTTCGGTGACATAGCCATACGGTGCCATTTCAAAAGTCGCTTTGAAGGCGCGAGAGAAGTGCGACGGGCTCATGCTGACAAGCGTTGCGAGAATTTCGACCGAAAGATCCGTGGCGAGGTTTTGCGCAATATAGTCGCGGAGGAGCAAGCGCTCCGAAGTGGAAAATTTCGCTCTGGACTTCGTGTCGGCTCGGCGACATGCCCCATAGCGCTCTATTAATAGGCCCAACAAAGCGATGGAGAGACCCTGCGCGTAGAGTGCGCCCCGCGGGCCACCTGCCTCTGCCTCGTACCAAAGCGATATCGTCAGCTCAGTGAGGGGGGCATCGAACAATTCGTGGGTTGTCGTCAAATGGAAGCCGCTGCCTTGAGCATGCAGCAGTTGATTCACCATCACGGCCGGGAACTGCACACCCACTACCTCGCCCCGGACGCCCTGCCAAGTCGCGTGATCGACGCAATAGTTGTCACTATATAGATCGAACATCATCGGGGACGCATCAAGGTCGCGAACATAGTTGCGGCTCGCGTATCGGCGTCTCCTGCGGCCCGAGCGGGCTATGGCGAGAGAATGATGGTTTGGTATCAAATTGGTGACTTCGGCGTCTCCCGGAAGCATCTGAATCATCATCGGGAGTCCAGACCAAGACGAGTGGGCACGTCTCACGGGGATGAGCAATTTGTCGCCGTCGGTTCCGGACGCGGTATCGCAAGTTCCCCAGTCTGACTTCAAGGAGAGATATCTCCGTCGTATCTGATAGCAGAGCAAAAACACATTGCCAAAAATCCCGGAAGCATTCTAAGGCTCTCGGTTGGCCGTTCACAACCTCGGGGAAACCCATGGCGCCAGACAGCAGAAAGTTGAAACGCAGCAGTCGAATTTCGATAGACCCGTGTCGACTAGCGCCGTTATCGTCCGCTCCGAGGTGATACGGCCGCGGGCAGGGAAGTCTAGGTCCCACCAAGTTGCCCGGCAATGTCGAGTGAAAGACGCCACGCGAGAGGAGATGAAAATGAACCTATCCAAACGATCGAGGATTAGGAATGCGCGTTTAGGCGCGGTAGCTTGCATGTTCGCAGTTCCGGTGCTCACTGCCTGCAACGGAGACAATAGCAATTCGGCAGTGAACGCGTCTCTGGTATGCGACGACACGCTTAAGACGTCGTTCAAGCCGGATGCTCAAACGTCGGTAGTAGCGGTGAAAGCATTCAAAAAAGGGGACCCTCTCGTCCTTGGAGACGAGAGCAGTGGCAGCGCGCAGACCGCGGCTAATGACGTCTGCATGGTAAAGCTCAGCGTTGGCCCCGGAAACGCCGGGCCGGCCGGTGCCCCGTCGACTTCAGCTGGAATCGGAATCGAGATCTGGCTGCCGTCGAGGTCAAATTGGAACGGCCGTGTCCATGCGATCGGAGGTAGCGGCTGGCAGGGTGGAACCGCGGGCTCTGCGACCGCTATTGCCAGTGTTGCGGCGGCAAGTGTTGCCGGTAACGAAGGTGCCGTTTCATCGACGACCGACACTGGGCACACCATTCCGGGCGTGGGGTCATTTGCGATGAATCCGGACGGGACCATCAACAGCACCCTCTGGACCGACTTCGCATCGCGAGCTGTTCATGAACAAGCGGTAAAGACAAAGGCGCTCGCAGCGGCTTACTACGGACGCGTCCCAAAGTTCTCGTATTGGGACGGCGGCTCGACAGGGGGGCGCCAAGGGTTGAACCTTGCCCAGAACAATCCGAACGATTTCGACGGGATAATTGCGCTGTACCCGGCGATCAACTGGACACGATTCATTACTAGCGAACTGTATCCACAGATCGTGTTCCAACGAGATCTCGGCGGCACACCGCTAAGCACGGAACAGGAAGATTTGGTATCCAATGCAGCTATCGCCGCATGTGACATCACCGGCGGACAGCACCTGGGATACATCATCGATCCGTCTAGCTGCGCGTATGATCCGCTAAAGGATCCGAACGTGCTCTGCGTCTCCGATGGCGGCACGAATGCAACTTCCGCTTGCGTGACAAGAACGCAGGCGCAGGTAGTCAATAAGATCTGGTATGGCATGACGGCTGATAGCAGCGTGCCAGACCCCGCAGTCGACAATGGATGGTCGCAAGCGTCGTCAACCACGCTTATGGGTAACGGGAATCACCGCTGGTTCGGCCTGACGCGTGGGACCGCTTTCTATTCACCGTTCTTCCTCGGATTGGCCAATCCTAATCAAGAGTTCATCATAGCGTCCGACATGGTGGCCCTGGAACTTCAGAATCCGACTGTCGCAGGCACCGGATTCACTAATGCGACAGGCAATGGACAATCGCTGTGGAAGCAGTTGTCATATGTCCAGCTGTCGAACGCTTATGATCGCGGGGTTGCGCTGCAGTCCGAGTTCGGTGGCATCAATACTGATAATCCGGATCTGTCGGCATTCAGAAATCGTGGAGGCAAGCTTCTCACTTACCATGGTCTGGCCGACGAGTTAATCGCCCCGCAGGGCACAATTAACTACTACAATCGTGTTGCGGCGCAGATGGGGAGCATGGCGGCCGTTCAAAACTTCTATCGACTGTATCTCGTGCCAGGTCTCGGGCACAGCACTCCCAATGGCACATCGAATCCCGCGGCTATCATTCCGAATTTCGCGCCGGGCCAGATGTATAGCCTACTCACCGACTGGGTGGAAAAGGGGGCGGTTCCCGACAAGGTCACGTTGCAGGCAACCAGCGGCAATACGACTCGCAGCATGCCCATTTGCGTGTATCCAAAGAAGATCACCTTCGTCAGCGGGAATCCTACAGTCGCAGCGAGCTACGACTGCCTATGAGACCTTGTCCGTTCTGCGTGTCGTGTCGAGTAATCAATGCGTTGGTGGATGGGAGCCCCAATTGCAAGGCAAGGGGATCGACCCACGTGGCGGAACGGCCACTTATGAAGTTTCACCGGGATCTTGGGTAACACGATGGACTGTGCCTGGATCCCGGGGTTTGACTCAGGCAGCGTATGCGATGGTGTCGCTGATGCTGCCTGAGGGCACATGTGTGCCGTGTAATGTGCGGTCCATGCGGAATGCATAATGATGATGTGTGGCGAGCAGCAGTAATTTACAGTCGAATTCTATAGGCTGTATTTGGGCGGACAACGTTGCCAAGAGTTACATGCGATTTGCAAGAAAGGATCGAAGTATTGCTATACCATGTTCGATTTTTATCGGGTAGCGATAACGAATGCAAGTCGCGGTGCATTATCTTTTGCAAAGGCCAACATTATCACGAATTCTTCTGAGAGCTGAGAATATTCAGGAAGATCGTGGCTTCGACTCAGTCTATTTCCTGTAGTGATATCGCCAAGTCAAGCGATTCGCTCTCGTTTTGATCATCGAGTTTCACGTAGTCCATACCTTTATTGAACTGATTAAGGAAGTGGATCAGCGATACTTTGTCGTCGAAGCGAAAACTCGCTACTGCCTGCCGATAGAACTCGTAGATCTTGCGCTGCAGGTTGTCCCAGAACGTTCGGCCTTTTGGGGTCATCATGACCTTCTTCGCCCGCCGGTCGACTGTGTCGGCCACGCGCAGCACATGCTCCTCGCGCTCCAGCCGCTTCAGGACGCCATCAAGACTTTGTCGGCTCACGACGAGAGTGTCAGCCAGTTCCGAGAACGACATTCCGTCGGCCGCCTGGGAGCGCGATAGTGCGCCTAGTACCGCCCATTGCACTGTCGTGATGCCTAGCGCCCTGGTCGTCTGCCGGTCGAGCGTGTTGCCAGCTTGAAACAACCGGAAGAACAGACGATTGTGGATGGACGATACGGACTGATCGTACGAAGGGTCGAAGTTTGTCATGGGTTACCTGTGAATCGGACCAGGCTAGCTAGTCAGTATGACTCCCGTGGGGCAAAGGCTGGCCTGCCGTGAGGAATCAAACGCGGGTTAGCATTGCTGCCAGAGCCGCACGGTGCGGACAGGGCCGCACCCGGCGATTTCCAGCACGGAGGCCAGCATGGAACACGATAGCACGCTGTACGTCGGGCTCGATGTCCATAAGGAGTCGATCACGGCCGCCTATGCGCTCGGCATGGGCGAGGTTGAACTGCTCGGCAAGGTCGGCACCACGAAGACGGATATCGATCGCTTATGCAAGCGTCTGCAATCGAAGGCGTCGCGCATCCGTATTGTCTACGAGGCGGGCCCATGTGGTTACGGGCTTTACCGTCAACTTCAGCAGAAGGGAATCGACTGCATGGTGTGTGCACCGTCCCTGATTCCAAGGAAGCCGGGAGAGCGCGTAAAGACCGATCGGCGCGACGCGATCAAACTGGCGCGTTCGCTCAGGGCTGGCGACCTGTCGGAAGTCTATGTCCCTACCGTCGAAGACGAAGCGTTTCGCGATCTGGCACGGGCATGGGTGAGTGCCAAGGATGATCTGAAGCGTGCGCGTCAGCGGCTGAAGTCCTTTCTGCTTTCGCATGGGGTCGGCTATACCGGTCGAGCCGACTGGAGGGCAGCACACCGGCGCTGGCTGAGCACGTTTGCGTTCGACAGCGCATGGCAGCAGTTGGCGTTCGAAGAACATCGACGCACGATCGAGGATCGTCTTGCGCAATGCGATCGACTGGAAGCTGCGCTGCGCGAGGCAGTGGTTGCCTGGCGCTTTTACCCGGCAGTACTGGGTCTGCAAACGATGCGCGGCATGCAGTTCACCACGGCGGTCGGCATGCTTGCCGAGTTGGGCGATCTGTCACGCTTCACGCATCCCCGCCAGTTGATGGCATGGTTGGGCGTAACGCCGAGCGAGCACTCGTCCGGCGAGAAGCGCCGTCAGGGCAGTATCACCAAGAATGGCAACAGTTATGCGAGAAAGCTGCTCGTCGAATCGGCATGGAGCTATCAGCATCCGGCTCGTGTCAGTCCGGAGATTCAGTGCCGCCACGAAGGGATTCCCAAGCCCATCGTAGATCGAGCGTGGGACGCGCAGGTGCGCCTGTGCCGACGCTATCGAACGCTCGTTGCACGCGGCAAGCAGAAGAACATCGCCGTGGTCGCGGTCGCCCGTGAACTGAGCGGGTTTATCTGGGACATCAGCCAGCTTGCCATGTCGCTTGCCTCGCAACCGCAGAGGCGCGAGGCTTGAGCAGGCGAGCGCGAGTCCTCAATCACCGAGCAAAGAGTTCCCTGAAGGCGGCGTAGCCCGGCACACGAGTAACCCGCGACTCGGCTACGCAACGAATCCGATTCGACTTGCGACGCTAGATAGCGGCAGGCTCATCGGGCGGACCTCTGTAATGCGGTAGCCAACCCGCGGATATCAGCGTGATCCACCGTCGAGACGTACTGCTACGCCGCCCTCAGGGAATTCGAATGAAACCCCTCGAAAACTGAAAATCGTTCCCGATTGACAGCGGGAGTCATATCAGCCGGGAACCTGGGTCTCGCTACTCTGAGCCGTTGCTCGACCGGTAAACATCCTTAATGTCCGATCATAGCGGCGGGGGCCGCCAGCGGCTAACATCGCTGCTCGCGGCGACATGGGAGGGGCCGATGAGTTCCGCGAGTTTCCGTCATGCTGGTTTGCATAGGTGAATTACAACATATACATGACGATGCGGCTACCCGCGAACACGCAAGATATACGAATTCTTAGGTGCGGTGGTGGATTCAGTCTGGAATATGCATCAATGGCATGATGCAATACACGTCGGGGCGCTCGCGAGCGGAGCGTCAGATGGATCCAAATAAGCATGCCGTGAATGCGGTTGCTGGTTTGAGTAATCTGAACAGCGAGATCGTCGTCGAAGCGAGCACGGCGTATGCGGCATCGAGCGAGGGGTTTCGGCAATGATTGCCGCGTCTCGGGGATCGATCTCGATTTCGTGGGTGTGCAGTTCAAGGGTGACGCGGCGAATGGCCGGTCCGAACGGATAGGAGACGAGTTCGCCTTCGACGCGGGCGACCGCTCCAGGGAGTGTATTGACGGTGGAGGGTTAATCGACACGAACAGCAGTCGTCGACCGCGAGTCTCGAGTTAGGCGATGAAGGCCCGACGCTTGACCGCGTCGTTGGGCGAGCGCCTCGTTGACAGACGCTCGCTGTTCCGATCGAGATCGACGACGTGATGCTGGTCTTTATCGACGTCGACGCCACTGAAGATGCCGACGGCGTCATGTTGTTAGGTTGCTTGCATCTGAACGGATTGGCCTGCGACAAGGGCGATCAGTCTCGGCGTCTGGCGGAGGGCATTCTGGAAGCGATCAGCACACGTCTTCGCTGAAACGGCAGTCAAGACTCGCATCTTGCATGTGATTCCGTGTCAGCGGAAGTCACGCTGAAGTTGTTCCGGTTGTTGCTACGAATTCGTTGCGCAGTGGACGGGTGTCCCTGCTTGGCAGCATGCGATCACTCGGTTCGCGTTGTCTTACCCGCGATGCGACCACAATACCAACCTCGGAACCTTCTTCCTAACACGCGAAATTCCGAGTATCACCCGACGGTCGGCGTACGAAGTACTGTAGGTCTTGGCCGGGTATACCGAAACTTCGCGGTGGCAAATGAAACGAATCGGTCAAGCTTGAAGATCAAGACGCTTCTCGGGTTCCGGTACGGTAGGGGAGTCCTGCGCACCGCGTTTTTGCGCAGACACTGACAGGCGGTGGTTGATGCATGCCAGTGCAAGGGCGCCGACGATTCCTGCCGACCCGATCACGAGAAAGTTTTGTTCGAGGGGAAGCTTCAAGGAGACGATGAATCCGATCAGCACAGGTGCCACGATTGCTCCCAATCGGCCAATACCTGAGGCCATGCCAACTCCCGTCGAGCGAATTGCCGTCGGATAAAATTGCCCGCAGTACGCGTATGCCACGATTTGCGCGCCAGTGGAGCATGCCCCGACGGCTGCGACTATTGCGTACCGTACTTCGGTCGATGTCTTGAGAGTCATCAGGTAGAGGAAAATCGCGCCGAGGGCATACATGCAGACCAGAACCCATTTAATGTGAAAGCGATCCGCTAGCCAACCACCCGCAATCGCGCCAATTACGGCACCGACATTCAGTGAGATTACGAAGCTCAGTGCCGAGCCTAGGCTATAGCCCGACATCGCCATAAGCTTGGTAAGCCAAGTGCTTAATGCATAGATCATGAAAAGTCCCGTGAAGAACGCAATCCAGAACATGATCGTGCTGATACCTCGACCGTTTTGGAAGAGTTTTGCCATGGGAGCGCCGGCTTCACGATCCTGAGAGTGCATCAGCAAGGTGTCTGCGACAGTCAACTTGAGGCTCGGATCAATATTGCCAACTACCTTTCGCAAATGAGCATCGTCCTTTCGTGAAATAAGGAACGAAAGAGATTCCGGCATCGATGTCAGGATGAATGGGATTAGCGCTGCAGGTGCCGCCGCCACGAGAAATACCACCTGCCAACCGAATTCCGCTATGAACTGCTTGCCGATCACCGCAGCGAGAATTCCACCAATGGCGTATCCAGAAAACATCACCGTCGTCAATAGACTGCGAATCCTACGAGGGGAGTATTCGGTCATCTGCGCCACAATGTTGGGCATGACTCCGCCGATTCCAAGGCCGGCGATGAAGCGCATCGCGGAGAATGTAATAGGATCGTGAGTGAGCCCCGCGATTGCGGTAAACACGCTAAACAAGAAGACACAAATGGAGATCGTCCAGCGGCGTCCAATTTTTTCCGATAACGCGCCGAGAAAGATCGCCCCGAAAACCATCCCGAAGAGAGCGGAACTGGCCATGAAGCCGGCCGTCGATGCTTCGACGCCCATGTCTTTCATGATCGACGGCAACGCGGCACCAGCGACTGCGATGTCGTAACCATCGATGACAATTACCAACAGGCACCAGATCAAAACCTTGGCATGAAATGCGTTAAATCTGGCTCTGTCAGCCAGTTCGTATACGTCTATGCGGCGCATGAGTAGTCTCCGTCGATGGGCTTGGCGCAAAGGTTGGGCGCGCATTTGTGACTATATGCTGTCATTGTTACGAGAGTAAACATGCTGCATGCGGGTGTTAACCCTGTTTTTAGCGTAAACATGCATCAATATGATGATATATAAGTGCATGCTTACATACATATCCAAGCCCTGGCCGTCCAATCAGCCTGGCGATTCGCGTGATGATCCGATGGCATGCCCGGATGGCGACGGTGAACGCTCGACGGAATGGCGAGGACGTCGGCCGGTGGCTGGCATGCCGTACCTTCCGCGAAGAGAGGAACGCCACCGTTTTCTCGAGCACGCAGCGCTGTTCATCGGCCTCGATGCCTAGGGCGAGATTAACGACATGGTTGTTGATAACGCCGCCGTCACGGATTTTGTTACGTAGGGCGTCGAAGAACACTACTGGGTACATCGCCTGGAGCGTGCGCCCGAGGCCGCAGTCCTCATCGCGGGGAACGTCGGCCCGCACGGGGCCGCGATCGGTGATGACCTCGTTGCCTGGCGCTATTAGTGGCGTTGGCCTGACCGGGTAGCTTGGGTCGACCCGGAGGGTATCCCGATGCAGATACATCTCGGCGTCCATCGCCTGTTCGATGGCCGATCTGTTGAGCGTCAGCATCAGATCTTGTACATCGGCCGACGACATTCCATTTTTTACGATTAGGGATACTGATAGTGTCGTCGACGGTACGGCGGATCGACAACATGAAGGCCTTACTGGTGGCGAAGGCAGACGCCCAACAAGCAAGCTGATCTTGTTTTGGGCCCCTTCTCCGAGGCGGAAA
This sequence comes from Burkholderia sp. BCC1993, assembly GCF_905339865.1. Lineage (NCBI taxonomy): Bacteria > Pseudomonadati > Pseudomonadota > Betaproteobacteria > Burkholderiales > Burkholderiaceae > Burkholderia > Burkholderia sp. BCC1993. The sequence goes on along the minus strand of NZ_CAJPGZ010000003.1, from coordinate 240,838 downwards.
CCTGCATTACATCGTCAACGATGACGTACTGGGATCCTTGCCACGACTCAGCACTCTTACGCTAGACGGGATACTAATTTTGTTAGTGCTCCGGTGAACACGGCTAGCGCAAATTATGGACGCCGACATCCTACGCCTTCGACGCGAACCGCCTCAAAACGATTTGCCTTCGGTAAAGCCGTAGGTGCAAGAACATGGTCGCCCGCGCCTCGCGAGAGTGTCGTCCGGGAAGACACAATGTGTGTTCCAAAGTCTTCTGTGCACACCTGAGAGACAAATGTCTGGCTGCGACTACGATGTTGACGGCAATGATTTTATTAAGGAATTCATGATTTGTCTGTTTGGCATGGTACTTGCAGACCCGAGGAATGCTCTACTGAATTGGCAATCATGTCGTGATTGCGACGGTTGCGATCGTCTGGCGACGAACGACTGTCCGAACAATGAGGCATGTGACCGGCGGAACTCAACCAAAGGTGACTTGTGGGTGATCAATTCAGAACGATGAAAGTTTGTGAATGCGACTGCTCCGCCATAAGCGGATTGGAGCGCGAACTGCATCTGCTTTTCTCATCTCAACAAAGGTAGATTCATGCGTAGCTATCAAGTGTACGAACACGGCGAACCGTCGACGATGCGTATCGAGGATGTGCCGGACCTGATACCGGGCCCCGGACAGATTCTGGTGGACGTGGAAGCTGCGGGTATCAACTTTCCGGACATTCTCACGGTTGCCGGCACGTATCAGTTGTTACCGCAACGTCCGTTCGCGCCGGGAAAGGATTTTGCCGGCGTGGTACGGGCCATCGGCCCTGACGTCACAGCATACCTTCCGGGCGATCGAGTGATGTCGCAAATCGAATTCGGTGCACTTGCAGAGCAGGCGCTTGCCACCGCCTCGCAGGCATTTCGCGTGCCGGACGAGATGGCGTATCAGGAGGCGGCCGCCATGGGGCTCGTCTATCAGACGGCGTGGTTCGCGCTGATGGAGCGCGGTCAGTACAAATCCGAAGAGACGGTGTTGATCGGCGGAGCCGCCGGCGGTGTCGGCCTCGCAGCCGTCCAGCTTGCGGTCGGCCTGGGCGCGACGGTGATCGCCGCTGTCCGGAGTCAGGCGGAAAGACAGGTCGTCCTGGAATCCGGCGCTCATCACGTGATCGACTTGTCCGGCGGCAATTTGCGGGACAGTGTGCGCGAACAGGTTCATGCGATCACGGACGGGCGCGGTGCGGACGTCATCCTTGACCCGCTCGGCGGCGAGTTCTTCAACGGCGCGATTCGAGCGGCCGCATGGTGTGGTCGCGTGGTCATCATCGGGTTTGTCGCGGGCGAGATTCCCTCGGTGAAGGTCAATTACCTGCTGCTCAAGAACATTTCAATTGCCGGCCTGCAATGGAGCGACTACCGCGAGCGTGCCCCTGAGAAGGTGCGGGCAGCGCAGGAAAGCATTTTCGGGCTCTGGCGCGCCGGCTACGTTCGTCCTGTAGTCATGCGTGCATTCGCCTTCGAGGAGGCCGCGGAAGCGATGACGCTCGTCCGGAACGGCGATGTGCGCGGCAAGGTCGTTGTCAACGTCAGAAGCCACGCCTGATTTCATTTGGAATGGCGAATCGGTGCCGATCGATTCGGAAAAACAAAACTAGATTTGGAGACGTAAATGCGTTCGAACATGCTGACACTGCATGATCCGATGCTTGCGCGCGAATACTACGCCAGAGGCGTGTGGCAGAACGATACGTTGTACACACTGGCGCGAAAGCATGCCGACGCGCGGCCGACAAGCTATGCGTTGCGCGATTCGCGTGAGCGGTTGACATGGCGAGAACTCACTCGATGGGCAGACGCAGTGGCCACCGACCTTCACGATGCAGGCGTGCGGATGGGAGACCGGGTGGCCGGATGGCTTCCGAATCGCGTCGAATGCGTGGTGCTGATGCTTGCATGTTCGCGAAACGGCTACATTTGCACGCTATCGTTGCATCAGAATCACACGGTCGACGAGGTGCTGTCGCTGCTCGACCGTTGTTCGGTTTCGGCCTTCGTGGGTCAGCCCGGATATGGCGCCGACGCGGACGTGAAGGATGTGTTCGAGCATGTCGGGTCGATCGCCAGCATTCGACGTGTCTACGCATTTCCGCATCGCGACGGGACGCCGACGGATCACCTCGAGCACCTGCGGGCGTTCCCGCGCGGTGAGCCGACGGGGCCGCAGCAGCCGGTCAACGACAATCCCGACAAGGTGACCTATCTCGCGTTCACGTCGGGAACGACCGGGCAGCCCAAGGCTGTCATGCACAGCGACAACACGCTGCTGGCGAACGGGCGGGCGATGGTGGCCGACTGGGGGCATACGCACGATCTGATCATGTACTGCCTCGGGCCGCTCAGCCATCACCTGGCGACGGTCGGGCTGGAGCAGTGCCTCGCGTGCGGATGCGAGTTCGTCGTGAACGACTTGCGAAAGGGCGAACATCCGCTCGACCGCATCATCGCGTCGGAGGCCCGCTATCTGATGGGCGTGCCGACACATGCGATCGACATCCTCCGCGAGCTGGACGCACGTGGACTCGACCGGCTGGGTGACGTCAGCGTCTTCTATCTGTCGGGCACCGCCATTCCGGCCGAGCTTGCACGTCGTCTCGCGGCACGGGGCATCAAGCCTCAGAACACGTACGGCATGACCGAGAACGGTTCGCATACGTCGACGATTCCGACCGACGATATCGACACGCTGATCCGGACGGTCGGACAAACCGTCGGGCGCGGGAATGCGTGCTACGAGCTGCGAATCTTCCGCGCAGACGATCGCGATGTCGAAGCCGAACCGGGAGAAATCGGCGAAATCGGCGGGCGAGGCGCGTCGCTCATGCTCGGCTATTTCAACAACACCGCGGCGACCCAGGCGTCGTTCAATGCCGGCGGCTGGTTCATGAGTGGCGACCTCGGCCGATTCAACGAGCGTGGAGACCTGGAGATCGCGGGACGGTCGAAGGATCTGATCATCCGCGGCGGCCACAACATTTACCCGGCGGAGATCGAGGGGCTTGCGTTGAGACATGAACGCGTCGTCAAGGCAGCCGCATTTCCGGTCGACGATGAACGCCTCGGAGAGAAAGTGTGCCTCGGCATCATCGCGTCAGACGGGGTCCCGGTCGATGCGTATGACATCCTCGCTCACCTGTTCAACGCCGGGCTGTCCAAGTACGACATGCCGGAGTACTTCATCTGCATCGACGATTTCCCGCTGACCGCGAGCGGGAAGATCCTCAAGCGCGAACTGTCGGCCCAGGTGAGGGGCGGGCGGCTCGTGCCTCAGCCGGTGCGCTGGAACGGGATTCGCGAGGTGTCCGCATGAATGGAATCCATTCGGAGCACCCCGCTGCAATGGTCGACCTCGCGGGCAAGGTCGCGCTGATTACAGGTGCCGCGTCAGGAATCGGGCGCGCCCAGGTCGACCTGTTTCTGGCGGCAGGCGCACGCGTGGTGGCGGTGGATATCGACCGCGACCGCCTCGAGCGCATGTCGACAGCCGGATCCCACGCCGGTCGCCTGTTTTGCGTGAACGCGAACCTGACCGTCATCGACGATATCCATCGCGTCGTGGCGTCGGCGATCGAGGCATTCGAGAACGTCGACATCCTGTGCAACACCGCCGGCGTTCTCGACGATTTCAGGGAAAGCCTCGAGACGGACGAAGCGCGCTGGGATCGGGTTTTCGACGTCAACGTCAAGTCGCTGTATCGCATCACGAATGAAGTGCTGCCGCACATGATCCGACGCCAGGCCGGCGTGATCGTCAACATGGCTTCGATTGCCGGACTCAAGGCGGGAGCGGGCGGCGCGGCCTACACGTCGAGCAAGCACGCGGTCCTGGGCTTCACGCGGCAGCTTTCCAGCGACTACGGCCGGTTCGGCATCCGCGTGAATGCGATCTGCCCCGGCATGATCGACACGGCGATGACCCGCGCCGTGCTCGACGACGAGGATTCGGCACGCGTTCGCGCACTCAAGCGCGTACCTGCGGGGCGCCTGGGGCGGCCGGAGGACATCGCTCGCGTCGCGCTCTTCCTGTGCGGCCCGGGCGCCGATTTCATCCATGGCACGGCGATCGTCGTCGATGGTGGGTTGACCGTGAGGTGAATTCGGCGAGTGACCGGAGCAGATGCCGTCGGCACGCATGCCGACCGGAAAACCAGGTTCGCGTATCGCGATGCCGGCACGTCGCATCGCTGTGCATGGCGGCACGCGAGTCATGAAGAACACCATTGGAGACAAGCATGCGCAGTTCGAACGGAACCTCGGCGCGTACCGGCATCATCAAGGTCGCCGCAGCCAGCTTCATCGGGACATTGATCGAATACTTCGACTTCTTTCTGTTTGGCACGGCAGCCGCACTCGTCTTTAACAAGATCTTCTTCCCGAACCTGAATGCGCTGACCGGCACGCTGGCGTCATTCGCTGCATTCGGGGCGGCGTTCGTCGCCAGGCCGCTGGGCGGGGTCGTGTTCGGCCATTTCGGCGACCGGCTCGGACGTAAGGCGATGCTCGTGATCAGCCTGTCGATCGTGGGCGTGTCCACGGCCATGGTCGGCCTGTTGCCCACCTATCATCAGGTTGGGATACTGGCGCCGGTCCTGCTGGTGTTCTTTCGCATCCTGCAGGGTATCGCGATCGGCGGGGAGTGGAGCGGAGCGGTGCTGATGGCGGTCGAGCATGCGCCGCCGCGCAAACGGGCGTTCTACGGAAGCTGGCCGCAGTGCGGGATTCCGGCCGGGCTCGTGCTGGCGACGGCATCGTTCTATTTGGTCCAGAAACTCCCCGCCGACGACATGATGAGCTGGGGCTGGCGCGTGCCCTTCATCGGCAGTGCGGTGCTGGTGCTGCTCGGCCTCTATATCCGCATGAAGATCGAGGAAACGCCCGCGTTCGCCGCAGTGCGGGAGCGCAAGCAGGAGGCGCGCTTTCCCGTCGTCGACGTGATCCGGACCGCGCCCAGGCCGCTGCTCGTGACCATCTTCGCGATTGCGTCGCCGAATATCCTCTTCTACCTGGCCACGGTGTTCATCCTGCGTTACGCCCCCGAACGCACGGGGATTTCCCGGGACATCGTGCTGGGCGCCGTCTGCGCGGCGTCGTTCGTGCAAATTTTCACGATCCCGTTGTTCGCGCTGTTGGCCGACCGGTACGGGCGTCGCCCGGTGCTGCTCGGCGGCTCGCTACTCGTCGTGCTGTCTGCGTATCCGTTCTTCTGGCTGATCGACAGCGGCAAGCCGGTATACGTCTTTCTGGCGTTGATGCTCGCGCTGCCCCTTCTGCATGCCAGTACCTACAGCCCGATCGCAAGCTTCATGCCGGAGCAATTCGAGACACGCCTGCGTTACACGGGGTCCGCCATCGGATATCAGGTCGGCGGCCTGATCACGAGCGGGCCCGTCCCGTTCGTCGCGGCGGCATTGTTCGCGTCGAGCGGCGCGTCGTGGCCGCTGGCGCTCTACATCATGATCGGCGGGCTGCTTTCGCTGATCGCCGTCGCCACCGCCCGTGAAACGTATCTCGAGAACATCGCGGTTTCCGGAAACGACGGAGGGCATGCGGACAAGCCAGGGCGCGACGCCGCGCCCGAGATCGGCACCACGATCAATTCCCTGCGATGACACGGAAATGGAGGAGTGAATTGGCTATCGACCACGCCGCCTTGGCGAACCGGACGTTCGCGGACGTGCAACACCGGTATACGAAGCGGGACACGATTCTCTATGCGCTGGGTGTCGGCGCGGGTGCAGTCCCGCACGATCCTGACGATCTCCGGTATGTCTACGAAGAGGCGCTGAGCGCATTGCCGACCATGGCCGTCGTACTTGGCTATCCGGGGTTCTGGATTCGCCGGCCCGAAACGGGCATCGACTGGCGCGCGGTGCTGCACGTCGAACAGAATCTGGTCGTTCATCGGCCGATCCGTGCCGAAGGAACGGTGGTCGGACGGACGCGAGTCGACGGGCTTTATGACCGCGGGCCGGACCGGGGCGCCGTGTTGATGACGTCCCGCGACATCATCGACGCGGATGCCGGCACGCCGATCGCATCGGTCACGAGCACCGAGCTTTGTCGAAGCGACGGCGGGTGGGGTGGGCCTGCGTTTCCGCGCGTGGAGAGGGAGCCGATGCCCACCGAGGACGCGCATCGAAGCATCCCGCTTCGCGTCGCGCCGAATACGGCTTTGATCTATCGCCTGAGCGGCGATGACAACCCGCTGCACGTCGATCCGGCCGTCGCCGCCACGATGGGATACGAACGCCCGATCCTGCACGGCCTGTGTTCGTTCGGGATCGTCGGGCATGCACTCGTCAGGGCGATCGCAGGAAACGATCCGGGCTTGGTGCGCGAGATGCGCGTTCGCTTTACCGCCCCCGTCTATCCGGGCGACGACCTGATGCTCGAGATCTGGCAATCACGATCCGACGCTGTTCGATTCCAGGTACGTGCCCCGTTGCGCGATGCTGTCGTCATCGATGACGGGTACTTCAAAATCGACGTGGGGATGGGCTCATGATACTCCGGTTTACGACATGCGACGTTCGCGATCAGGTACTCGTGGTCACCATCGACCGTCCCGACTTCCGGAATGCGCTGAACGTCGACGCGCATCACGAGCTCGCGCGGATCTTCGACGGCTTCGAGGCAGACGCATCGCTACGGGTGGCGATCATTACCGGAAGGGGGCCCCATGCGTTCTGTGCGGGCAGTGACATCAAGGACGATCTCGACCCGGCAAGGAAGCCGTTGTCCGGGTTCGCGGGGCTCAGCCGGCGCTTTCGGCGGCGCAAGCCCGTCATTGCGGCGGTCAACGGTGTTGCGCTGGGCGGCGGCGTGGAGATTCTTCTCGCATGCGATCTTGCCGTTGCCGCGGATACCGCGCGTTTTGCCCTTCCCGAGCCGAGAGTCGGTCTCGCTGCCATCGAAGGCGGACTGCAGCGCCTCGCGCAGCATATTCCATTGAAATTCGCGATGCAGATGCTGCTGACTGGTACGTCGATTGACGCGGAAACCGCGCTGCGCTTCGGGCTCGTCAACGAAGTCGTATCGCCGGATCGGCTTCTGGACGCGGCGATGCGCTACGCGACGTCGATTCTCGAGTGTTCACCGGTTGCGATTGCCGCCACGATCGAGGTCGTCGGCCAAACCCCCGCGATGGCCGGCGTTGCAAATCCCGCGCTTTGGGCGCATCCGGCGATCGGCCGCCTCTGGTCCAGTCGCGATGCGAAGGAAGGGGTCGACGCATTCATCGGCAAGCGCTCGCCGGTCTGGCAAGGCGAGTGATCTTGCCCGTGTCGCTTGAGAGCGCGACACGCATCATCGTCGGAAGGGGCGGGCGTTGCACCGACGCCCGTTCATGCGCATACGTTTCGAGCATGTCAGGACAATCAAAAGGAGACAACGATGGCATACGAATACAGTGACACGGAATGGAAAATTCGCTGCGAACTCGCCGCGCTGTACCGGGTGATCGCGTATCACCGGATGACCGATCACATATACACCCATATCAGCGCGCGCGTTCCCGGTACGGATGCGCACCACTTCCTGATCAACCCCTACGGTCAGATGTTTCATGAGATCACGGCGTCCAGTCTGGTCAAGATCGACATGGACGGCAACATCGTGGACGCACGGTCCGACCGGCGTCAGCGTGTGAACAAGGCGGGCTTCATGATCCATTCGGCCGTGCACATGGCGCGACATGACGTCGCCTGTGTGATCCATACCCACACGGCAGCCGGGATTGCCGCTTCTGCACAGGAGGAGGGGTTGCTGCCGATCAGTCAGCATGCGTTGAAATTCTACGGACGACTCTCGTACCACAACTACGAAGGCATCGCATCGGACGCGGACGAGCGTGCCCGACTGGTCTCCGATCTCGGCGACAACAAGGCGATGATTCTCCGCAACCATGGGCTGCTGGCGGCAGGCAATACGGTAGCGGACGCGTGGACCGTCATCTATTACCTGGAGCGCGCGTGCCAGGCCCAAATTGCCGCCCTGGCAGGCGGCAGCAAACTGATCTATCCGCCGGAAGTTGTGCGCAAGCATACGTCCGACCAGTTCGCGAAACTCGATATCGCGGATGACGCGATCGACACCGGCGGGGTACTGAGCTATCAGCAGGTCGGGTTCGACGCCGCGGTCAGGCTCGTGGAGCGCGAGCTGCCTCGTTACGACAGTTGATCCGCCGGACGCATTCAAACACCACACAACAAGCTGCCCGGCATGGCGATAACCGATTCGAACGGACGAATCCGGTATAGCTTGTGCTTGGCGGCACTATATGCGAAGGATGGAAGAGACATGGATGCCGTCGATCAACGTTGCATGCGCAAGGTCTTGCGGCGATTCTTGCCGTTACTGCTTGTCTGCTATGTCGTTTCCCATCTTGACCGCGTCAATGTCGGCTATGCCGCGCTGACGATGAATCAGGACCTGGGATTGTCCAATGCCGCGTTCGGGCTCGGCGCGGGGCTGTTCTTCATCACGTATTTCGCGTTCGAGATTCCTTCGAATATTGCATTGCAACGCTTCGGCGCCCGTCGCTGGATCGCCCGCATCATGTTCACCTGGGGCGTCCTCTCGGCGGCCATGGCGCTTGTCCAGGGTGAGATGAGCCTGTATGTCGTCCGATTGCTGCTGGGAGCCGCGGAGGCCGGTTTCTTTCCCGGCATCATCTTCTTCCTGACGCTCTGGGTGCCGAGTCGCTGGCGGGCGACTTACGTCGGCACGTTCATGGTAGCGATACCCATGGCCAGCGTCATCGGTGCCCCGGTATCCGCGTTTCTGATCAACGGATCCGGTCTCTGGGGGCTCAAGAGCTGGCAGACGATGTTCGTCGTCGAGGCGATGCCCGCACTGTTCCTGTCACTCGTGGTGTTCAAAGTGCTGCGCGACAAGCCCGAGGATGCCGAGTGGTTGAACTGCGCAGAGAAGCGGTGGTTGGTCGCGACATTGGCCGCCGAGCGGGCGCAGGGAGTCGGGCATCGGCATGAAAGCATCGTGGCGATCCTCAGGAACGGGAAGCTGTGGGGGCTCGCGTATATTTACTTCTGTCTGGCAGGCATTTCATACGGGTTGGCCTTCTTTCTGCCGCAAATCATGAAGGAAGCCCACCTGAGCATCATTCAGACCGGTTTCGCGACCGCCGCTCCGTTCCTGATCGGCGCCGTCGGGATGGTGTTGTGGGGGCGCAGTTCCGATCATCATCAGGAGCGTCGTGGCCATGCGCTCGTCGCGCTCGGGCTGGCTGTCGCCGGTCTGGTAGCGGCAGTTTTTGTCCCATCAGCGATCGCACAGATCGTCGCCTTCTCCGTTTCCGCGCTCGGTCTGATGTCGGCGCTGCCGATCTTCTGGACCTTGCCGAACCTTCTGACGAGGTCGACCATAGGCGCGGCCGGCATTGCGATGATCACTTCGATCGGCAATCTGTCCGGATTCGTGCAATCCGTTCTGATGGGCGTCATTCGCGACAGGACCGGGAGCTATAGCGCGGGCTTGCTGCTGATTGCCGCAGTCGGTGTGGTGGGGTTCGTCGTTCTGTTCTGGATGAGCAGACGGGTCGAGCGCGGCAGCGAGAGCGAGCCATCAGGCCGTCGTGAGGTCAGCATCGAAGGCGTTCCGCCCGTCTGATCGACGCGTCTCGTCGGAGTCTTGGAATCGTTTGATCCCGATGCAAATCGCGTCGAACGGTTCACGGGCAACGTCGCCACATTGGGGTGCATCTCAAAGGCTCTTCCCACTGCATTCGGATCAGATGCATCCCGCTTCACTACCCGTAAGCGGGGATGCCCGTACATCTCTGAACTGACCGATCATTCGTGCTCGGAGCGCTTATTGGTGAGGATTGTGACTTCGGCTCCGCGTCGGGCTACAACAAGGCGCTCTACCTCATATCGAGTCTCACGATCGTTGCTTTTGTTCTGACGGCATTGTTCACGCGTGAAACCACCGGAGGGTTCCGCGCTCATAATCGCGCGCTCGTCAGCAAACGAACCTGCAATCGCGTCTGATCGACCTCAATTGAGGTGCAAGGCGCGCAATGATCGGCTTCGGAAGCTTGCGTGAACTGGTCGTGCCGGCCACCGGTTTGACACCGCGCATATCGGCGACTATATTTCAGAGTAATTTATTTACTCGTGAGTAACGTCGCCTGCCGACCTCGCTCGCGCAGCCGATTGATTGTCAAACATGGACGACACGCAACCGGTCCGGTCGCCCTGGACGAAGAAGCATGAGCGGGAGGGCGAACGTGAAGACAAACGTGCGGCCGTGCTGCGGACCGCAGCGCAAGTATTCAACGAGAAGGGATTTCACGCCGCGTCGCTGGACGAAGTCGCGGAGCGCCTGAACGTCACCAAGCCGACGCTCTACTACTACGTCAAGAGCAAGGACGAGATACTGTTTCAGTGTGTCCGTATCGGGTTGCAGATGATCCGCGACGCCGTCGCCGAAGCGTCCGAATCCGGGGGCACTGCAATCGACAAGCTTGCGGCAGCCATGCGCCGCTATGCCGAAGCGGTCACGATGGACTTCGGCAAGTGTGTGATATGTGTGGGTGAGGAGCCGCTTCCGCTGGATCGCCGTCGAACACTGCGTCGATTGAAGGCCGAAATCGATCATGAATTCCGGCATCTGATCGAATCGGCGATCGCCGAAGGCACCATTGCATCGGTGGACCCGAAACTCGCGGCCTTCACCCTGGCAGGCGCCCTCAGCTGGATCGGCCGGTGGTATCGGCCCGACGGCGAGTTGAGCTCGGAGCAAGTCGCCGACCAATGCATCGCATTGCTGATGTCCGGGCTGCTCCGCCGCAATGAGGCCGGCGCGGCGAGTCAGGGAAGGGCGCGCACCGATCCACGAATGCGACGCCAAGTTCGCGTGAAGTGAAGGCAGATAGCTATCGGTCACGAAATGAATCGAGGGAGATGCGCCGCGTCGAATGCCCGGTCCACGGGCAAGCATCGCTGCACTGATTTTCGTTTCGGGCCGACATCCGCGATGAACCGTTGCCGGGCGAACCGACATGGATTCGGAACCGGCGCAGGGTTGCATCGACAGTCGCGATAATCCCGCAAAGGAGCCCCGAATGACGACGCACGCCGTCCTGCTCGATATCCACGCCTCAACAGGTGTCGCCACCGTTACGCTCAACCGGCCAACGGCCCTCAATGCGCTGGATTACACGCTGACCGAGTGCTTGCGCGACGCGGTGGGGCGTGTGGAATTCGACGACGAGGTTCGTGCCGTCGTCTTGCAAAGCGCCGGGGAACATTTCATGGCCGGCGGCGACATCAAGACATTTCACGCGACCCTCCGCCAACCTCCCGACGAGCGCCGCCGCCTGTTCGAGCGGTTCATCAGCGACGTTCACGAGTCGATCATCCGTATCCGACGCATGGAAAAGCCGGTCGTCGCCAGCGTGCGCGGGGCCGTCGCCGGATTCGGACTGTCGCTGATGAACAGCTGTGATCTAGTTGTGGCTGCAACCGATTCCTATTTCACGATGGCCTATTGCAACATCGGCGCGAGCCCCGATGGGAGCGGCACATACGGCCTGCCGCGCGTCGTCGGACTTAAGCGGGCCATGGAGATTGCGCTGCTAGGCGATCGTTTCGACGCGCAGCGGGCATTGGAATTGGGGTTGGTCAACCGTGTCGTGCCCACCGGGGATCTGGTCGATACCACGCGCGCCCTCGCGGCACGCCTTGCCGCAGGTCCGACACGCGCGCTCGGCCGGACGAAGAGATTGCTCAACGAGTCGTTGAACCGCACGCTATCCGAGCAGTTGCTTGCGGAACAGGAGAGCTTTGTCGCGTGCGTCGTGGAAGCCGACTTCGCAAACGGCGTGCAGGCTTTTGTCGAGAAGCGCAAACCGCAGTTCGAAGGTCGTTGATCCGCCCGCGCCAGACCATGGGCCTGCGGAGCGGGCAGCCGGGCTCGGAACAGCCGGACACGCCGGGTTCCAGCGTGCAGGCGGCAGAGCTGCATCGACGATTGAGGAGGCGAGCGCGGCGCGGTCCGATTATTCACGTGACGACGAAGCCGGTGAAGGCTTCAACGCCAGCTTTACGATGCCGTCGCCTTGATGGCCGAACAGGTCATAGGCTTCCACGACGTCGTCGAGCGAGTAGCGGTGCGTCACGAGATGGTCTGGCTTGATGCGCTGGCTCGACACCACGTTGAGCAGTCGGCGCATGCGCTCCTTGCCGCCCGAGCAGTTCGACGTCACGATGCGCTTGTTGGCGAGACCGGCGCCGAAGCCGTCCAGCGGGATAGGAATGCTCTTCGAGTTGATGCCGACGCTCGAGATCGTGCCGCCCGGCCGCGCGACGTTGACGCACCTCCTGATCGTCCGGTCCCCGGCCGCGACATTCGGCGTCGACGTCCGCTCCACGCCCTGCGTGAGCTTCATCACTTCCTCAACCAAGTCGCGCTTCGTCGGATCGAGCAGTGCGTCCTCGCCCATCGTCTTCGCCTTCTGCAGCCCCTCCTCGACCGGATTGACCGTGACGACGAGACCGGCCCCCATGAGCCGTGCGCCGCTCGTCGCACAGAGGTCGATCGGGCCCTTCGCCCGGTCTTGTCGGGATCCAATCGATAATGGGCAGGCGCCAATCTGTCGCGATCAACGCACGGGACCGCTGGCCATTGAAGAAAACACGCTATCCCGGCGCACCCATGCGTGATGCAATGCTGCGCACAGATGAGTGACGACTGTCGCGAACAGAGCGAAAGCCAGCCATACGTGAGCCAAATGCAACCTTGCATATGCTATCGGACTCGTTGGCCAAATCGCAGGCAGAGTAACGTTGCCGTAGAGCTCCACGGGAAAGTTGCCCGCCGACAGCATGGCCCAACCAATTAGTGGCAGACCAATCATCAACACATACAGCAACAGGTGGGAACCGTACGCTGCTACGATCTGCCATCGGGGCAGATCGGCAGGTAGCGCCGGCGATCGTCCGAACAGACGATTTGCAATGCGCACGAGCACAAGCACACCGATTGCGATGCCTAATGGCCGGTGCAGATCGAGCAGCCATGGGCGCAGCGAAAGCGACGCAACCATGGCAACGCCAATGAACAGCATTGCGACGATCAGTACCGCCATCGTCCAATGCAACAGGCGGGCGAGTCGGTTGAAATGGGTGGGACGGGTCATCTGCGAGCTTCCAGTCCAATGGCATCAGATGCCTGCCCACGAGCAATCTCGCGTTCGCGGCGGTTGTAGGATTGGGCGTAGACAGCAGAGCGTGCCGCTAGGACCGGATCGTTGGATGGTTCGATTCCGTCCGGAAGTACGAGCGGATCGTAATTGACGTCGCGGCACGCTCCGGTTGCCTGTGGCATGAGCCCGTCCAGTTCCAGTGTCCCTGCAATCACCTGTGTGCGCCCGTCCGGCCATGGACGCGACGGGTCGTCGACAAGGTCGCCCGGCTGAGCCAGTGTGACGACGAGATCCCAACGCACGGGGCCGAGGGTCAGGCGTCGCTCGAACTCCTCGCTCAGATAATCGCCATCGGCGCGCGCACGCTGCTCGGCATTCATCGCAACGAATGGCGCATGCGGCCGCATCGACCACCGGACGTATTGTCGCGTACCATCGGTTGCCACGAAGCGGAAAGCATCGACACCGTTGAATTGCGTGTTGGCCCAGCTACTGGGCCAGGGGGCTGATTTCGCCCATGCGTCGTAACGGCGCGCTTCCGGGTGAGCCGCGTAGAAGGCGCTCAACCTTGCCGGGTGCGGCTTGCCGGTTGCTGAATCAGGTGCGACTGCGAGGCGCTGTTCGTAGAATCCTTGCGGCGTGGACACCGGGAAAAAAGGGAAGCTGTTCATGGCCATGCGCCATTGCTGCCCGTCGTCAGTGCGAAGCAGCAAAGCCAAGCTTCGTACGCGCTGGGTTGCCTCGGGTGCGTGCGGATCGGCGCCGGCAATCGAAAGACGTCCGAGCACCGGCACATCGGTTTGCCGGAAAACTCGAGCCGAGGATAGCGACGTCGCCGCGGATCTCGGATGGAACCGACCGGTCACGCATACTCCCTTGCTGTGCGCGCGGCGGAAGCCTGCATATACCTTTCCGTTGGTTTGTTCCATGACATCGATAAAGCGCGCAGCTGTGACTTGATTTCCGATCCATCCGGCAGACCAGGCCCACGCAGCCGTCAAGGACGTGCCGATCAAGGCGATCGCAACGAGCGGGAGGGCAATTCGTCGGCGGCGGATTCGGGATGCCGTGGATTCGCGCGGGTCATGCATGTTGATCTCTTGGAAATGATGGGATCGAATGATTCCGACGATGTCTTGTTGCGGGTGTCACTGGAGTCGGTACGAATGACAGCGCCATCGGCCTGCGGGCGTCGTGGCGGGCCACGTTTCGACTGTCTTCGCCTGCCTCGCATGCGCAACCAAGTACAACAGATCTTCGATCTGGTCAGCGTGAAACGGACTGTGTTTTGACGACGTGGCGAATGGCTGTCGCGACAAGATCGTCGGGGCGAACCGGGCGGGAGCACCGGTGACCCGTTCGAATGGGGTCCGGAGTCCGGCGTAACGATAAGCATCAAGCGTGGTCGATTCCTTGGAAGACGCTCCATTTGCGGACACCGGCACAAGGGCGGCTACGCCTGTTCAGCGTTCTGTCGACGCTGCATGGTCGACGTCGCGAGCGCGACTGTTTCGATACTTCACATGACTCGACGGGCGAAAGGCCGCCGCGGTGCTCAAGTGCCACGGGTTTCTCTGGGCGGCGCGGTGCCCAGCGAAACCCTTGGCCAAGCGTCCGCACATGGTTGCCGCATTCTAGCTCACCTTGGGCTAACTCAACATGAACATGACATTTATATCGATCTTTCCACCTTGGATTGACGGTTTTGTGTGGAAATATGGCGATATGAAGTATGAAATGTGTAATGTACTTGACGTACATTCCCTGCTTGACTAGCATGGGCAGGCAGATGGTGATGGCGCGCGCCGTAACGGCACGGTCCGCCAGGAGATTGGGACTGCGTCTCGAGGCCATCGACGAGGCCCGAATTGCGCGGCCATCCATCATCGATTGCGTTCATACATGCCATGGAAGCCACCGAAAGCATCTTCTCGACGCTGAAAGTTGTCGACTTTGCAAGTTACGTCGCGGGACCGGCTGCCACAACGATCCTTTCCGATTTCGGTGCGACCGTCGTCAAGATCGAGCCGCCAGGCGCAGGAGACCCCTATCGTCATTTCTACAAGGCGCCGCCCAATCCGGCCAGCGAATACAACTATCCCTGGCAACTAACTAATCGCAACAAGCAAAGCCTCGCGCTGGATCTCAAGTCACCCGACGCGCGAGATGTGGTCGCCCGTCTGATCAAGTGGGCCGATGTCGCTGTCGTGAATTTCCCTCCGAGCGTCAAGGAGAAACTCGGCCTCACGTATGGGGCGCTCTCAGCGCTCAACGAGCGGCTCGTATATGCCGATATCACCGGATATGGGGCAAGGGGGCCGGAAGCCGACAAGCCAGGGTTCGATGTGACCGCCTACTGGGCTCGCTCCGGGCTAATGGACATCACCCGGGACGGTAACAGTCCACCAGCCGTTCCTGTTCCAGGCATCGGCGATCATGCGGCCGCGTGCACACTCTATTCGGCGATCGTGACGGGTCTGTATCGCCGTGAGAAGACTGGCAAAGGCAGCCACGTCACAACGTCGCTGATTGCCCAGGGAGCGTGGGCGTCCGCGATGTGGGTGGAGGGTGGGTTGAACGGTGCGCGATTCGATCGGGCGCTGAACCGCGAGACTCCGCAGAATGCACTGTTCAATCCGTACCGAACTGCGGACGGCCGCTGGTTGCTGCTTATCCTGCTGCAGGACAAGGATTGGCAGGGGTTCGCGCGAGCCATGCAACTGGCGTTTCTATTGACCGATGCGCGATTCGCCGACGGTGACGCGCGCGCGAAGAATGCCAGTATCCTGGTTGGCATTCTCGATCACGCATTCGCCCAGCATCCGCTCGTGTACTGGAAGGCGCTCTTCGATGAGTGTCGCGTGGTCTACGGTGTCGCGCAGAACATGGAAGAGATCGTCAACGACGAGCAGATGTATGCGAACGACATCTTCGTGCCGCTGGTCGACCCGTGCGGTGATGCCACTCACACGGTCAGTAGTCCATTGCAGATTGCCGGGGTGACGAAAGTCGCACCGCGTAGGGCGCCATATTTGGGTGAGCATAGTCGTAGCGTTCTGCGACAACTCGGTTACGACGACATCGAAATCGACCGACTCATTGCAGGCCAGGCGGTTGCGCAGGGCACGCCCGCGCACTGACCGTTGGGCACTCGCGTGCATCGGTTGTCGCCACGACGTCTCGCTGCCTCCTGGGTGACGCCGCGACTGATTGCGCGACCTTTCGCGTGACGGTCCAGCGAAGACGTCGATCGGGCATGCGAGCTAAGTGTTCAATTGAAATCGTCGTATGCAACCGTGTTTGCGCGCTCGCCTTGAAACGCGGTCATCCTGTCGCATCTTGGTGCCGCGGGGCGCTCATGCTCCTTGCCGAGCTTGCTGCAATAGGCGCCTCGTTCCCCCCCCCCCGTTACTATCTTCACGCCCCGATAATCGGGGCTTTGGCCAGCCAGGCCCGGTATGATTCCCGCCCCCAGTCGCAGTCATGATCCGGGGGGTGTTGTCGCCGGGTCTGGTGGGTGGCTGGTGATCGCTGATAGGGGTTTGGCCGGGATATCCCGACGCCGTCCGTAACGTGGATGCCGAGACTTGCCACCGTTGTTGCAGGCCAACCCGTTCACTCTGCACAAACTGCGATGCAAGACACACAACAACGTGATGCCGTCGATGTCTTCGTCGGCGTCGACGTCGGTAAAGGCCAGCATCACGCCGTCGCACTCGATCGAAACGGCAAGCGTCTGTATAACAAGGCGCTGCCCAACGACGAGGCCAAGCTGCGCGCCCTCATCACCGAACTCAAGACTCACGGTCGACTGCTGTTCGTCGTCGATCAGCCTTCCACCATCGGTGCGCTTCCTGTAGCCGTCGCCCGCGCTGAAGACGTACTCGTCGCCTATCTGCCCGGACTGGCCATGCGCCGCATCGCTGATTTGCACGCCGGCGAAGCCAAGACCGATGCTCGCGACGCCGCCATCATCGCCGAAGCCGCTCGCTCGATGCCGCATACGCTGCGCTCGCTTCGATTGGCCGACGAGCAACTCGCCGAGCTCACCATGCTGTGCGGCTTCGACGATGATCTCGCCGCTCAGGTCACGCAGACCAGCAACCGCATTCGCGGCCTGCTTACTCAAATCCATCCGGCGCTCGAGCGCGTTCTCGGACCGCGCCTCGACCATCCGGCGGTGCTCGATCTGCTTGAGCGCTACCCGTCGCCCGCCGCGCTTGCCGGCGCCAGCGAGAAGACGCTCGCCAATCGCCTGACCAAGCTCGCTCCTCGTATGGGCAAAGGCTTAGCGGTCGAGATCGTTCAGGCACTGAGCGAACAAGCCGTGATCGTGCCCGGCACGCAGGCCGCCACCATCGTCATGCCCCGTTTAGCCCAGCAACTTGCCGCTTTGCGCACGCAGCGTGACGAAATCGCCGCCGAAGTTGAGCGGCTGGTGCTTGCTCACCCTCTTTGGCCGGTCCTGACCAGCATGCCGGGAGTCGGCGTCAGGACCGCCGCCAGACTCCTGACCGAAGTTGCCCATAAGGCCTTCGCTTCGGCCGCTCATCTGGCGGCCTACGCTGGCCTTGCGCCGGTCACACGGCGCTCAGGCTCGTCGATTCGTGGCGAGCACCCATCCAGGCGAGGCAACAAGGTGCTCAAGCGCGCCTTGTTCCTCTCCGCCTTCGCTGCCTTACGGGACCCAGTCTCACGGGCCTATTACTCACGCAAGATCCAGCAAGGCAAACGCCACAACCAAGCGCTCATAGCACTGGCACGGCGACGCTGCGACGTCCTGTTCGCCATGCTGCGTGACGGCACCATTTACCAACCCAAGTCAGCCCCTAACGCTTGACGAAAGACATAGGGGCACCCCCCTTTTTTTTCAGCCTTGATTCCAGACTGCCTATCGCGAAGTCTCCGTTGCGTTTAACTTGGACATCGTCAGTGAAAGTGACATATACATGTCATTAGTTGCTGTGTTTGTGCGGCGCAATATGGGGTGTATCTATGTTTTCGTGGAAATACATGTCAAGTACTTGACATGTATAGGCGGTTGGCTGACTATGTAGTTGTCGCTACTTACTGCTGCCGTGACCGGCTCGACGTGTCGCGGTTGAGGGGAGTGAAGTCGTGCCCGATCTGCGGCGTTGACGTAGCCGCAGGAACGAATGCGCTGCGCGATGCGCGATGCACGATGGTCAAGCGGCCGACAGTTTCTTTGTGACGAGACCAAGAGAGCGAGACATGAGCAACAAATTTGACGTGGGACTGGACAGGAATCCGGCCAACTACCAGGCGATGACGCCGATTATGTTGCTCGACCGCGCGGC
Organism: Burkholderia sp. BCC1993; assembly: GCF_905339865.1. Lineage (NCBI taxonomy): Bacteria > Pseudomonadati > Pseudomonadota > Betaproteobacteria > Burkholderiales > Burkholderiaceae > Burkholderia > Burkholderia sp. BCC1993. Next base: position 222,310 of record NZ_CAJPGZ010000003.1, on the reverse strand, counting down.
CGAGGTTTTTCCTGATCGTACCGCTGTCATCCACAAGAACCGGCGCTATACGTGGCGTGAATATGCGCAACGTTGCCGGAGTCTCGCCCGCAGTCTGATTGGCGCCGGCATCCAGCGCGGCGATACTGTCTCAATTCTTGCCACGAATGTGCCGGCCATGCTCGAAGCGCAGTTCGGCGTGCCGATGTCCGGAGGCGTTCTCAATTGCATCAACATTCGGCTCGATGCGGCCGGCATAGCGTTCATCCTGAAGCATTCGGAAACGCGCCTGTTGTTCGTGGATCAGCCATTCGCAGACGTTGCCCGTGAAGCCATTGCACTGGCGGGAATGCACATCGATGTCATTGATATTCGCGACGACGATGTCCCCGACACGGTGCCGGTCGGCACGATCGAATATGAAGTCTTCCTCACTCATGCTCCGAGTGACGCGCAAGTGCTGTATCCGGACGACGAGTGGGATGCGATTGCACTGAACTACACGTCAGGCACGACAGGTAACCCGAAAGGGGTTGTGTATCACCATCGCGGCGCGTATCTGAATGCACTGAGCACGGTCATCTATGCCGGGCTGAATATCGGAACGCCGGTTTATCTGTGGACTCTGCCGCTCTTTCACTGCAACGGCTGGTGCTATGCATGGGCGCTTGCCGCGGTCGCCGGCACACACGTCTGTCTGCGCAAGGTCGTTGTCGACGACATCTACGACGCACTCGCGAGGCATGGCGTAACGCACTTTTGCGGCGCCCCTGCAGTGCTGAGTTCGCTGGTAGCAGGCAAGCCCGCCGACTGGACCAAACCTGCAACCCCCATTTCGGTCGTTTGCGCCGGCGCATCGCCGCCGGTCGGCGTCATCAAGCAGACGGAGGCACTCGGCTTCAAGGTGATCCACGTGTACGGGATGACCGAGCAGCACGGGGTTAACACGGTATGTGTGCCGCAGGACGAGTGGGCCGACCTGCCGCAAGACGACCGACTTGCCCGTATGGGGCGCCAGGGTGTCCGCACCGCGGTCGCAGGGGAGTTGATCGTCGCCGACCCAAAGACCTGCGAGCCGGTTCCGGCCGATGGGAAGACCATGGGCGAAGTCATGTTCCGTGGCAATCTCGGCATGAAAGGATATCTGAAGAATGCCGAGGCGACCCGGGAAGCTTTTGCGGGAGGATGGTACCGGACCGGGGACCTCGCGGTGAGGCACGTGGACGGCTACATCGAGATTAAGGATCGTTCGAAGGACATCATCATTTCGGGCGGCGAAAACGTGTCCTCCATCGAGGTCGAAGAGGTGCTCAGCACGCATCCCGCGGTGATAGGCGTCGCCGTTGTGGCCGTACCGGACGAGAAATGGGGTGAAGTGCCGTGCGCGATCATCGAATTGCACCCCGATCACGTTGGTCTGATTACGCAGGACGATGTAATCCACTTCTGCCGGGCGAAGCTCCCTGGCTTCAAGACGCCCAAGCACGTGATTTTCGAACCGATCGTGCGGACCGCGACCGGGAAGATCCAGAAGTTTGCGCTTCGCAAGCATGCGGCGGAGGTCATCGTTGCGCGGCAGGTGTGAGCCCGTGAGGCGCCTGCGGCTCGTCAACACTTGGGGAGGGCGGTGTAAACCGGCATGAGCCGGGAAGAAACTCTCGATGCCGAGTTGTTCGCCTCGCTGAGGTTAATCCGCGTCGCAAGCCGCTCCGACCTGCGGCGACGCTCACTGCAGGTATGGCCTGCCTCATCTAACGGCTGTATCGCGACGCGAAGACGATAACAATGTCTCTCGAACTCCGAAAGACACGACGCCTTCGCCGAGTAACGACTATCAACCAAGGAGTATTGGAAATGCGTGGTCTCAAAGACAAAGTCGTCGTCATTACAGGCGCCGCAGGTGGTATCGGCAAAAGTCTCGTGCAGCGCTTCTGCGAAGAAGGCGCTCACGTCGTTGGCCTGGACCTGAGCCAGTCAGGTCTCGACGATCTGAAAAACGGCCTTGAGGAATATTCGGATCGCCTCACCCTGTTGCCGCTGGACATTACCGACCATGCTGCTGTCGTGCGCACGATCCAGCAGGTCCATGGCGACCTGAAGCGGATCGACGCCCTCGTCAACAACGCTGGTTGGGACGTTGCGATGCCATTTTTGGAGACGACCCCTGATTTCTGGAACAAGGTTGTGTCGATCAATCTGATGGGGCCGTTGAATCTTCATCACGCCGTGCTTCCGATCATGGTGGAGCAGGGCGGCGGCAAGATCGTTAACATCGCGTCGGACGCGGGCCGTGTGGGCTCGTCGGGCGAGTCCGTGTACTCGGCATGCAAGGGTGGCATTACGTCGTTTAGCAAGACTGTCGCACGCGAGTGTGCACGCAAGAACGTGCGCGTGAACGTCGTCTGCCCGGGACCGACCGATACGGCGCTGCTGCGCTCCTTCATGGGTGAAGGTGATTTCGGGCAGAAGGTGTACGACGGTCTGCTGCGCGCGATCCCGTTGAAGCGTCTCGGCCAGCCGGCCGACATCCCCGGCATCGTAGCGTTCCTCACGAGCGATGACGCCGATTTCATCACCGGACAGGTCATTTCCGTCTCCGGTGGCTTGACCATGCATGGGTGATTCGAACATGAGCGACTATACCGATATCCTGTACGAAGCCAAGGCGGGCGTCGCCCGCATCACGATTAACCGCCCCGACAAATACAACGCATTTCGTGGCAAGACCTGCGACGAACTCATCGACGCGATTCAACGCGCCGGCTGGGACAAGTCGATCGGCGTGATCGTCCTGACCGGCGTGGGCGAGAAAGCGTTCTGTACCGGTGGCGACCAGTCCGCCCATGACGGTGGCTACGACGGTCGCGGCATCATCGGCCTGCCAGTGGAGGAACTGCAGGGCGTTATTCGCGACGTTCCGAAGCCCGTGATCGCACGCGTGAACGGCTATGCGATCGGCGGCGGAAACGTGCTCGTTACGTGCTGTGACTTGGCGATCGCAGCCGAATCCGCTCAGCTGGGGCAGGTCGGTCCGAAGGTCGGCTCGGTCGATCCCGGCTTCGGGACGGCGTTCCTGGCACGCGTCGTCGGCGAGAAGAAAGCGCGCGAAATCTGGTTCCTGTGCCGCCGCTATACCGCGCAACAAGCGCTCGCGATGGGGCTTGTCAACGCAGTTGTGCCGATGAGCGAACTGGACGCCGAGGTCGACCGCTGGTGCCAGGAAATTCTCCAGCTCAGCCCGACGGCGATTGCGATTGCGAAACGGTCGTTCAATGCGGACTCCGATTCGATTCGCGGGATCGGCGGGCTCGGGATGCAGGCGCTGGCACTGTACTACGGCACCCCCGAATCGCACGAAGGCGTCGCGGCATTCATGGAAAAGCGCAAGCCGCGTTTCCGCCCGGCACCCGACGAAGGCACCGAAGCATGAGCGTCGTACTGGAGCATCACGGCGATATCGCGGTCATCACGCTGAACCGACCGGAGGCGATGAACGCGTTGAACGCCGACATGATCGAGCGGATCGGTGCACTGATCGACGAAGCGGCTGCGTCCGCGCCCCGTGCGTTGCTGTTCAAGGGGGCCGGCGGCAAGGCGTTTTGCGCGGGTGCGGACATCAAGGAATTGCAGGATCGAAGCTCGAGCGCGCATCGCGCCGCCGCGCGGACCGGCCAATGCACGTTCGCAAAGCTCGATCAGTTGCCTTTTCCGTCGCTGGCTGTGATTCAAGGGGTCGCGCTGGGAGGCGGGCTCGAGCTGGCCATGGCCTGCACGTTCCGGATCGCGATGACGGACACCCGGTTCGGTCTCCCTGAGATCAAGCTTGGCCTCATTCCCGGCTACGGGGGTACGCAGCGTCTGCCTGCGCTGGTCGGCAAATCGCGCGCGCTCGAGATGATAGCGAGCGGTCGGCTGATCGGCACGGAGGAGGCGGATCGTATCGGTCTGATCAATCAGGTTGTGGAGGCTGGAGATCCGGTCGAGCTGGGGGCGCGTTTCCTTGATGGATTGGGCACCCGCTTCCCGGCTGCGTTGCGCTTGGCCAAAACGGCGGTGGAGAAGGCGCTGACCGTATCGCTCGAAGACGGTTTGCGACTTGAAGCTGATCTGTTCGTCGCCGCGACTCAGACCTCGGATGCGAGCGAAGGCATGCACGCGTTCCTCGAGAAGCGAAAGCCAACGTTCGTCGGCACCTGACGTGCTGCGCGAGCCGCGCATCCCGCGCGGGTCTGACTGGACGGCCCCGATGTGTTCTCGGGCGCCGTCCGGCCGTCCCCGGGATTTGTCGGTGCCCCGCCTTTGCCGGACCGGCCGCGTGGCATTCACGCGACGCGAGAACATACCGGTTCAACCGGACGACGCACGCTGACGAGTGCGAGATACAGACGAAGTCGCTCTGAGGAGACAATCCATGAACCAATACCTGGCACCGATTCAGGACATTCAGTTTGCGCTGCAGGAACTTGCCGACTTGCACGGCGTTGCTGAACTTCCGGGATACGAGGAAACGACACCCGACGTCGTGAACGCCATTCTCGAAGAAGCCGGCGCATTCGCCGCTGAGGTGATCTCGCCGATCAATCGTACGGGCGACCTCGAAGGTGCCCGTCTCGAGAGCGGCCATCCCAGGATGCCGGCAGGCTGGAAGGAAGCGTACGCTGAGTTCGTCCGTGGTGGATGGAACGGGCTATCGGTTCCCGCTGCGCTGGGCGGACAGAATCTTCCACGTGTCGTGGCGGCCGCCGTGGACGAGATGTGGAACGGTGCCAGCGTTGCATTCGCGTTGCTGCCGATGCTCACGCGCGGTGCGATCAACGTCCTCGAGCATGTTGGATCGGCGCAATTAAAAGAGAAGTTCCTTCCGCGCATGGTAACTGGCGAATGGACGGGCACGATGGTACTCACCGAGCCTCAGGCGGGTTCGGATCTGTCCGCTGTGCGTACGGCGGCGAGACCGATCGGGGACGGCACCTATCGTTTGTCCGGTACCAAGATCTTCATCACGTACGGAGATCATGACCTTGCCGAGAACGTGGTCCATCTGGTACTGGCGCGCGTAGATGGTGCTCTCGCCGGAACCCGGGGGATCTCGTTGTTCGCGGTCCCGAAGCGTCTCGTGAACGAGGACGGCACCCTTGGTGACTTCAACGATGTGAAGTGCGTGTCGCTCGAGCGCAAGCTCGGCCTTCATGCGACGCCGACTTGCGTTCTGGCGTTTGGGGACGATGCCGGCGCCGTGGGTTATCTGGTAGGTGAAGAGAGCCATGGCCTGGAAAACATGTTCATCATGATGAACGGCGCACGGTTCGCGGTCGGCCTGGAAGGTATCGGCCTTGGGGAGCGCGCCTACCAGTTGGCGCGCGATTACGCGCGAGAACGCGTGCAGGGTGTCGAGGCCGGATCCGGTTCCGGCACGAAAGTGCCCATCATTCGGCACCCGGACGTTCGGCGCATGCTAATGAGCATGAAGGCGCGTGTCGAAGCGATGCGGGCACTAAGTCTCGTCATCGCGGCCAGCATGGACAAAGCGGAAACACATCCGGATCGCGCGGAGCGCGTCTCGCACCAGGCGTTCGTCGACTTGATGATGCCGATCGCAAAAGGCTGGTTCACCGAGGCCGGGTTGAATATCGCGTCAATGGGGATTCAGGTTCACGGTGGAACCGGCTTCATCGAAGAGACAGGAGCTGCGCAGTTCTTGCGGGATGCACGGATCACGACGATCTATGAAGGCACGACGGGAATCCAGGCGATGGATCTCGTCGGGCGGAAGATCGGTCGGGACGGTGCGGAGACAATTCGGACGTTGATCCGGTCCATGGAAGACGCTCAAACTGCGCTGGAGACTGCAGACCATGCGGACCTCCGGGCGATCGGCGTGCAGCTTCGTCGGGCCATTGGTGATCTGTCCCGTGCCGTCGATTTCCTGGCCGAGACCTATGCGCAAACGCCCAAACGTGCGCTGGCGGTTTCTGTGCCGTTTCTAGATCTGCTCGGCACCGTGACATGCGGGTGGCAGATGGGGCGTGCTGCCCTGGCTGCTTATCGCCTTCTGCAAGGCAACGCCGAAGCCCCGACTTTCCTTGAAGGCAAGATCGCAACCAGTCGCTTCTTTGCCGAACATGTATTGCCACTCTCGGCAGCGCACAGTCATACGGTCGTTCATGGTGCCGATGCCACTCTGGAAATGGTTGAGGACGCATTCTGATGAGACGTGCGCGGAGTAGGTGCGAATTCTTTGTGCAAGAGGCGTGACGCATTGGTCGGTGCCGTTAATCTGTATGCGTGATGAACCTGCCGATCTGAAAGTCGATTGTTACGAAAAGCTGCGCATTGTTTTCGCGAATTTGAAATGGAATGCGGCAACGGTCTGATCCATTATGACGCTCTTGCGAATCATTGGCCTTGATTTATGACATCCAATGCATCGCATGACGAACGATTGTGAACAGACATTCTGGCTGCCGATTAAGCGGCAGCGCGCCCCCAGAGAGTCGGTCAATCAGCCGGCCGGTAGATCAAGCGTTTGGTGACCACGGAAACAGATTCAGGAGAGAGACGATGGAGATGGAGCGGATTCGCTGCGACCGATTGCGCAGCCGGGTAACGACAGCAGAGGAGGCAGCTGCACTGATCAAAGATGGCATGACCATCGGCATGAGCGGTTTCGGATACGCGGGTGATTGCAAGCGAGTGCCGTTTGCCCTCGCGAAGCGTGCGGCGCGTGAAGCGACGCGGGTGACGCTCATTACTAGTGCCTCACTCGGTCACGATATCGACAAGGTGCTGGCCGACGCGAACGTTACGACCCGACGGGTGCCGTTCCAATCGGACGGGACGCTGCGTCGAAAGATCAATGCCGGGGTCGTGATGTATATCGACCAGCACCTGTCCGAAATGGTCGAGCAGTTGCGCGGAAAATATATGGGCCCGATGGATGTCGCTGTCATTGAGGCAACAGCGATTACCGAAAGTGGCGGCATTGTGCCGACCACATCGGTAGGGGCATCGGCCGATTTCGCGTCGATGGCGAAGCGCGTTATCGTGGAGATCAACCTGAATATGCCGATGGCGTTGGAAGGTCTGCACGACGTGTACGTTCCGATCGATCGGCCACATCGTCTTCCGATTCCGCTGATCGCACCGGAGCAGCGAGTTGGTTTGCCCTTCATCCAGGTCGATCCGGAGAAGATTGCCGCGATCGTCTTCACGCAGGTCAACGATTCGCCGACGACCCTGCTGCCGTCTGACGAGGACACGCAGAATATTGCGCGTCACCTCAACGAATTTCTGATCCGTGAAGTCCGTACAGGCCGCCTCCCACCATCGTTGCAGCCATTGCAAATAGGTGTTGGAACGATTTCCAATGCGGTAATGAATGAAATGGTCGAATCGCCGTTCAGCAATCTTCGGATGTATTCCGAGATCCTGCAGGACAGCACGATCGCCTTGCTTGACTCGGGACGCCTCCAGTTTGCATCGGCATGCGCGATTGCGCTGTCGGAATCGGTCCAGCAGCGTTTCCTTGCCGAGATAGATCGATACAAGTCACGCCTGGTTCTCAGACCACAGGAGATTAGCAACCACCCCGAGGTGATCCGGCGGCTCGGTGTGATTGCGATCAACACGGCACTGGAATGCGACATCTACGGCAATGTGAATTCGACTCACATTGGTGGCACGCACATGATGAATGGCATCGGTGGATCAGGCGATTTTGCGCGTAACGCCCATTTGTCGGTGTTTGTGACCAAGTCGATTGCGAAGGACGGTGATATCTCAAGCATCGTACCGATGGTGTCGCATGTCGATCATACCGAACACGATGTCGACGTCATCGTGACGGAGCATGGCCTTGCTGACCTGCGTGGTCTGGCACCGCGTGAGCGCGCAGTGCAAATCATCGAGCAGTGCGCGGATCCGCTATATCGGGACGCACTTCGCGACTATGTGAAGCGTGCCGGCGCAATGGGCGGGCAAACGCCACATGTCCTCGAAGAGGCGCTGGCCTGGCACGTGCATTATCGTGACGGTCGCACGATGAGAACGATCCTCTCGGAGGATTGCGCGTCGTGACGGAGGCGGGGAAGGAAGGGCATTCCGGCGTCTGAATTCGACTGCACCGTGTCGGCTACCGATAACGCCTATTCATGTCTCATCGGTGCCTTGCCGGAATCAGTTGATCCTTCATTTTTTGCGATTCGTCGAGTGCGAGTGACGAGCTAACATTAAGGGAGATCGCTTCGCGGCGCGCACGGCCAGCAGCACCTGGAAGTCTCGATGGACACACTTCAAAACATGCGCACGTTCGTGCGCGTCGCCGAATCAGGGAGCTTCACTACCGCAGCATTGAGCCTGGACTTCACAATCGCGCATGCCTCGCGTGCGATTTCCGATCTCGAGCGGCGCCTTCGCGTGCGACTCCTGAATCGGACAACGCGTCGCGTTGCGTTGACGGAAGCCGGCGAGCGATACTTTCAACACTGCTTGCAGATTCTCGCGCATGTCGATCAGGCAGAGGCTGAGGTAGGGATGGCGCATGCGCGTCCGTCAGGAAAGCTGCGCGTGCGTGCTCCCGTTGGATTTGGACAGCATTACCTTATCAAGGCGATCGGTGATTATCAGCGTCTATTTCCAGAAGTCCGGATTCAACTGACGCTCGCTCACGGCTCACTGGATTTGATCGATGAAGGCTTTGACATGGCGATCGTCGCTGCCGTGGCGTTGTCTGATTCGGCGTTGATTTCACAGAGGATCGGCGCTGCATTCAGCATTGCGTGTGCAGCACCGGCGTACCTTGATGCCCATGGTATCCCGCGAGATCCAAATGACCTCGTGGAGCATATCTGCGTCCACCTGAACACGCCGGAGTTTCCGATGAACGCCTGGACCTTCGATGGACCCGACAAGCAGAAGTCGGTTCGCCTCCGGCCGGCAATGCTGGAAGTTAATACACCGGAGGTGCTGGCCGCTTGCGTTCGGGAGGGGCTCGGTGTCGGCCTGATTCCGATCTATTCAGCAATTGAAGGATTGCGTAATGGGGAACTGGCTTGGGTGCTCCCGGAATACAAGTCGCAACAGATGGGGTTGTATGCGATGTATCCGTCCCGGCAATATGTCGATGCGAAGATTCGAACCTGGGTCGACTATTTGAAGGGCACAATACCGTCCATCATGGCGGCTGACCAGGAGGCCGCACGCAGCTTTGCACATGATTGATCGATTCCGTCCGGATGAGCTTGGTGAGTAGTGTGCTATAGCGCCACGCCTTCCGTCAAACGCTGGCGGCCGCTTGGAGCGGTCCGTAGCGCGTACCGTGCATCGGCGCACGCCGCCGTGACAAAAGCACGTGGTTGCCGGCCCTCATCGTGCGTGTGCCGTGTCGACAGGGAGTCAGATCGGCAGCGAAGACGTCAGCTTGATCTGCTGAATCGGAATTTCGGTCTTCACACTCTGCACACCCTTGATGCGCGTCAGATGAGCGATCTGAAGCTGGCGGTATGCGTCCAGATCGGCCGCTACAACGCGAAGCAGGAAATCGCAATCACCTGCCATCAGATGGCATTCGACGATCTGGGGGTGTTTTTGTATTTCGGTGGTGAAGTGGTTGACCGTTTTGGCATCTTGACTGGTCAGCCAGATGCGGACAAAGACCGTCAAACCGGCGCCGACCTTCTTTGCGTTGAGGAGCGCGACGTATCGCTCGATGACGCCCGACTCTTCCAGAATGCGCACGCGTCGCAGGCACGGCGAAGGCGACAATCCCACCGCATCGGCCAGTTCGACGTTCTGAATACGTCCGTCCTGCTGCAGCGTCCGAAGAATGCTGCGATCGATTTCGTCTAGATTTTCCATGTTCTGTCTGTCTCGTCATCGTTTGTGGCATCCGATGCCAACGATATTAACGCAGCGTGTTTTGAATTCCAAACGTTATCGATAATAAGGCATAAACGCAACCAAACGTTATTTTTTTTGGGGTAGAGTATCAACTCCAATGAATGGCGGGGTTATCCCGCTGCAAACGAAGGAGCGGACAGAGATGAACACCACCGGCATGCAGGCATTCCAGTTCGAACCCAACCCCAGCCCGATCGAGGCCGACCAGCGCGCTGCATTGCTCGAGAACCCCGGTTTCGGGCGGGTGTTCACGGACCACATGGCGACGATCCGGTATTCGGAAGAGCATGGCTGGCACGACGCGAAGATCGGTCCGCGTGGTCCGTTCAGCCTGGACCCGGCAACGCTGGTGCTTCACTACGCGCAAGAGATCTTCGAAGGCATGAAGGCCTATCGATTGCCTGACGGCGGTGCCACGCTGTTTCGTCCCGACGCGAACGCCCGACGCTTTCGCAATTCCGCCGAACGCCTTGCTATGCCATTGCTGCCCGAGGCGCTGTTCGTCGAATCTGTTCGCGAACTCGTTCGCGTCGACAAGGAATGGATCCCTTCGACCGAGGGCTCGGCGCTCTATCTCCGCCCGTTCATGATCGCAACCGAGGCCGTGCTTGGAATGAAGCCGTCTCCCGAATATCTCTACTGCGTCGTGGCGACGCCTGTCGGCGGGTACTTCAAGGGCGGCGCGTCGGCTGTCACGCTCTGGGTGTCGGAGAACTACACGCGGGCCGCGCCTGGCGGCACCGGCGATGCGAAATGTGGCGGGAACTATGCGGCGAGCCTGGCCGCGCAGGCGGAAGCCATTCGCGAAGGGTGTGACCAGGTGGTGTTCCTCGATGCGGTCGAGCGGCGCTGGATCGAGGAGCTCGGCGGCATGAACGTGTTCTTCGTGTTCGACGACGGCTCGATCCAGACGCCGCCGCTGACCGGCACGATCCTTCCGGGCATCACGCGTGCGTCGCTGATCACGCTTGCTCGGGATCTGGGCATTACCGTGTGCGAGGAGCCGTATGCAATCGACCAGTGGCAGGCTGACGCGAAGAGCGGGCGCGTCGTGGAGGCGTTTGCATGCGGAACGGCGGCTGTCGTCACGTCGATCGGCAAGGTGAAAGGGCGCAGCCACGAGTTCACGATCGGGGACGGCACGGGTGGCCCGGTCACTGCACGTCTCAAAGCTGCATTGCTCGACATTCAGAACGGCCGTGCGGCGGATCACCACAACTGGCTCAATCGCCTGTTCTGAACGATGCGTTGCATGTGCCGCGCGGCATGCCAGACCCCTTCGTGATGATGCCTGGATCCGGGCATCGTCGCTGCGGAAAGCGAAGCGATCGACCTCGCTGGACGTAACGTGATGGTCGGTCGATCGCACGCCACCGCGCACCGGCCTGCAGCCGGATCGTGAATTGACGCGCTCCCTCGAGTGCGTGGATGTGCCGCGCATGGGGCACGGTTTCGGGTCATGGCACCGGCCTGCAACGCGAGACCTTCATCCGGCAGGTTTGCGTCCTGGTGACGGGCGTTGGGCGCCCGACACGGTTTCGGCGAGATGACGTGGCGGCCGATGAGGATAACGAGTGCCGGGATGCGGGCGACCGACGCCCGCGCATGTCCTGAGACTTCGGATCGTTCGGATTGCAGTCGGCACGCTCGTTTTGGCAAATACACAGTAGCGCTGGATTCCCCTCCGTAGCGACGGTTTCGGCGAGCATGCACCTGCTCGCCGTCTCGTTGCGATATTTCATTTTGAACCTATCATGAAGCCTTCTTTCTCTTTCTATCCTGTTGCTGTCGCGACTGCGTTGGCCATTTGCGGCTCCTACGCGCAAGCGGAAATCGTGAAGATCGCCATCGCTGGTCCGATGAGCGGTTCGGTCGCCCAATACGGCGACATGGTGAAGGCCGGCGCGTTGACCGCGATCGAGCAGATCAACGCAGCAGGCGGTGCGGGCGGCAACAAGTTCGAAGTCATGTTGATGGACGACGCATGCGAGCCGAAGCAGGCCGTCGCCGTCGCCAACAAGATCGTCAGCCAGAAGATCAAGTACGTGATCGGACATCTTTGCTCGGGTGCGACGATCCCCGCGTCCGACATCTACGAGAACGAAGGCATCGTGATGGTCACGCCGTCGGCCACCGCGCCGCAACTGACCGAAGGCAAGAAGCGCCACTTCATCTTCCGCACGATCGGCCGCGACGACCAGCAAGGCCCGGCCGCCGCGCACTACATCATCAACAACGTGAAGCCGAAGAAGGTCGCCGTCCTGCACGACAAGCAGTCGTACGGTCAGGGCATCGCGTCGTCGGTGAAGAAGGACCTCGAAGCCGCGAAGATCCCGGTCGTGCTGTTCGAAGGCATCAATGCCGGCGATTCGGACTACTCGGCGATCATCACGAAGCTGAAGTCGCAAGGCGTCGATTTCGTCTACTTCGGCGGCTACCACCCGGAAATGGGCCTGCTGATGCGCCAAGCGCGCGAGCAGGGCGTGAAGGCCACGTTCATGGGGCCTGAAGGCGTGGGCAACAAGGACGTGACGGCGATCGCCGGCCCGGCTTCGGAAGGCATGCTCGTCACGCTGCCGGCCGACTTCTCGGCCGACCCGGCCAACGCGGCGCTCGTGAAGGCGTTCGCGGACAAGAAGCGCGACCCGAACGGCCCGTTCCAGATGCCGTCGTACGCAGCGGTGAAGATCATCGCCGACGCGATCGCCGGTGCGAAGACGACCGACCCGACCAAGGTCGCCGCGTACATGCACAAGACGACGTTCGACACGCCGATCGGCAAGGTCGCGTATGACGCACAGGGCGACCTGAAGGTGTTCAAGTTCGTCGTGTACACGTGGCACAAGAACGCGACCAAGACCGTCGCCGCGAACTGATCGCCATCTTCGCTCGCCCGCCCCGCCCGCGTACCGGGCGGGGCGCTTCGCATCGTTGCCGTGATCGAGTGCCCTTGCGGCCGACCAGAGCGACCTCCATGACTGACTTCTTTCCGCAATTCGCCCAGCAGCTGGTCAACGGCCTGACGCTGGGCGCGATCTATGCGCTGATCGCCATCGGCTATTCGATGGTCTACGGCATCATCGGCATGATCAACTTCGCCCACGGCGAGATCTACATGATCGGCGCGTACGTGGGCCTCGTGACCCTGACCGCCATCGGCATCTCCGCCGGCTATCCGCTGCCGCTCGTGCTCGGCGCCGCACTGATCGTATCGGTGATCGTCACCGGCCTGTACGGCTTCGCGGTCGAGCGCGTCGCGTATCGGCCGCTGCGCGGCGGCCCGCGCCTCGTGCCGCTGATCTCCGCGATCGGCATGTCGATCTTCCTGCAGAACTACGTGCAGATCGGCCAGGGCGCGCGCGACGTGTCCGTGCCCGTGCTGATCTCCGGCGCATTCGACATCCATCTCGGCGGCGACTTCGACGTGACCATTCCGTATTCGCGCCTGATGATCGTCTGCGTGACGGTCGTGCTGATGATCGCGCTCACGCTGTTCATCGGGCATTCGCGGATGGGCCGCGCGTGCCGCGCGTGCGCCGAGGACATGAAGATGGCGAACCTGCTCGGCATCGACACGAACCGCGTGATCTCGTTCACGTTCGTGCTCGGCGCGATGCTGGCCGCCGTCGGCGGCGTGCTGATCGGGTTGACGATCGGCAAGCTGAATCCGTATATCGGCTTCGTCGCGGGCATCAAGGCGTTTACCGCCGCGGTGCTCGGCGGGATCGGCAGCATCCCGGGCGCGATGCTCGGCGGCGTGCTGCTCGGCCTGGCCGAAACCTTCGCCGCGGGCTACATGCCGGCCGAGTACAAGGACGTCGTCGCGTTCGGCCTGCTCGTGCTGATCCTGCTCTTCCGCCCGACCGGCCTGCTCGGCAAGTCGGACATCGAAAAGGTCTAAGGGAGACGCAGATGAGTACAGTCATTTCCGTTCGCCGCCCGGCCGCCGACGCTTCGTTCGGCCAGGCGCTGAAGAATGCCACGGCCGCCGCGTTCCTGACGGCGATCCTCACGATCCCGGTGCTCGGGCTGCAATTGAAGCTCGACGGCTATCAGGTCGTGCTCACGCCGCACTGGCGGCCGGTATGGATCGCGGTCGCGGCCGTGTTCCTGTTCCAGTTGTTCAAGCCGTGGCTCGTGCGCGCGAAATCGGCGGTGAAGCTGCCGGCGATGCCCGCGATGGGCGCGCAGCAGCAGCGCGTGGTCGTGTGGGTGCTGCTCGCGGTCGGGCTCGTGTGGCCGTTCTTCGGTTCGCGCGGCGCGGTGGATGTCGCGACGCTCGCGCTGATCTACGTGATCCTCGGCCTCGGGCTGAACATCGTGGTCGGTTTCGCGGGCCTGCTCGATCTCGGTTACGTCGGGTTCTACGCGGTCGGCGGCTATACGTACGCGATGCTGAACCAGTACTTCGGGCTGTCGTTCTGGGAGTGCCTGCCGCTCGCCGCGATCGCGGCGGCGACGTTCGGCTTCCTGCTCGGCTTCCCGGTGCTGCGGCTGCGCGGAGACTATCTCGCGATCGTCACGCTCGGCTTCGGCGAAATCATTCGCCTGCTCGCGAACAACCTGACGAGCCTCACCGGCGGCCCGGACGGCATCTCGGGCATCGCGAAGCCGACGGTGTTCGGTTTCGAGATGGCGCGCTCGGCGAGCGTCGAAGGCGCGAAGACTTTCCATGAACTGATCGGGCTGGAATACAGCGGCGAGCACATGGTGATCTTCCTGTACCTGATCGCGCTGCTGCTGGTGGGCTTCACGCTGTTCGTCACGAGCCGCCTGATCCGCATGCCGATGGGCCGTGCGTGGGAAGCGCTGCGCGACGACGAGATCGCATGCCGTTCGCTGGGTCTCAACCCGACGCGCATCAAGCTGTCGGCGTTCACGCTCGGCGCGTCGTTCGCGGGCCTCGGCGGCGCGTTCTTCGCGGCACGCCAGGGCCTCGTGAACCCTGAATCGTTCACCTTCATCGAATCGGCGCTGATTCTCGCGATCGTCGTGCTCGGCGGGATGGGCTCGCAGCTCGGCGTGATTCTCGCGGCGATCCTGCTGACCGTGCTGCCGGAAGTCGCGCGCGGCTTCGCCGAGTACCGGATGCTGATCTTCGGTCTCGTGATGGTGTTGATGATGATGTGGCGTCCGCAGGGCCTGCTGCCCGCGAGCCGTCCCCACGTGGAGCTGCCGCAATGAGCGCGAATGCAGAACTGTTGAAGGTCGCCGGGCTGCAGATGCGCTTCGGCGGGTTGCTCGCGGTGGACGGCATCGATTTCGACGTGCGCCGCGATGAAGTGTTCGCGATCATCGGGCCGAACGGCGCAGGCAAGACCACGGTGTTCAACTGCGTCGGCGGTTTCTACAAGCCGACCGGCGGCGACGTCGTGCTCGACGGCCATCCGATCGCGGGGCTGCCGAGCCACAAGATCGCCTTGAAGGGCCTCGTGCGGACGTTCCAGAACATCCGCCTGTTCAAGTCGCTGACCGTCGTCGAGAACCTGCTCGTCGCGCAGCATCGCAAGGTGAAGGCAGGGCTGCTGCCCGGCCTGTTCTCGACGCCCGCGTATCGCCGCGCCGAGAAGGAAGCGCTCGAACGCGCGGCCGTGTGGCTCGAACGGATGGGGCTGAAGTCGGTCGCCAACCGGCAAGCCGGCACGCTGTCGTACGGGCACCAGCGGCGTCTGGAGATCGCGCGCTGCATGATCACCGAGCCGCGTCTGCTGATGCTCGACGAGCCGGCGGCCGGTCTCAATCCGCAGGAGAAGATCGAGCTGCAGCACCTGATCGACAAGCTGCGCCGCGAGTTCGGCGTGTCGGTGCTGCTGATCGAACACGACATGAGCCTCGTGATGGGCGTGTCGGACCGCATCCTCGTGATGGAGCACGGCCGGCCGATCGTGATCGGCACGCCGGAAGCGGTTCGCAACGACCCGCGCGTGATCAAGGCGTATCTGGGGGAAGAGTGATGCTGAAGCTGGAACAGATCCATACGCACTACGGCGCGGTCGAAGCGCTCGCGGGCGTGTCGATCGAGGTGAAGAAGGGCGAGATCGTCACGCTGATCGGCAGCAACGGCGCCGGCAAGACGACGCTGATGATGACGGTGTGCGGCACGCCGCGCGCATCGTCGGGCCGCGTGCTGTTCGAGGGCAATGACATCACCGCGATGTCGACGCACCAGATCATGCGCAAGGGGATGGCGATCTCGCCGGAAGGGCGGCGCGTGTTCCCGAGCCTGACGGTGCTCGAGAACCTGAAGATGGGCGGCTTCTTCGCGAGCCGTCACGAGATCGACGACGGCATCGAGCACGTGTTCAAGCTATTTCCGCGCCTGAAGGAGCGTGCGACGCAGCGGGCCGGCACGATGTCGGGCGGCGAGCAGCAGATGCTGGCCATCGGCCGTGCGCTGATGAGCAAGCCGCGTTTGCTGCTGCTCGACGAGCCGACGCTTGGTCTTGCACCGCTCGTGATTGCACAGATCTTCGACATCATCCGGACGATCCGCGACGAAGGCGTCACGGTGTTCCTGGTCGAGCAGAACGCGAACAAGGCGCTGGGCGTGGCCGATCGCGGTTACGTGCTTGAAACGGGACGTGTGGTGCTTGCCGATACGGGCGTGAACCTGCTGGCGAACGACCGGATCAAGCAGGCGTATCTCGGCGGTTGACGTATGACGCCGCCGGCCTGCAACGGGCCGGCGGAGCATAGCTGAGCTGCTGTCTCCTACTTGCACGTGCGACACGAATCGGGAAGGGGCGATACAGGTCAAACGAATCGTCCCGACGTCGATCCTCAAGCGATCGACGGCGCACAGCGCTTCCACGCGCAGACATTCGGTCTCGATTTCGGCGAAGCGCCTGAACCTGATCGCGCGTCAGTGATCCGAAACGACGGCTTCGCACCGATTCCCCACACACAACACCCGTCCCTTCTCGGTCTGATCTTCGGCCCGTGCACTGCAACGGCATGTTTCCAAGCTGATCAACCACTGGGCCGGCCGGCACACACGACATTCGCGCCGGTTACAGCGCCGCTTGCATATGCACGTCCTGTTGTCAGAAGTGCCATGACATTGATTCCAGGCGACAGACAGCGGCATTTGCGCAAGCACGCACAGTCAGGAATACGCTGCAGCACTTTCGGTTTCGGCACGCCCTCGCCGGGCACGATTACGGCAGGCCATGCAGCCGTCGCGACTCGCTATTTCAGCACTGAACGGGCGACCCATTTGAGGTTGCACTGGCGCAATCCTTCGGACCGCGGTGATTGCGAGGCTTTCGAGGAGGAGCTTTCGGGGAGAGGCTTTGCGGAAGGAGCCCGGCCGCGAGACACAGGGTCTCGCGGCCGTTCCGCGGCCTTCAGGATGCGCCGCGCCACGGAGGCATCGGAGTTCATCCCATTTGCCGGAACGATCGTCCATCACGAACCGGCTTCGAACCGACTACACGCCTTATGCGGCCTTGACGGTGCTGCGCGAATCGCCACCGTTGCCGGCACGCGCTGAAAGCGCCGCGATCGCGCTGGCTCGCCGCCCGACATGCTCACGCAATGCCTGCTCCTTGACGGGGCCGAAGCCGCGAATCTCCAGGGGCAAGGATGCCAGCGCGGTCGCCTGTTCGAGCTTGCCTTCGGTCAGGGATTCGCACACGCCGCGAATATCGTCAAAGTACTCGGCGATGAGACGTCGTTCCGCGCGGCGTTCGGCCGTGTAGCCGAATACGTCGAGCGCCGTGCCGCGCAGGTCACGCAAGCCGGCGACCGCCTTCAGGACCGGAAAGATCCATGGGCCGAACTTGCGCTTCCTCGGGCGGCCGGTGCGCGGGTCGACAGCGGAAAAGAGCGGCGGTGCCAGCCACAGCGAGACCTTGTCGGCGTTCGAGAATTGGGCCATCAGTGATTCGCGGAACTCCGGCGTCGAATACAGTCGGGCGACTTCATACTCGTCCTTGTACGCCATTAGCTTGTACGCGCTCCGAGCCACGGCGGTGGCGAACGCATCGCCTTTGCCGCCGGCCTTCGCTTCCGCATGGCATGCAAGTGCGATGAGATCGGCATACTTCTTCGCGTAGCCTTCCCCCTGGTACTCGACAAGCCGCCTCCGGTGCAGTGCGACGAGATCGTCCAGCTTGGCGGGCTCTGCCTTCGACGCGCCCGCGGGAACCTGGATCACGTTCAACGCGTCCGGCACGGCCGCGATGATGCGCCCCCAGTTGAACGCGGACTTGTTCATTTCGACCGCCGCGCCGTTGCGCTCGATGATCTGATCGATCGCCTCGCGGCTCAGCGGCACTAGGCCCTTCTGCCATGCATAGCCCAGCATCAGCGTATGCGTCGGCAGCGT
This sequence comes from Burkholderia sp. BCC1993, assembly GCF_905339865.1. NCBI lineage: Bacteria > Pseudomonadati > Pseudomonadota > Betaproteobacteria > Burkholderiales > Burkholderiaceae > Burkholderia > Burkholderia sp. BCC1993. The sequence goes on along the minus strand of NZ_CAJPGZ010000003.1, from coordinate 204,105 downwards.
GTCGCCGAAGATGCTCTGGGCGATCGCACCGGCATCGAACGCATGAAACGCGTTGGCGTCGCACCGATTGCGAATTCGATCGTGCATCAGCTTCGTCGGCAATGCGGCATCCCGGTTGCTGACGACATCGGGCGTCGGTGTCGGGGCGAGATTGAGCACGGCCGACGTTCGCTTCTGGGACAGCCGAAGCAGCGAATCGGGCGCCGCCGACACCACGAGGTCGGCCCCCAGCAGCAGGTCGGCCTTGCCCTCGCCGATCCGCGACGCCGCGATCTGGTCATCCGTCGCGGCGATGCGCACCTGACTGACCACCGCGCCGTTCTTCTGCGCCATGCCGGTGAAATCGAGCACCGTGGAGGCGAGGCCGTCGACGCTCGCCGCGGCACCCAGGATCGCCCCCATGGTCAGCACACCGGAGCCGCCGATACCGGTGATATAGATGTTGAACGGCTCGGCGAGTGCCGGCAGCACCGGGGCGGGGAGGGTGGCGAGGTAATCCGCTTCCATTCCGACGAGTCGCTTGCTGTCGGGCTTGCGGACCTTCACGCCTTCGACTTCGACGAAACTCGGACAGAACCCCTTCACGCACGAGAAATCCTTGTTGCAGGCGCTCTGGTTGATCGCGCGCTTGCGACCGAGCGGCGTGTCGACCGGCTCGATGGAGATACAGTTGGACTGAACCGAGCAGTCGCCGCAGCCCTCGCAGACTTCCTGGTTGATGAAGACCCGGCGATCCGGATCGGGTATTTCCTTGCGCTTGCGGCGACGCCGCTTTTCGGCCGCGCAGGTCTGTTCGTAGACGATCGCGGTGACGCCCGGCACGTCGCGCAGTTGTCGCTGCACTGCGTCGAGCTGGTCGCGATGGTACACGCCGACATCCGGTGCGAGGTCGCGATCGCCTTGCCAGCGTGCCGGGTTGTCGGTCACGAACGCGATCTTCTCGACGCCTTCCGCGTGCAACTGGCGCGTGATGCGGGCCGGATCGTTGGTGCCTTCGGTCGGCTGTCCGCCCGTCATCGCGACGGCATCGTTGTACAGGATCTTGTACGTGATGTTCGTTTTCGCCGCAACGGCGGCACGAATGGCGAGCAGGCCGGAGTGCTGATAGGTGCCGTCACCGAGGTTCTGAAACACGTGCGCGGTCCTGGAAAACGGCGCCGCACCGATCCACTGCGCGCCTTCTCCGCCCATGTGGCTGGCCACCTTGGTCTTCAGCTCCGGCTGCGACAGCGCGATCACGTGACAGCCGATCCCACCGCTGCTGATCGAGCCGTCGGGCGTGCGTGTCGACGTATTGTGCGGACAGCCCGAGCAGAAGAACGGCCGACGCACGGGGATGACCGCGGTGGACGGCTTCTTGGCCGCCGCGTCGAGCTCGGCGAGACGATCGCGCAACTCGGGCGAATCGATTCCGTTGGCCTGCATTCTGCGCACCAGCACGCCGGCGACGAGATAGGCGCTGAATTCCCAGACTTCAGGAAGCAGCATGTTGCCGGCCACGTCGGTTTTCCCCGAGATGGCGGGACGCTGCGCATCCGGCCAATGGAACAGGGCCTCCTTGAGCTGGGCCTCCACGTTGGCACGCTTCTCTTCGATCACGAGCACTTCGTTATGCCCGGCGGCAAATTCGGTTGCGCCGTCGGTTTCGAGCGGCCAGCTCATCGCGACCTTGTAAACCGATACCCCCATGTCGCGCAACGTCTCGTCGCTCAGGCCGAGATCGCGGCACGCCTGCATGAAGTCCTGATGCGCCTTGCCGACGGTGATGATCCCGAGGCGCTTCGCCGGCGCGTCCACGATGACGCGGTCGAGCCGGTTAGCCCGTGCCCATGCGCGCGCCGCCGGCAGTCGCTCGTCGATCAGCCGGCGTTCGTATTCGCCGCGCTGGGCGGGCCACGACAGCGTCGGATCCCAGTTCAGGCCGTGCGCGGGCATCGGAAAATCGGTCGGCGCTTGGAACGTCGGCCAGGTCGCCATATCGATCGTCGCCGCGGTTTCGACGACTTCAGCGATCGTCTTGAGCGATACCCACAGCCCGGTGTAGCGCGACATCTCGATGCCGGCCAGACCGAACTCGATCACCTCGCGGACATTGCTCGGCTGCAGGACGGGAATCGACGCGGAGTGAAAGATGCCGTCGGTCTGGTGAGGCCACATGGACGACTGTGCGGCGTGATCGTCACCGGAAATCGCGAGCACGCCGCCGAGCTTCGACGTCCCCATCATGTTGGCATTGCGGAATACGTCGCCGGTCCGGTCGACGCCGGGGCCTTTGCCGTACCAGATGCCGAAGACGCCATCGACCTTGGTGTCGCCGAAGACGGTATGCAACTGTGCGCCCCACAGCGCGGTCGCGGCGAGGTCTTCGTTCAGGCCCGGCTGGAACACGATGTCGTGCGCGGCGAGCTGTTTCGATGCCTTCCACAACTGCTGGTCATATACGCCGAGTGGCGATCCGCGATATCCGGAAATCAGGCCGCCGGTATTCAGGCCGAGCGCCCGATCGCGCTCGCGTTGAATCATCGGCAGGCGGACCAGCGCCTGGATGCCGGTGATGAAGGTGCGTTGTTGGCTTTGGGCCACGCTCGAAGCGCGATGCGGCGTCAGCTCAGTACTCACGAATGTCTCCAGAATTCAACTACTCCAATGATGAGTAAGTTTATGGCGCCGTTTAGAACGTTTTGCACCAAGTTGAATTACCGGATCCGCAAAATTAAATACTGATGAACTATTACGCACGCATTTAATGGTACGAATGAACTAACAAGGTGAATCCGCCAAGATTGAACGCACTGACAGCGCGATGGATCCGACTCAGTCGCGCTTGGTGTCGCGGTCGAGCACGCTGCAGCACTTTCCGCTCGCGCGGCGCACGTGCATGCCACGGCACCGGTGTGGGAACCTCAGCGCTCGCCGCATTGGCACGGGCTCGTGCACGTTCGCCGACATGTGAACGTTCCGGACACAAATGTACTCAGCAAGTACATGTCCGAGAACGCGAAGGAGGACATCGGTCGCAGCGTCCGCGCCGCGACACGGGAAGCGTGCTGGCATCCTTGTTGCACCTAGATCAGTGCGGAACCGCGTCTTTGCGACAAGACATGCGTTCCGACGACAACGACGACAGGAGACATTCAATGAAGATCACCATGCTGCGCACCTGCGCCATCGCCTGCTGTGCCGTGCTTTGGCAGCCGGCGTTTGCCGGGGGAGACCCGTTCCGGATCGGTGTTCTGGTCGACATGACGGGCGTGTATGCCGGAATCGGCGGCACCGGTGGCGTTGCCGCCGTCAAGATGGCCGTGGACGACTTTGGCGGAAAGGTGCTCGGCAAGCCTATCGAGATCGTGAGTGCCGATTACCAGAACAAGGTCGATGTGGCCGCGACGCGTGCGCGCGAATGGTATGACCGGGACAACGTCGACATGATCATCGAATCGACGGATTCCGCTTCGGCGCTGGCGTTGCAGAAGATCGGCCTGACCAAGAAGAAAATCACGATCTTCGCCGGCTCCGCGACGACTGAGCTGACGGGGAAGCAATGCTCGCCCTACGGTATCCATTACGTTTACGACACTTACGCACTGGCGAACGGTACAGCTCGAGCCATCGTAGAAGAAGGTAAGAAGAACTGGTTCTTCATCACGGCCGACTATGCGTTCGGCCGTTCCCTCAAGGAAAACGCGTCGGCCGTCATCGAACAAGCTGGCGGCAAGGTGATCGGCGAGGTCCGCCATCCGCTTGCCGCATCCGATTTCGCTTCCTTCCTGATGCAGGCGCAAGCGTCGCGGGCCCAGGTGATCGCGCTCGCCGATGCCGGACGCGATGCCCAGAACGCGGTTCGCCAGGCATCCGAGTTCGGCCTCGGTGGCGGCAAGCAGGTTGTCGCACCGTTGTTGATCTTCGACAGCGATCTCAAGGGGCTGGGCCTGAAAGCTGCCCAAGGCCTGCAATTCACGACCGCGTTCTACTGGGACTACAACGACGAAACCCGCGCGTTCGGCAAGCGCTATTTCGCGAAGACCGGCGCGATGCCGACGATGGTCCAGGCGGGCATGTACTCCGCCGTCACGCAGTATCTGAAGGCAGTCCAGGCAGCCGGAACGGCCGACTCGGACAAGGTCATGGCAAAAATGCGCGCGACCCCGATCAACGATTTCTTTGCGAAGAACGGCCGTATTGCCGCGAACGGGCAGATGTTCCACGACATGTATCTGGCCGAGGCGAAGAAGCCGGCCGAATCGAAGGGGGACTGGGACCTGCTCAAGATCATCAAGGTCATTCCGAAGGACAAGGCATTCCAGGCGGTCGCGCAAAGCGGATGCGCGCTTAAGGATTGAGTTTCGCGCGCCAGTCTGCGCGAAGTGTTCGCGTCGAGGCGACCAGCATTTCTCTCGCAGACTGGCATCCTTACATTTGAAAACGCCCTTCGGCTACGAGCGTATTCACGCGCCGTCCGTCAGGAGCGAGATGCCGAGCTCGGCCCGACGCCAGAGCCACGGGCTAGGGCGGTAGCGCATGTCCCCGGTAAGGGCGGCGAGGTTCTGCAATATCGACAGCACCAGGCGCGGGCCGATCGCATCCCCGAGTGCCAGCGGCCCCTTCGGATAGCCGAGGCCGAGAAGGACGGCGCGGTCGACATCATCCGGCGATGCGATTCGTTGCTGGGCGATGTCACTGGCGATGTTGATGATGCAGCAGACGATGCGTTGCGCAACGAACCCGGCGGAGTCGCGGATCACCGTCACCGGTACGCCGTCGCTCGCAAAGAGCCCATGTGCCATGTCCCGGACAGTCGCCGTGGTTGCAGGCGTGGTCATCAACGTGCGGCGGCGCGTGGCATCGAACGGCAGCAGGGTATCGATCGCGATCACACGGGTCGCGTCCAGTCGTTCGTCGACCGCACATGTGGTCGCGTCGTGTCCGAGCGGTGTCACCACGATCAGCGCATCGGGCGACGGCGCATCTCCCGCCTCGTGCGTGACAGCCAGCGTGGCCAGCAGCCTGACCACCATGTTGTGCCCGCGTCGGTTCGCCCGGCTGACCCATACACTGGTCGGCCGGGCGGACGGCGCAGCCGACGCAGCCGGAACCTGCTTCTGCCCGTTTTCATACCGATAGAAGCCAGCCCCCGCCTTTCTGCCAACCAGTCCGCCGACCGCCCGAATCGCGGTGATCGGCGAAGGGCGATAACGCGGCTCCTGGTAGAACTGGTTGTAGATCGATTCCATCACCGGATGCGACACGTCCAGCCCGGTCAGATCCATCAGCTCGAACGGCCCCATTCGAAAACCGGCCTGCTCGCGCATGATGTCGTCGATGTCGGCGAACGACGCAATGCCTTCCTGCGCGACCTTGAGACCTTCGATGTTCATGCCCCGGCCGGCATGGTTGACGATGAAGCCCGGCATGTCCTTGCATCGCACGGGCGTATGCCCCATGCGGCGCGCGAGCGCCATCAGCGCATCGCCGACGGCCGGATCTCCGGACAGTCCGTCGATGACCTCGACCACTTTCATCAGCGGCACCGGATTGAAAAAGTGATAGCCAGCGATGCGTCCGGGATGCTTCGCGCCCGCGGCAATCGCGGTGATCGACAACGACGACGTGTTCGACGCGATGATGGCTTGAGGGCGCAGCACCGCCTCGAGCTCGCTGATCAACTGACGTTTGATGTCGAGCCGTTCGACGATCGCCTCGATCACCAGATCGCAGGCGGTCAGCTCCTCGAGCGCCGTACACGGGCGTACGCGCACGAGCGCCGCTGCACCGTCGTCGGCGCTCAGCTTGCCCTTGTCGGCGAGTTTGGCGAAGGTGTCGGACAGGTACGCGCGGGCCGCGTCAAGGGCTTGCGGGTTCGTATCGAAGAGATTCACCGCGAGCCCGGCCCGCGCCGCGATTTGCGCGATGCCGCGGCCCATCGCGCCGGCGCCGACGATGCCGATCGTCTCGAGGGGCGGGATTGATGTTGTGGTTTGCATGTTCATTCTGCTGAAGGCTGGGAGTCGGAAACGTGTCCTTCCGGTGGATCGGCACGACCCACCGGAACGACGGGGCAGGGGAGTGCGTCAGCTCGTGACCGCTGCATGACGCACGCAGGATCATCAATCGAGCGTCACCACATACTTGCCGGACGATTGGCCCGAGGCCAGCTTCGCCAGCGCCTCGCCGGTGCGGGCGAGCGGGAGCCTGCCGGCAATCCTGGGCTTGATCGCGCCCTGCTCGTACAGTCGGAAGATCGCCTGCTGTACCGCGTGAACCTTCTCGGGTTGACGATCACGGTAGTCGCTCCATTGCAGGCCGCTGACGGCGATGTTCTTGACGAGCAGGTAATTGACCTTGACCTCGGGAATGCGTCCCGACGCGAACCCGATCACCACCGCGCGGCCGCACCAGGTCATCGCACGCAGCGCGGCGTCGAACGCGTCCCCGCCGAGCGTGTCGAGCAGCACATCGGCACCGCGATCGCCGGTTGCCGCGCGGACCTGCTCGCGCAGCGAATCGCGCAGGTTCGGCGCGGCCAGGTCGACGACTGCGTCGGCACCCATCTCAGTCACGGCGCTTGCCTGCTCGGCCCCGCTGACCGCCGCCAGCGCGCGCCCGCCGAGTCCCTTGACTATCTGGAGCGCCGCGGAACCCACGCCACCAGCCGCGCCGGTGACGAGCACCGACTCGCCCTCTCGGAACCCGCCGCGTTCAACGAGCGCAAAATACGCGGTCTGGTAGACCAACCCCATGGCCGCGGCATCGTCGAACGGCATTGAATCAGGCAGCACGAAACAGGATCGCTCGTTGACGCTGACCCGTTCGGCGAATGCGCCGTACTCCATTTGTGCGACCACGCGATCACCGGGGCGGACCCGCGTCACGTTGCGCCCGACGGCCCGCACGATGCCGGCCGAGTCCTTGCCCGGTGCGAACGGGCGTTCGGGCAGCACCTGATAGGTCCCGCGGACGACCAGCAAGTCCGGGTAGTTCACGGCCGCGGCACGGACGTCGATCAGGACGCTGTCGTCGTCGACATGCGGATCGGGTAACTCGCCGATGCTCAGGTGTTCCGGTTCCGTAAACGCCTGGATCACAATCGCTTTCATGTCGTTAGACCCTTACCGGTTCAAGAGCAGATTGTCGGCGCCAAGCGCGGGCGACGGCCGATCGGTACATGGGGCGCGGAAGGCCGCAGCCACCGGCACCGGAAGGGCCGGCAGCGCGGTACCAGCGGCGGTCCGTACCGTATGGTCGAATACACCACGAGCGACGAAATGGGGATCGCGGCAGGCCTCCTCGAGACTCGCCACCCGGCTCGTGCAAACGTCGTGACCGGCGAATCGATCTAGCCAGTACGCCAGCGGACGCTGCGCAATGGCATCGGCCACCGCGTCGGTCGCCTGAGCCGGGGACATCCGGGCCAGCGTCTCGATATCCAGCCCGACCAACGCGACGAAGTTGCTCCAGAACTTGTCCTCGATCGGTGCGGCCGCGAGAAAGGCGTCGTCGGCGGTGCGATAGATCTGGTAGCGCGGCGACCCGCCCGTCACCAGTTCGGACGCCGGACGAGGCCACTGGCCGCGCGCACCGCTGCCGAGGCCCCAATACAGGAAGGTGAACAGGTTGTCGGCCATCGCTATGTCGAGATGGCAGCCCTGGCCCGTCTGGTCCCGCTGCCGCAGCGCCAGCAGGATGTTGATCATGGCCGGATACGCACCGCCCGCGACGTCCGCAATCAGCGCCGGCGGAAGGCCGGGGCTGCCGTCGACGCCGGCCGTCAGCGACAGCATGCCGGCCGCCGCGACATAGTTGAGGTCGTGCGCCGCCTCGTGCGCGCGCGGCCCATCCTGCCCGAAGCCGGTGATCGAGCAATACACGAGCCGCGGGTTGCGTTTCGCCAGCGCTGCATAGCCGAGGCCGAGTCGCTCCATCACGCCGGGCCGGAACTGCTCGACGAGCACGTCGGCCGCTTCGATCATCGGCGCCAGTCGGTCAAGCGCATCGGGCGCCTTCAGGTCGATCGCGACCGATTTCTTGCCTCGGTTCAACAGCACGAAGTTGGTGCTGTCCTCGTCGACCTTCGGCTCGTACGAGCGCATGTCGTCGCCCCGGTCCGGCCGTTCGAACTTGATCACTTCGGCGCCGGCCTCCGCCAGCAGCAGCGAACACAGCGGTCCGGGAAGCAGCGTACTGAAATCGAGTACCTTGATACCGGCGAGCGGTTGCGTCATTGCGTTCCTCCGCTTGCCCGTTCGGCGGCGACACGCGCGCGGCGCGCCGGGGCGTAGGGCTCCTGGCCGAGCGCCTGGTAAAGCGCCTCGGTAATCGCATGGTGGTGGGCGAGGCCCGTGCGTTCGAGCAGCGAGATCGGCCCCTCGGGATAGCCGAGCCCCAGGCAGAGCGTCTTGTCCAGGTCGTCGGCGCTCGCCAGTTTCTCGTCGAGGCGCCGCAGCGCCGCATTGAAGTACGGACGAATCAACCGATCGACGATGCGCCCGGGAAAGTCGTTACAGACCGCGACGACCAGCCCCGCGGCCTGAAACGCGGCCTTGGCGGCATCGATGGCCGCCGCCGCCGTATCCGGTTGCCGGACCAGTTCGACGAGCGGGCTCGGTGCCGCGTCGCCAAGCCGGAACCGCGCGAACCCGACGACGTTGCTCCCTTCGAGCCCGCGGTGCTCGCCCGTATGGACGCCCAGGCACTCGGTACCCAGCTCGATCGCAACGAACGTCCGCGTAGCCAGTCCGGTGGACGCCGCGTAGGCACGGCCTGCGTCGCTGCCGACGAACACCAGTGCGTCGCCGCTTGTCGATGCCTGCTCCAGGAACGGATGCGGGGTAGGGAAGGACCGGCTGTCGCCGGCTTTGACGATCTCATAGCGCATGTCAGGCTCCGAACATCTTGTTGTCGCTGTACACATGAAAACCCCTGCCGGTTTTCTTGCCGAGGCGATTCGCGGCGATCATCCGCCGCACGAGTGGCGGGCATGCCGCGCGAGGTTCGTGGGTCAGTCCGTGCATGGCTTCGCACAACAGCTTCTGCGTGTCCATGCCGACGAGGTCGAGCAGCTCGAGCGGTCCCATCGGATAACCGAGTGCGGTCTTGATCGCGGCGTCGATATCGGCCGGCTCTGCCACGCCTTGCTCGACGAGGCGGATCGCGTCGTTGTTGAACGGAATCAGGAAGTAGTTGAGGATGAAACCCGGCGTATCCTGCGTGGCGACCGGCTTCTGTCCCATCGCCTCGGCGAATGCCCATGCCCGCTGGAATGTTTCGTCGGACGTGGCAAGACCCGGCGACATCTCGATCAGCTTCATCAGTTGCGCCGGCAGGCAGAAATGCATGCCGACGAATCGGTCGGGCCTGCCGGAGCCGCCGGCGATTTCAGTGATCGAGATCGTCGAGGTGTTCGACGCGAACAGCGTCGTCGCCGGACACACCTTGTCCAGGGCCTGGAAGATCTGATGTTTGACGGCGAGATCCTCGAACACGGCCTCGATCACGATGTCGCACTGCGCGAGACTCGCCAGGTCGGTCGTCGCCTGCCAGCGTTCCATGGTCGCGGCGGCGCCGCCTACAGGCAACTTGCCCCTTTCTTCGGATTTCCGGAGAAAGGCTTCGGTCTGGGTACGCGCCTTGTCGAGCGCCTCCTGTCGCGTATCGAACACGATGGTGCGAAAACCTGCCCGGGCCGCGACGATCGCGATACCGGCGCCCATCGTGCCCGCGCCGGCGACGCCGACGGTCTGGATGGTAGTCATGGATGTCTCCTATTTCTTCAGAAAGCTGCGTCCGATCAGCTGACGATGAACCTGGTTGGTGCCTTCCCAGATCTGGGTGATCTTTGCGTCGCGCATCAAGCGCTCGACGCGATAGTCGCTGCAGTACCCGTATCCGCCGAACAGTTGCACGGCGTCGGTCGTAATACGCATCGCCGCATCGGAAGCCCGCTGCTTGAGCACGGACGCCTCGACGCCAAAATCCTGCTCGCCAGCATCGACCATCCCACCCAGCTGCCACAGCAACGATTCGCACATCAGCAGTTCGGAGGCCATGTCGGCCAGCATGAACTGGATACCCTGGAATTCGAGGATGCGCTTGCCGGATTGACGGCGTTCGTTGATGTAGTCGACCGCATCTTCGAACGCTGCCCGCGCAATGCCGAGGGCGTGTGCGGCGATACTGGGGCGAGACCGATTGAGCGACCCGAAAAGGATGCGCAGGCCGTCGCCGGGACTGCCGATGAGATTAGCGCGCGGCACCCGGCAGCCGTCGAACGACAGACTGGCGGTGCTCGACGATCGGGTCCCCATCTTGTGCTCGGTGCCGAGCACGCGGAGGCCATCGGTGCCTTTCTCGAGAATCAGCACGGAAATGGCGGATTTCGCATCATCGATTTCCGACCATTTGCCGAACAGCAGATACAGGTCCGCGACGTCGCCGTTGGTAATGAAGATCTTGCCGCCGTTGATGACGATGTCGTCGCCATCGGGCGTGAAGGTGGTGCGCATGCCAGTCGCATCGGACCCCGCCGAGGCCTCGGTGATCGCGAGCGATGCGAGGCCGCCTTCGGCAATGCGCGGCAGCAGCCGGCTCTTCTGTTCTTCGTTGCCGTACTCGATGAGCGGCTTGATCGCGTGGAAATTGGTCGCCCAGATGATGCCGGTCGACGCGCACGCCTTCGAGATCTCGCGCACGCAAGCCAGATAGCACAGGTAGGAAAGCTGCGCGCCGCCGTAGGCCTCGGGAACGAACATCGCATTGAGCCCGAGTTCGTTGATCGCCCGTACGTTCTCCCACGGGAACGTGCCGTTTCGATCGTATTCGGCTGCGCGGGGCGCGAGCTGCGATTGGCAGAGATCCTTGACGCTGTCGAGAATCATCCGTTCTTCTTCGGAGAGCGGGAGGCGCGCGTCAAGCCGTTCCAGAATGTTCATGTGTGGTCCTTGCATCAAAGGGCGATGCCCTGACCGCCATCGACATAGAATGTCTCGCCGGTCACGAACGCTGCCGGAAGCTGGAACAGGGTCACGACGAATCGCCCGATGTCGTTGGCCTTGCCGGGGCCGCCCAGCGGAATGCGCTTTTTCAGGAACGACTGCAGTGCCCCATCGTTCAACTCGTCGCGATTCAGGTCGGTTTCGATGTAGCCCGGTGCGACATTGACGACGCGGATTCCCTGACGCGCCCACTCGACCGCGAGACAACGCGAAAGGGCGCCCACCGCGGCCTTCGACGCGCAATAGGCGGCGTTGCCCTTGACACCGAGCTTGTCGTAGAACGAGCCGATGTTGACGATGAGCGACGAACCCGAATCGCACAGAAGCGGGTAGGCGGCTTGGCTCGCGAGCAAGATCGAGGTAGCGTTTGTGGACATGACACGCTCGAAATCGGCGAGCGGAAATGTCGCGGATGGGCCTTGCAAGTGTATGCCCGCATTGTTGACGAGGCCGACGACCGCCTGCCCGAATGCGTCGGGCACCGACGCGAACGCGGCATGCATTGCCGGCGCGTCCGTGATGTCGCAGCGTATCGCGATCATCCTGCGCCGCGCCTCCCCATCGAGGTCCGTCACGTTCGGCAACTCGCCGGACCGGGACAGGCACGCGACGTTGAATCCGGCAAGGGCGAGTTCGGCCGCGATGGACGCCCCGATCCCGCGACTCGCCCCCGTCACGATGACGGTCCCGTTGAGACGATCATGCATCTTTGAACTCCGGAGTACGTTTTTCGATGAATGCCCGCATGCCTTCGGCCGCGTCGGCGGTCTGGTATGCGAGCGTCGACAGATCCGCTTCGATGTCGAGGCCTTCGCCGAGCGTGGTCGCCGTGCCGCGCACGACTGCCTCGCGCGCGAATTGCGATGCGCACCGGCTGTAGCCGACGAACTCGGACATGAATGCCTTGCCGAGCTCGGCCGGATCGCCATCGGGGACGATCCGGTTGACGAGTCCCCATCGTTCGGCTTCGGTGGCGTCGACCGTCCGGCCCGACATCACCAGCTCGGTGGCCCGTGCCTCGCCGACCAGGCGGGACAGGCGCTGCGTCCCCCCGTATCCGGGAATCAGGCCCAGCTTGATTTCGGGCAGCCCCATGCGCGCCTGCGACGTCGCGATGCGAAAGGTGCAGGCCATTGCCAGCTCGAGGCCGCCGCCGAACGCGTATCCGTGCAGCACCGCCACGGACGGGATCGGTAACGCGGCCAGCCTGGCGAACGTACGCTGACCGAGCTGTGCGCCACGGCGCTGGTCCATCAGAGCGCGATCCATCAATTCCTTGATGTCGGCGCCGGCGCAAAACGCCTTGAGGCCCGCGCCCGTCACGACCAGCGCACGCGCGCTGGATGCGGCAACGTCGTCGAGCGCTCGCGCCAATGCCTCGATCATCGAGAACTGCAGTGCGTTACGTGCGTCGGGGCGATTCAGCGTCAGTACCGCGTAAGGCCCGGAAAAATCCAGTTCGATCGTCATGTTCAGACTCCTGCGGTAACGGACGCCTTGTAGCGGACCGAGACGGGCTTCAACTCGCCGCGCAGCGTCATCTCGACCAGATCGCGCTTGAGGATCTTCCCGCTCGCGGTCAGCGGAAAGGCGTCGAGCGACAGGTAGTACTCGGGCATGTCGTATTTCGACAGCCCGCAGTCGGCGAGGTGGGCAAGCATGTCGTTCGGCTCGAGTCGCTGACCGGTACGCAGGATCACCGACAGGCAGACCTTCTCGCCGAGCCGCTCGTCCTGTACCGGATACGCGGCGGCGCGCTCGACCAGCGGATGACGCATCGCGAGTTCCTCGATCCGGGCGGGATGGATGTTGTGTCCGCCGCGAATGATCAGATCCTTCTTGCGTCCGACGATCACGAGGCAGCCGTTCTCGTCGAACATGCCGAGGTCGCCGCTCATGAACCAGCCGTGGATGTTGAACGACGTTTCCGTCGCGACCTGGTTGCTGAAATAGCCGAGCATCAGGAGTCCGCCACGGCCGCCGATTTCCCCGATCTCGCCCGGCTCGGCTTCGACGTCCGAGTTGTCCTGTTTCCACAGGCGGACTTCGTAACCGCGGCATGCGCGGCCGCAAGTCGAAACGATGGTGTCCGGCGTGTCGGTCGGGATGGTGTAGTTGTGCGACCCGTTTTCCGTCATGCCGTAGATGTTCTGCGGGGTCACGCCGAGGCTGAGAAACTTTTGCGCGACTTCCCGGGGAATCGCGGCCCCGGCCATGTAGAACGTCCGCACGTCGCCCAGCGTCCGCAGGTTGCGATCGCGCACGGCCTGCAGGATGTCCATCGCGTGGGTAGGCACGCCCATCACATAGGTCGCACCGGTCTCGAGGATCCAGTCCAGCGCGTGCTGGCCGCCGCGCAGGTTCGTCATCACCAGTTCGAGACCGGCCACCAGCATCTGCTCGATCGCGACCGTCGCAATGTGGTGGCTCATCGGACTGAGCGTGAGCAGCGTCGTATCCGACGTGTGCCCCCAGTCCTCGACCAGTTCGCGCCCGTTGGCCAGCAACGTGTTGTCGCTGTGCATGACGCCCTTGGGCTGTCCGGTGGTGCCGGACGTAAACGCCAGGTAGACGATCTTGTCGGGGTTCAGGTCCGGGGGCGCCACGGCCGCCGGCGGCTGACGTCCCGGAAACGGCAGGGCGCCGGCAAGGTCGGCCGGCTGATCCTGCACCGGGTTGAGAAGCGCGAACACCGCGGCAAGGGCCGGCATCTCGCCGACACGCGCGAAGATCGAGTGGCGATCCGCGTCCGCTCCGTATCCCGGCATCGCGAACAGCGCGCGGCACTGGATGCGGTTCAGCAGCGTGCAGATCTCCTCGACCGTGTAGTTCTGGTGAAGGGACGGGCAACAGACGTAGCCGTTACGCGAACAGGCCAGAAAGACGATCGCCGTATGGACGACGTTGGGCAGCCAGATGCCGACGCGGTCGCCCGGTTTCAGGCCCTGCCGGTGGAGCGCTTCCGCAACGCTGTCCACCCAGTCGACCACCTCGCGCCAGGTCAGGCGCACGTCGGCGTCGCGCAACGCACATGACGTCGGACGCTCGCGCGCATGCCGGCGGGCCAGCGTGTAGAGCGTCTCCTGCTGCCATACGCCGGACAGGTAGTAGTCTCGCGCGTTCTGCGGGTTGTGAAGGGTCAGGATATTCTGCATGGCGTCATCCGCGCATCAATGCCCGAACTTGCTCGGGTCCGGCTTGCGGCGCTCCGCGAATGCGGCCGCCAGTTCGTCGTGCTCGTCGGTGTCGAGATAGCCGCGCAGCAGCAGGTCGTGCGCCATGCGCGACAGGCCGCTCACGCCGCCGTGGCGCGCATTGAACGCGCCCTTCAACGACGCGAGCGCGAATGCACCGCGCTCGGCAACTTCCAGCGCGTACTCGCGCGTCGCGGCCTTCAACTGGTCGTCCGGCACGACGCGGTTGATGAGGCCGATCTCGAGCGCCTCGCGCGCACTCATCTTCGGATTGCGGAACCAGATGTCCTTCGCGCGCTTCTTGCCGACCAGGTCCTCGAGGTACCACGTGCCGTAGCCGCCGTCGAAACTGCCGACCATCGGGCCCACCTGACGGAATACGGCCGATTCCTTCGCGATGGTCAGATCGCAGACCACCTGAAGGACGTTGCCGCCGCCCACCGCGAAACCGTTGACCGATGCGATCACCGGCTTCTGGAGGCGGTCGATGCTCTCGTACATCTCCAGCGTCGGCAGCACGCCCGCATAGAGCGTGGTGTCCGGCATGCCTTCCTTGCGACCGCCGGTGCAGAAGAACTTGCCGCCGGCGCCCGTGATCACGACCACCCGCGTGCGCGTTTCGCGCCGGATCGCGTTGATGCAGTCTCGGATCTCGTGGCACATCGTCTCCGTAAACATGTTGCCGTCGTCCGGGCGATTCAGCGTGATCGTGCCAATCGGGCCGTCTTCCTCGTAGAGAATTTCCGAGTAGTTCATCGTGTCTCCTGTTCAAACGATTTCTGCGTCGATAAGGCCCGCGATGCAAATGGCGGACATGGATAAGTGATCCCTGAGAATGCGTTCCGTGTCCTGCCCGAGGGCAGGGGGGGCGCTGCGATAGACGGCGCTGCCGCCATCGAAGCGGATGCCGAGGCCGACTTGCGGCACGCGGCCGGCCACACCTTGAGCGGCAAAGAACATGCCGTCCTCGCGCAGCGGCGCGTCGTCGACCAGTTGATCGATCGTGTTGATCGGTCCGGCGGGAATGCGATGCCGGGCAAACAACGGCAGCCAGTGGTCGCGCGATTGCGTGCCGAGCACATCCGCGATCGCGGCAACGATCCGCTCGCGGGCATGGCGTCGCTTCGCGTTCGTGTCGAAGCAGGACTCCTGACCATATTCGGGCTTGCCGACGGCTGCCCAGAACCGATGCCAGATCGCATCGTTCCCGAGGCCGAGCGTGATCGGGAAGTCGGCCGTATCGAAAACCTGGTAGATCGCGATGACCGAATCCGTGCCGCCCGAGCGCATCGGCGATTCGCCGGAACCCAGGTAAGGCACGATTCTCGGTGCCATGAAGCGCGCGGAAGTGGCAACCATCGAGATGTCGATCTGCTTTCCGGCGCCCGTGCGCTGGCGCTCGAACAGCGCAGCGAGCACGGCCATCGCGATGTCATGACCGGCCAGCAAGTCGGCGGCGGGCGTGCCGACCTTCTGGGGCGGCCTGTCCGCCTGGCCGGTGAGATGCATGACGCCCGAATACCCCTCCGCGATCAGGTCGTAGCACGGCAGGTCCGCCCGGTCTCCCTGAAGACCGAAGCCGGTCACGGAAACATGCACGAGCGCCGGGTTCACCGTCTTCAACGTCGCGTAGTCGAGCCCGAGCTTTTCCTGCACGCGCTGCGTCGTGTTCAGCACGACGACATCGGATTGCCGGACCAGGTCATGGGCAATCCGGCGCCCCTCGGCGCGGGTCAGATCGATCGTCATGCTCAGCTTGTTCCGGTTCATGCTCAGGAACCACAGCGATTCGCCATCGAGAAACGGCGGCCCCCAGCTTCGGGTGTCGTCTCCCCCCTGGCGCTTTTCGACCTTGATGACCTCCGCGCCGAGGTCAGCCAGCAGCAACGTGCCATACGGGCCGGCCACCGACGTCGTGAAGTCGAGCACCCGGACGCCATGCAGGCATTGCAGTCCGGACCCGGAAACAACCAGCGGAAGTGTATTCAGTGCGTCCATTGCGATCGAGTTTGAGTGGGTACCGCTACTAATGCAATGACCGTGCCAACTTTTTGGCGTGGAATTTGCTTAATCTCTATACGGTTTGCCGCAGACTCAGTGTGGACGGACGCACAGCGTCCGGAAGCGCGATGAATGACGGCGAAATCATGGTTGTCGACTTGGAATCGCACTGTATTCATGCTGTACTTGGCGCAGTGTTCGACAACAGATGTGTAGTCGACAAATACACTTCAGGGTCCAGGTAGACCCTTGTCATGGTGGGAGACATGAAACGCGAATCTGAAGGCATTCTCGTCCTGGACGACGACGGGAACACCACGTTTGCCAGCGGCCTCGGTCGGGACGCGCTGGTCTCGACGGCGCTCGGCCGGCTGTGGCGCAATCGGGACCGCACGCCGGTCAAGCGCCTGTCCGCGCTGACGGAGTTCGAGCGCCCGCTGACGGTCGCGGCGATTCCCACGCGCGACGCGGTGTGCTTCCTGATTTTTGCGCTCCAGGAAGCCGACGCGCTGAGCGAATTCCTTGCGGGAGTGGACCTCGCGGAAGACATCCTCAGGCATTTCATCACCGACCCGTACAAGGCGATGATAGTCGTCGATACGGCCGGCAAGATCGCCTACATGAGCCCGGTCCATGAAAAATTCTTCGGACTGAAGCATGGCGAAGCCATCGGTCGCCATGTCACGGCAGTCATCGAGAATACCAAGCTGCATGAAGTGGTCGCGACCGGGAAAGGGCAGGTGGCCCAATTACAGGAGATGAACGGGATCTCCCGGGTCGTTTCGCGTCTGCCGATCTTCGATCGCAACAAGCGCGTGGTGGCGGCGGTCGGCCAGGTGATGTTCAAGGGACCCGAAGTGATGCGCGAATTGACAGCCGAGCTCGCGCGCGTCAAGCAGGAGCTCGATTTCTACAAGCGCGAACTGTCCGGCATTCGTAACCGCAGTTACGGACTCGATCAAATCGTTGGTAGCAGTGAAGCGGTTCGGCGACTCAAGGAGGACATCCTGCGCGTCGCGCCGCTCGATGTGCCGGTACTGCTGGTCGGCGAAAGCGGGACCGGCAAGGAAATGGTCGCGCACGCGATCCACATGCTCAGTCCGCGCAGCGACAAACCGCTGGTATTGGTGAACTCCGCCGCGATGCCGCCCAACCTGGTCGAAAGCGAGCTGTTCGGCTACGAGCCCGGCGCGTTCACCGGCGCGGATCGCAAGGGGAGAAAAGGCAAGTTCGAAGCGGCGGACACCGGCACGCTGTTTCTCGACGAGATCGGCGACATGCCGGTCGACATGCAGGTCAAGCTGTTGCGTGTGCTGCAGGACGGGCAATTCGAGCGCATCGGCGGCGACCGCGCACGCCATTCCGACTTCCGCCTAATTTCGGCCAGCAACCGCGATTTCAAGGCGATGATCGCGAGCTCGAGCTTCCGCCTCGATCTCTTCTATCGGATCAGTGCCGTCACCTTGCGCTTGCCCGCATTGCGCGAGCGGCTCGAAGACATTCCGGAGCTGGCCGATACGTTCCTGGAAGCCTTCGCGATTCGTCACGGCGCGCCAAAGAAGTCGATCGCCGACTTCGCCATTCGCTTCCTGCAGTCGCGCGAATGGCCTGGCAACATCCGCCAGCTGCAACATGCGATCGAACGCGCCGCGATTTTTTGCGACGGGCCGGTGCTGTCGATCGCCGACTTCGGCAGCCTGGAAGGTGCGGTGCAGCCGAGGCTCGCCGAGCCGGCCGCAGAGGCATTGCCGGTGCTGAACAAGGGCACTGTCGATATGCGAGAAGCAAAGGAACGCGTCGAATCGGAACTCATTCGTGACGCGATGCGGCGAACCGGCGGCAACAAGAAACGGGTTGCCGAGGAGCTCGGCATTTCGCGATCCTATCTGTACAAGCGCTTGAGCATGATGGACGAGGCGCAGTTCGACGAGCCGCTGTCTTCCTAGGAGCGCGCCGCCGCACTGGGTGTGCGGCAGCATGCCTCGGCACCATCGACCACGCCAGCTGGCGTGGCGTGGTGTCCGCGACGACCGCGTGCTACAGCATCGGCGAGGCCCGGTTCAGCACAGTCTTCAGCGCGAAGCTCGAACGAATGTGCTCGACGCCGGGTATCCGGGTCAGCGTCTTCGTGAGAAAGTTCTGGTACGAGTCGAGATCGTGCACGACCACCCGTAGAATGAAGTCGGCATCGCCGGTCATCGTGAAGCAGCTCATGACCTCCGGTGCGACGACGATTTCCTTCTCGAAACGCTTGATCGCTGCCTCGGACTGGTTTTCAAGCGTGACTGCAACGAATACATTGAGCCCGCCTATCAGCTTGCGCTCGTCCAGTTGCGCGACGTAGCCGCGAATGAACCCCTGTTCCTCGAGCTTGTGAACGCGCCTGAGCGTAGGCGTCAGCGACAGACCGATCCGTTCGGCCAGTTCGCGCCAGCTCAATCGGCCGTCAACCGCGAGTTCCCGGAGAATTTTCAGGTCCGTCTTGTCGAGGTCGTGTTCATGCACCATAGCAACTACACATCTCCAGATTGATAGAGAAATCGTACTACCGAGGGGTTGAAATTGCGCCTGAATTGGTAAGAATTTGCGCGACGAAAAGCATAGACTGGGTTTCCGCGAACGCGTTGTAATCGCGTTGCGGCCCTGTCGCTTCCGTATGTGGATCCGCCACCCGGCCTCGACGAGACCGTCGTGGCCGCATGTGTGTCTCGCACGAACCTGCATACTTGCGACGCCGCTTGGTCCCGCACTAACGCGGGCAAACGCTCGCTCGCGCTGGTGCAATTCCTGAACTGATCTCCCTCACCATGACCTACCTGCAAGAACCCGACCGCAAGACCGTCACGATCCCCAAACTGCACGAGATGCGCGCGTCCGGCGAGAAAATCGCGATGCTGGCGTGTTACGACGCGACTTTCGCTGCGCTGCTCGACCAGTGCGGCACGGACGTGCTGCTGGTAGGCGATTCGCTTGGCAATGTGCTGCAAGGGCACTCGACGACTCTGCCTGTCACTCTTGACCACATGGTCTACCACACGGAATCGGTCGCTCGCGGCAACCGGACCGCGATGGTCGTAACCGACATGCCGTTCGGCACGTATGCGACACCGACCGACACATTCGAGCACGCTGCACGCTTGATGCGTGCCGGCGCGCAAATGATCAAGCTCGAGGGCGGCGCGTGGCTTGCCGAAACGATTCGCTTCCTCGTCGAACGCGGCATCCCCGTATGCGGACACGTCGGCCTGACGCCGCAATCGGTGCACGCACTTGGTGGTTTTCGCGTACAAGGCAGGACCGATTCGGCAGCCACCCAGTTGCTTGAGGACGCGATGGCGATGCAGGACGCCGGCGCACAACTGATCGTCATGGAAGCCATTCCTGCCGAACTGGCCGCTCAGGCGACGGCGCGACTGACCGTCCCGACGATCGGCATCGGCGCGGGCGTGCATTGTTCGGGGCAGGTGCTAGTGCTGCATGACGTACTAGGCACGTATCTCGGACGCAAGGCGAAATTCGTCAAGAACTTCATGGACGGGCAGACGTCGATCCACGCCGCCATTCGCGCCTATGTGTCGGAAGTGAAGGCCGGCACGTTTCCGGCGCCCGAACATTCGTTCTCGGCCTGAGCGTCATACTCCGTATGCGTCGTCGGTCGCCATCGCATCTCGATCCATTGGTGACGCGCAGCGCTGACCATCAACGCATCCGCCGCGAAGTCCATGGCGGATGCGTTATCAGCGAAACGTCACATCATTCGCCGGTGAAGCGGGCTTCCCGCTTCTCGCTGAATGCCAATACGCCTTCCGCGTAGTCTTTGCTCCATCCCATTTCGCGAATGGTGGTGGCTTCCGTCGACAGCTGCTGCTCGAGCGAATGGCCGTTCGCGGCCTGGACGAGCTGGCGGGTGCGAACCAGCGCCTTGGTGGGCATGCCGGCCAGACGCTGGACCAGCGCGTCGACACCGGCCGGAAATTCGGCATCGTCCAGCACGTCCCAGATGAGCCCCCATTCAGCGGCCTTGGCTGCCGGCAGCTTGTCGGCGAGCATCGTCAGGCCCATGGTGCGTGCGGTGCCGACGCGTTGAGACAGAAACCACGTACTGCCCGTATCGGGCGTCAGCCCGATCTTCGAGAAAGCCTGCAGGAAATAGGCCGAGCGCGCGGCGACGACCAGATCGCACGCCAGGGCCAATCCGACTCCACCACCCGCGGCAAGTCCGTTCACGGCAGCCACGGTCGGCACATGCAGATTCTGGAGTTTCATCACGAGCGGCTTGACCACGCGCTCCACCAGATTGCCGATATCGGGCTGCTTGCCGTCAACGGCCTGCATGGCGGGATCGGCGAGATCCTGCCCTGCGCAAAATGCGCGGCCGGCGCCGGTGATGACGAGCACACGCGCCTGACTGTCCGCCTCGATCTGATCGATCGCGCGATGAAGTTCGAGCACCATCGCCTCGTCGAAGCTGTTGAGCTTGTCCGGGCGATTGAGCACGATCCGGGCGACCGCTCCGGTGGTGACGCTGATTCGACTGAAGGTCATGGTGAATATCCGTTTGGGCAAACAAGTTAGAGGGCTGCACGCGCTGAAGGAGGCGCGCCATTGCTGATTCGCGTCACAGGTACTGGATGCGCTCCGGATAAGATCGTGACCGTGACGACAGGCCGTTGCTCGCGATAATCGCAGCGGCGATCCACTGGCGCCAACGAGCGCTCGCGGCAGCCGTGATCCGCCCGCAAATTACGGCTGTCCCTCAAGCGGGTGATCATGCTCAACAGCGAATCGTATGCGCCGTCCTATCTGCAATCCTGTTGACGGCTGCACGATACGACGCAGGCTCACATGCGTCAATATATTGATGTATATTTTTTCTGATTCCGCAATATTTCAGCTAAATTTCGCGGAGTGGAGCGGAAGGAATGACATCCTGTAGTCGTATATCGGCGTATTGTACCCACCACCTTCGGAGTCAGATCCGAAAAATATGCGCCCGCATGACGCGACGAGCCATCGACGCCATCGATGAAACGAGAGCGAAGCGCGACAGACGGGGTTGATGTGATAACGGAAATTCCGTAGGCAGCTGCAGGCCGGCCGAACTACGCCACCCGCGCCGTTATCTGTTTGTGAGGCGAAAGTGGGGGCTGCGCGACAGTCGAGGAAGCGATCGTACGCTCATGAGCGCTGCTGGACCAGCAACCGATCCGCCGTATCCGCTCAATCGTGTGCCGATATCGCCGAATTGCTCGCCTCGCCGACCGAGAGCGAGTCGCCCAAGTTCACGTCATTCATTCCGTTGTTCAACTGATTCAGGAAGTGAACTAGCGATACCTTGTCGTCGAAACGAAAGTTTGCCAATGCTTGCCGATAGAATTCGTAAATTTTCGGCTGCAGGCTATCCCAGAATGCGCGGCCTTGGGGCGTCAGCACGACCTTCTTTGCGCGCCTGTCGACGGTGTCCGCAATACGCACGACATGGTCTTCACGCTCCAGCCGCTTCAATACCCCATCGAGACTCTGGCGGCTGACCACCAGATAATCCGCGAGTTCGGAGAA
The DNA here is from genome assembly GCF_905339865.1 of Burkholderia sp. BCC1993. Taxonomy (NCBI): domain Bacteria; kingdom Pseudomonadati; phylum Pseudomonadota; class Betaproteobacteria; order Burkholderiales; family Burkholderiaceae; genus Burkholderia; species Burkholderia sp. BCC1993. The sequence continues at coordinate 182,363 of NZ_CAJPGZ010000003.1, read as the reverse complement.
CGACATACCGTCAACTACTTGTGGGCGCGACAGTGCACCTAGCACCGACCACTGCACGGTCGTGATGCCCAGGGCCTTGATCGTCTGCCTGTCGAGCGTGTTCCCTGCCTGGAACAGCCGAAAGAACAGGCGGTTGTGGATGGATGAGACGGATTGATCGTAGGACGGGTCAGAATTTGTCATGAGCTGATCTGGAATTCGCGATGGCGCCGCGGAACGCATTGGTACCGCTATTCTACGGTGGCCATGGTCTTGCCGACATGTATTGCAGAGAAGTGCTGCCGGCCGCCCCTCCCTCAACTGGGGCATGGTCCTTCCCCGCGCCTACCTCGCCAGCCATGGTGAGGACTCAATTCCCACGCCCCGTCAGCAGGTTTCCCTCCAACTCAGCATCCGGGCAGACAAGGGATGCATACGACATCTACGTGATGCGATGCCTCGCATAATGAACGTACAGTGTACTTGATGCGGACATTTCCCGCGGCACCCAGGAAAATATATATCATGATATTGACGTAATGTAAAACCTGGCCTAGAGTGTCTATACACGCAATACAACATGACGAGACACCCCATGGCGACCTTCGACAAGCTTCTGTCCCCGCTTACCGTCGCATCCGTTGTGCTGCCCAACCGGATGGTGATGGGTGCAATGCACACGCGACTGGAAACACTTGACCGGCCTCACGAGCGCCTTGCCGCGTTTTACGCGGCACGCGCTGCCGGCGAAATCGGGTTGATTCTGAGCGGCGGTTTTTCGCCGAATCCCGAGGGCGTCATGGAGGAGGGAGGGCCGTTGTTCGATCGGGCCGACCAGTTCGACGAGCATCGCGCGGTGACGCGTGCCGTTCACGCGGCTGGCGGAAAAATCGTCCTGCAGATCCTGCATGCCGGTCGGTACGCGAAGGTGCCGAACTGTGTTGCGCCCTCGCTCGGCAAGGCGCGAATCAACCCGTTCTCTCCGCGTGCGTTGAGCACCGAAGAAGTCTGGACAACGATCTCGGATTTCGCGCGGACTGCTGCATTAGCGATCGAGGCTGGTTACGACGGCGTCGAGATCATGGGTTCCGAAGGCTATCTGATCAACGAATTCACGGCAGCCGTCACGAACCACCGTAGCGACGAGTTCGGTGGCGATTTCAACAGTCGAATCCGCTTCCCACTGGAAGTGGTACGCGCTGTTCGCGAGCAAATCGGCAATGCACCGATGCTGATTTACCGGATTTCCGCCATCGACCTCGTTGACGGCGGGATGACTGGTGCTGAAATTGCCGCATTCGCTCAGCAAATCGAAGTGGTCGGGGCGGATCTCATCAATACGGGCGTGGGCTGGCACGAGTCCTCCGTACCGACGATCGCAGCGTCGGTGCCGCGAGCGGCCTGGCGCGACGCGATCCGCAACGTCAAGCAGGCGATTTCGATTCCCGTCATGGCGTCCAACCGGATCAACACGCCGGAGGTGGCCGAGGAACTGATCGCAACGGGCGTTGCCGACTTGGTGTCGATGGCGCGACCATTGCTGGCTGATCCCGAATTTGCGAAGAAAACCCGCATCGGCGCGGTCGACGAAATCAATACGTGCATCGGCTGCAACCAGGCTTGCCTGGATCGCATCTTCACCGAGCGCACGGCAACCTGTCTCGTCAATCCACGAGCCGGTCGCGAGATCGAGTTCCCGGTCGGGCCGGCGCAGACGTCCAAACGGATTGCCGTGGTCGGCGGCGGCCCAGCCGGGATGGCCTTTTCCGTGAACGCGGCAGAGCGCGGACATCGCGTCACGTTGTTCGAGACCGACGCGCGGTTGGGCGGTCAGCTCAACATGGCCAAGGTCGTACCCGGTAAAGCTGAGTTCAACGAGATGCTTCGCTATTTCCGCGTCCGTCTCGAGCGGCTTGGCGTGTCGCTGCGCCTGGGCGAAGCGGCCACCGCGGACCGGCTTGCCGATGGCGAGTTCGACGAGATCGTGCTGGCGACGGGCGTCACGCCACGCGTGCCGGACATCGTCGGTGTCGATCACCCGAAGGCGGTCTCATATGTAGACGTGCTCACGGGCGAGGTCCGAGTCGGCCAGCGCGTCGCCATCATCGGCGCGGGAGGTATCGGGTTCGACGTCGCGGAATTCCTGCTGGGTGATCCCGAAGAATCCCTCGACAGGACGGCATTCTTCCGCGCATGGGGCGTGGATCCAGCCAACGCTGTCGCCGGCGGGATCGTTCCAGCTGCCGCTCATGCTGCGCCGCCGCGCAGCATCCACATGTTCCAGCGCAAGGCCGAACCGCTTGGCAAAGGACTCGGCAAGTCGACCGGATGGATCCTGAAGGCCAAGCTCCGCAAGGCCAATGTCGCGATGATCTCGGGCGCGACGTACAACGCGATTGACGACGACGGGCTGCACTATACGGTAGACGGCAAGCCGCACGTATTGCCCGTTGACCATGTCGTCCTGTGCGCCGGCCAGAATTCCAATCGCAGTCTCTACGAGGCGCTGCGGGCGCGCGGGCTTTCGCCGAAGCTGATTGGGGGCGCAGATGTCGCCAGCGAACTGGACGCACTGCGCGCGATCGACCAGGCAACTCGGCTCGCTGTCTCGCTTTGAGTCAACAAACTGGACGAGAGGATACCGTGAGGGCTGCATACATTACAGGACATGGCGGCAATGAAGTCGTCGAGATCGGCGAGCGGCCGATGCCAATCCGCGCACCGGGCGAGGTGCTCGTCCGCCTTCGGGCCGCGACGCTCAATCGTGTCGATCTCTATATGCGGGACAGCGGCGCAGGCATTACGCACCAATTGCCGCAGATCATGGGCCTCGACGGTGCCGGAACCATCGAGGAAACCGATGGCCCGTCGTCACTGTTCGCACGCGATCAACGCGTCGTGGTGCATCCCGGTATAGCGTGTGGGCGCTGTGAGTTCTGCCGACGTGGCGACTCCGCATTGTGCACGTCGATCCAGTATGTTGGCGAACACCGGGACGGAACCCTGGCCGAGTATATTTCGCTGCCGGCATCCAACGTGTTTCCGATGCCCGAGTCACTTGATTTCGTTGCAGCAGCAGCGCTTGGCGTCAACCATCTGACAGCTTGGCGCATGCTCTTTACGAAGGCGCAATTCAAACCGTGGGAGACGGCGCTGATCTTCGGTATCGGCGGGGGTGTATCGCTTGCAGCCCTTCAGTTAGCCAAGCTATCGGGCGGGCGAGCTGTCGTCGCATCCCGCGACGACAGCAAGCTGAAACGCGCCGTCGAGCTGGGGGCAGATCATGCTATCAATATCGGTACCCAGGATGTCGTCAGGGAAGTGATGGCGCTGACCGGCGGTCGCGGTGTCGATGTCGTGGTCGAGAACGTCGGGCAGGCAGTTTGGTCGAGCGCACTAAAGTCGCTGACTCGCGGCGGGCGCATCGTGACCTGCGGTGCGACGACTGGGGCTCAGCCTCCCGCTGATCTGAACCGCATTTTCGTTAAGCAGTTGCAGATCTTCGGATCGTCGCTTGGGAGTTTCGACGAGTACCGTTCCCTGCTCGAATGGGTGTCACGCAAGGCGCTGAGCCCCGTCATTGACTCGCGTTACCCGTTGCATGACGTGCACGCAGCACTCGATCGACTGGCTTCCGGTGATCAATTCGGCAAGATCGCCATTACGATCGCTGACTGATGCCCTCGGGCCTAGTCGACGGGCGAGACAGATGCGTCGCTACTAGCCGAAGGCCGGCTCGAGGACGGCGCAGCGAACATACTGTGCAGTGGACATTGCGGAGACATCGCCGCGTTTGTTACGACGGAAGAAAAAGCTTCGAACGTCTTACGAATCATTTCGCCCAGGCTCGGGCTTTCTGGACGACGAAATCGATGAGAATTCGCGTGGCAAGGGTTTGGTAGCGACCGGGCATTCGCAGCAGGAACATGCGTGTTCCGAACACGCTGAGGCGCCAGTCGTGCAGGGCACTGACTACGTGCCCTTCGGCCACATCCTGTTCGACGACATAGTCTGGCACAAGACCGATTCCCAGCCCGGCCAGGATCGCCTCCCGCAAGAACTGGAAGTTCTCGGACGCCAGCGAAGGGTGTAACGTCAGCTCACGCCGCTCCTCATTCTGATAGGCCGAAACTCTCAAATCGCGCCCGGCGACGGCCGACGTGATCAGTGGAACGTTGCCGAGGTCTTCCAGGCGCGATGGCATTTCGTGCTCACGCGCATACTCGGCCGATGCGCAGGTGACATAGCGCACCTGGGCGAGTTCGACAGCAACCATTTGCTGAGGCGGCTCGGACATCACGCGCACGGCCACATCCACTTCATCACGCAAGAGGTCATCGACACGGTTGTCGAACAGCAGATCAAGCGAAATGTCCGGGTAGGAGCGCTTGAATTCGATCAGCCAGCCGGACATCACCATGTGCCCGAAACCGGTTGGCACGCTTAGCCTGACAGAACCGTGCAGCCCTTTGCCGAAGGTGGCCAACGATTCCCTCGCGGCCAAGACTTCATCGCGAATGACGCGGCCATGGTTGTAAAGGCGCTGGCCGACCTCGGTGAGTTCAACGCGGCGCGTAGTGCGCCGCATCAATTGCATGCCGACGGATTTCTCGAGTTGGGTCAGGTGGTAACTGACATTGGCCCGGCTCATTTTCATGTTCCGAGCGGCGAGGCTGAGATTCCCCGCTTCGACGATGTCAACAAAAAGCGCGAGCGATTGGGCGTCCATTGCGTTCCGATGTGTCAAAAATCCTTGACGGAATGTTCATTGTATTTGTGATTGTCAAATCACTTCGATGAGCGAACAATACCTCAAACTCACAGGAGATACCATGTCGCTCGATCAAGAAACCTTCCAGCTCCTCAAAGACAGCGTTCAGCGCTTCGTCCGGGAGCGACTCATGCCCGCTGAGGATTACGTTGAGGAACACGATGAGGTTCCGGCCGATATCGTGAATGACATGAAGGAGATCGGACTTTTCGGGATTTCGATTCCTGAGGAATTCGGTGGCATCGGCTTGAGCATGGCTCAGGAGTGCGAGGTCGCCTATGAGCTGGGCCATACCGCGCTCGCGTTCCGATCGGTGGTTGGTACGAACATTGGCATCGGTTCTCAAGGGATCCTGATGGACGGGACGGGCGAACAGAAAGCCGCGTACCTGCCGCGCATCGCAAGCGGCGAGCTGATCGTGTCGTTCGCGCTCACCGAGCCCGATGCTGGCTCGGACGCCGCATCGATCAAGACGACGGGGGTGAAAGAGGGGAACGATTACGTTCTCAACGGTACCAAGCGTTTCATCACCAATGCACCGCGTGCTGGCGCCTTCACGCTGATGGCGCGTACTGAAGGGGCCGGTCCCGGCGGTATCACGGCATTCATCGTCCCTGCCGGCCTGCCTGGGCTCTCGCTCGGCAAGCCTGACCGCAAGATGGGCCAAAGGGGCACCAAGACCTGCGACGTAATCTTGGACAACGTGCGCGTACCGGCTGCCAACATCATCGGTGGGGAACCCGGCAAAGGCTTCAAGACGGCGATGAAGGTGCTGGATCGTGGCCGCCTTCACATCTCGGCTCTCGCATGCGGCATGGCGAGCCGTATCTTGCATGAGAGCGTAGCCTATGCTCAACAGCGCAAGCAGTTCGGTCAACGTATTGGAGACTTCCAGCTGGTTCAGGCGATGTTGGCCGACAGTCAGGCCGAGCTGCTCGCGGGCTGGTCTCTGGTGCAGTCTGTGGCGCGTCGCTACGATGCAAAGCCGTTTGGTGTGAGCGACTCAGACGTCAGCATGCAAGCGTCGTGCGCCAAGATGTTCACCACGGAAATGGTGGGTCGAGTTGCAGACCGTGGGGTTCAGATCCACGGAGGTTCTGGTTACATCAACGAATACAAGGTCGAGCGGTTCTATCGCGATGTCCGACTGCTGCGTCTTTATGAGGGCACGACGCAAATCCAGCAGGTTGTGATCGGCAAGCAGTTGATGAAGACGGCGTGAGGTTGACCATGTCCGATATTCTCAACGACGTCGCCGTCATCACGCTCGACAATCCGCCTGTCAACAGTTTGGCGCACGCGGTGCGTGAGCGCATCGTGCAGCAGCTCGACGCCGCGCTGGCCAACCCCGCTGTTCGTGCGATCGCCCTCGCGGGCAATGAGAAGGCGTTCTCCGCCGGCGCAGATGTCACGGAATTTGGCACGCCCCGCCAACTCGAGGAACCCATCCTTCGCTCCGTCATCGCACGTATCGAAGCGAGCACCAAACCAGTCGTGGCTGCCATCACGGGCTTGGCTCTTGGCGGCGGTCTCGAACTGGCGCTTGGTTGCCACGGGCGCGTCGCGCATGAAACGGCCCGGATCGGCCTGCCAGAGATCACCTTGGGTCTCATACCCGGTGCGGGCGCGACGCAACGGCTGCCACGCTTGGTGGGAATCGAAATCGCTCATTCGCTGATGTCCGGCGGTAAGCCACAGAGTGCTCGGCAGCTCGCGAAGTCGGGATTGTTCGACGACGTGGTAGCCGATGACGTGGTTGGAACGGCCGCTGCACGCGCGATGGCGCTCGCTCAACAAGGCGTTCCTTATCCGCGAGCGCGCGATTGCGAACTTGATGCCGCCGCGGTCCAGGCCGTCGTTGCCGCACAACGGGAGAAACTCACGTCACGCCAACGGCTCCAGCCTGCATATGGTGCCCTGCTTGACGCTCTCGTTGCTTCTACGTTGCCATTCGACGAGGGAATGAAACGGGAGCGCGAGCTTTTTCTCTCGCTTGTACCCACGACGGCGGCTCAGGCCCTGCGCTACCAGTTCAAGGTCGAGCGAGAAGCTACCAAGCTTCCCCCGGAACTCCAGGCACCCGCGCGTCAGGTGAAACAGGTTGCGATCATTGGGGCAGGCACGATGGGCTCCGGCATTGCAATTTCAGCGCTTGATTGCGGTTTGAGCGTGCTATTGCTTGAGCAGGATGACGCCGCGCTTGAACGGGGGCGCCAACGCATCGTCGACCACTATGACGAGCGTGTAGCAGCAGGCAAGCTTTCGGCAGCGTCCGCTTCGTCGAATGCTTCACGCCTGATTACGGGTACGACGTGGGAGTTGCTGCAGCAGGCAGACTTGGTGATCGAAGCGGTCTTCGAGGATATCGCGGTCAAGCAGGACGTTTTCCGCAAGATCGATGCTCACGCGCGCGCCGGAGCAGTCTTGGCCACGAATACGTCCTACCTCGACATTGATGCGATTGCAGCAGTGACGTCGCGTCCGCAGGAAGTGCTGGGTCTGCATTTCTTCAGCCCCGCGCATGTGATGAAGCTGCTCGAGGTGGTTCGAGGCGCAGAAACTGCGCCTGACGCGCTCGCCACCGGCATGGCCCTTGGCACGACCCTCAAGAAGATGCCAGTGCTGACCGGCAATGCGTTCGGTTTCATTGGCAACCGCATTTACAACGCGTACCGGCGTCAGTGCGAGTTCATGCTTGAGGATGGAGCATGGCCTGAAGATATTGACAACGCATTGACTACCATGGGTTTTGCCATGGGACCATTTGCGGTCGCGGATCTGTCTGGCCTCGACATTGCTTGGCGTATGCGCAAGTCACAAGCCGCCAAGCGTGATCCGCGCGAGCGCTACGTCGCCATTCTGGACCGGTTGTGCGAGTCCGGTCGTCTTGGACGTAAGACGGGCGCGGGCTACTACACCTACATTGATGGCAAGCAGACGAAAACTACCGATGCCACTGTCCGCGAGGTGATCCTGCAGGCGAGCGCGCAGCGCGGCATTGTTCGTCGGACGCTGAAACCCGAAGAAATCCAGCGCCGTGCTTTGCTGTCGATGGTGAACGAGGCGGGCTTGCTTTTAGCCGAAGGTGTGGCAAGCCGGCCCAGCGACATCGACGTCGTGCTGGTACAGGGATATGGCTTCCCGCGCTGGGAGGGCGGTCCGGTGTTCTGGGCTCGCCAGCAGGATCGCATTCTGCTCGAATCCGAGCTCGAGCGTCTCGCGGATGAAGCAGGACACGGATTCATCCTGGCAGACCTCACTCCACTGCTTGCGGCCTGATACAGACGTCATGACTAGTCTCCGGCCTTCATCCGTGATGCTGCAGTGTGTACATCTTGAAAGATCACGATGGGTGCGTCACTGCGCCGGGTGGATGGCCTTCGCTAACCATCCGCGGAGCGGCGAGGGAAGCAGGTCATGGCTGGCAATCGCCAAAGCTCAATTGAAATTCAGAGGTATGTGACTTGAAAGTTCTTGTAGCCGTGAAACGCGTGGTCGATTACAACGTGAAGGTCCGCGTGAAGTCGGACAACACGGGCGTCGACATCGCGAACGTGAAGATGTCGATGAACCCGTTCGACGAAATCGCAGTGGAAGAAGCTGTGCGTCTCAAGGAAGCAGGCGTCGCGACCGAAGTGATCGCGGTGTCGGTCGGTGTGGCGCAAGCGCAGGAAACGCTGCGCACGGCGCTGGCGATCGGTGCGGATCGCGCGATCCTCGTCGAGTCGAACGACAGCGTCGAGCCGCTGGCCGTCGCGAAGATCCTGAAGGCGCTCGTCGACAAGGAGCAGCCGCAGCTGGTGATCCTCGGCAAGCAGGCGATCGACGACGATTCGAACCAGACCGGCCAGATGCTGGCCGCGCTGGCAGGTCTCCCGCAAGCGACGTTCGCGTCGAAGGTCACGATCGCCGACGGCAAGGCTACGGTTGCACGTGAAGTCGACGGCGGCGCGGAAACGCTGTCGCTTCAACTGCCGGCAGTCGTGACCACGGACCTGCGCCTGAACGAGCCGCGCTACGTGACGCTGCCGAACATCATGAAGGCGAAGAAGAAACCGCTGGAAACGGTGAAGCCGGAAGACCTGGGCGTGGATGTCGCGCCGCGTCTGAAGACGCTGAAGGTGGCGGAGCCGCCGAAGCGCGCGGCCGGCGTGAAGGTGCCGGACGTGAAGACGCTGGTCGAGAAGCTGAAGACCGAAGCCAAGGTGCTGTAAGAGGGAGCGGAAAGAAATGACGATTCTGGTGATTGCAGAACACGACAACGCGTCGATCAAGGCCGCGACGCTGAACACGGTGGCAGCGGCGGCCGAAGTTGGCAAATTCGTCGGCGGTGACATTCACGTGCTGGTCGCAGGCCACAATGCGCAAGCAGCGGCAGACGCAGCAGCGAAGATTGCAGGCGTTTCGAAGGTGCTGCTGGCCGACGCGCCGCAACTCGAAGCGGGCCTCGCGGAAAACGTCGAAGCGACCGCGCTGAACATCGCGAAGGACTATTCGCACATCCTCGCGCCGGCGACTGCGTACGGCAAGAACATCGCGCCGCGTATCGCGGCGAAGCTGGACGTCGCGCAGATTTCGGACATCACGGCGGTCGATTCGGCCGACACGTTCGAGCGCCCGATCTACGCAGGCAACGCGATCGCGACGGTGCAATCGACGGACGCGATCAAGGTGATCACGGTGCGTGCGACGGGCTTCGATCCGGTTGCAGTGGAAGGCGGCAGCGCAGCGGTCGAGAAGATCGCAGCCGCGGCAGACGCAGGCAAGTCGCAGTTCGTGAGCCGTGAGGTGACGAAGCTGGACCGTCCGGAACTGACGTCGGCGAGCATCATCGTGTCGGGCGGCCGCGGTCTGGGTAGCGGCGAGAACTACACGAAGGTGCTGGAACCGCTGGCCGACAAGCTGTCGGCAGCGCTGGGCGCGTCGCGCGCCGCAGTGGACGCCGGCTACGTGCCGAACGACTATCAGGTCGGTCAGACCGGCAAGATCGTCGCACCGCAGCTGTACATCGCGGTCGGCATCTCGGGTGCGATCCAGCATCTGGCCGGCATGAAGGGTTCGAAGGTGATCGTCGCGATCAACAAGGATCCCGAAGCGCCGATCTTCAGCGTGGCCGACTACGGCCTCGTCGGCGATCTGTTCACGCTCGTGCCGGAACTGAACGCTGCCTTGCTTGATGGCTGAGTTCCGCGCGTCAATGTCGACTAGGGGGCGAAACATGAGTCTTCTCGACGACTTACAGAAGGTAAGGGCGGAGGCGGCGCACGCCGCCAACGTCGAAGATGCGGCAATCTGGCGATGGTTCTCGCCTTTGCTGGAGGAACACCGCATTCGCTGGTGTCTTGCGGGAGAGAATTGGATCGTCAGCGTCGACAACCGCTACGTTGCAACCCATCGAAGCTTTGACTGCGCCATTCGAATGGCGAAGGAAAACGCCGAGCAATTTGTTATGCGTCGGGAAAATCGGGCTCGGAAAAGAGTTGGAGGGGGCGATGACTATGGTGCAAGCCGTACCTGACCACCCAACAGCGGATGTGTGGCGTTATGCAATTGAATGCCTAGTCCAATTCGTCTTGAGAAGCCGTTTATGCTCGCTTCGACGACACCTTGTCGCCACCTGGTACATTCGTCACGCGAAGCCCAGACGGGCTTCCAACCGGTTGACTTAAGGCAGACAAGCGATCCCTTCGTTGTCAAGCAACGAGAAACGACTGGCAAGTCGGTCAATGGGGTGCAATCGCCGCGCGCCGGTTCGTATCATGCGAATCACCGGATGGATACGAACCGCGCGTGCGCCACGTCTCTCGTACTCGCACCATTTGGCGTGCGACTGTCGACCACTGTCGATCTATTGCGCAAAGCGGCGGGCTGAAAAGCTGGAGAGCTCGCGCGGAGATCCTCCCTATCCGCGCGATTGTCCTGTACGACGTGTCGACCTGAAAGACAGGCTATCGCCTCAGTGTCTTCAGCGCGGTCACGGCGCGGCGCTGCTGTCGAAGAACCCGAATACGACGGCTTCCGGTCGGCCATACAAACTCGCCTGCATTACACGCGTGAAGCGGATCGGCGCGCCCTTGGCACGAATATCGCTTCGATAGATTCCGGATGGTTCGCCGGCACTGCCAAGATAGGCGTCGGTTACGGTCGGTCAGTCCGTGCTTGCGTAAGGAATCGACTATTGAGGCGGTATGCCTTGATCCGTCGATCAATACGTGTGCTGATCGAGAGAAAATGAAACTGGAGACGAGAATGGAAGTTGCACGCGCTAGCCACACGAGACATGTGGCCATGGACGAGTCGATCGACGAGAAACGGAAGAGCGCCATCAAGGGTGCGGTGTTTTCCGAGTTCATTGACATGTTCGATATCTATCTGCCGGTGATCATCCTCGCACCGATACAGTCATATTTTCTGCCGAAGACCGTGTCCGGCGGCCATCAGGCGATTCTGGAGTCACTTGTCTTCATTACGACGCTGCTTGGTCGCCCGCTCGGCGCAATCCTGTTTGGTCGAATCGCGGACCGCGTCGGTCGCCGCACAGCATCGATCTTGTCGGTGACCGGTTTCGGCGTGGCGACTTTGTTGATCGCCCTCATTCCTGGCTATGTGTCGATCGGCATCGCCTCGTACTGGCTCCTGGTCCTCCTGCGGTTTGTCGACGGAATATTTCTCGGTGGCGGATACACCGGTGCACTGCCACTCGCGATCGAATACTCGCGGAAGGAACAGCGCGGCCTGGTCGGCGGCCTGGTCCTGGCGGGGTTCCCGGCTGCGTACGTCGCGATTAGCGTCATGGCGATGGTCATGTTCGAATTGTTCCCGCTCGGTGGTCCCGATTCGCCGTATGCCATGTGGGGCTGGCGCATTCCATTCATCCTCGGCGCGGCGATGGCCGGGTTGCTGGCCGTGTATTACGTCCGCAAGGTCTCCGAGTCCGAAGTGTGGGCGGGAAAATCCGCGCGAAAACCTGAAGCGACATCCGCGACGCGACTTGTCAGTGGCCAGCAGTTTCGCAACCTGATGCAGGTGCTGCTGATGATGACCGGCTTCTGGCTCACGCAAAACGTGGTCGGATTGTTCCTGCCGACGGGCATCCTGCTGAAAACCCTGCACCTATCGGCATTCGAGATGACGACCACGCTGATGATCTCTTATACCGTGCTGTGTCTCGCCTATGTCGGCGCCGGGATGTTGGGGCAATGGATCGGCAGACGGGCGATGCTGGCTGCGATCGGCGCGCTTTCGTCGACGATCGGTGCCGTTCTGCTATACGCGTTGATCGAAGCGAAGGGCGCGAGCCTCGTTCACATCGGCTTGCTCGTATGCGGCCTAGCCATCACCGTCAGTTCGGCGTGGGCGGTCATCGTCACGTATATCAACGAACGCTTCGCAACGGGCGTCCGGGCCACTGGTTTTGGCGTCGGCTATAGTCTGTCGGTGATCGTTCCGTCTTTCTACGCGTTCTATATGAACTGGCTCGGTGCCATGATGCCGTTGCGATATGCACCGATCGCGCTACTGGTCATCGGCGGGATTGTCGCCAGTGTTGGCGCACTCATGGGGCCCGAGACAAGGAACGCGGAGCTCTGAATGTCCGGACGCTGACGCACATCGGGATCAACGTTCGACGAGGTGGGTATGGATATCTACAACGACATGACACAAGCAAGGGTCAACGCGGCTCGAGCTGCCAACGATGAAGATGCGGCCATTTGGCGCTGGTTCTCCTCGCTACTTGAAGAGCGGCGTATTCGCTGGTGCGTCTCTGGCGAAAGCTGGTTCGTCAGTGTCGATAATCGACACGTCTCAACGGAACAAAGCTTCGACAGCGCAATCCGTGTCGCAAAGGACAACCTGGATCTAGCGATTGCGCAGCGAAACGTACGACGGATGGCTTGACGGCAACCACAGCGGCAGGTGGCGAACGAGGGTGCTAACGCTTGTTCGCCTTCCCGTCACTGTGGATACGAGCAGGAGGCTTGTCCGTGTCCAGGCCCCTTCATAAAACAGGGTATCCGAAACGAGTCATCTGTGTTGGCGGTGAAATCCGGGATGTCATCGTGGTGTCGGCAATCCGCCTCGCTCAATGCATCTAGAGATCTCCGTGAGTCTGTACGACCGCTGCAGGCCTTCTCCGGCGGCAGCGGCGACGCGCTTGATCGATCCGGCGCTAACGTCACCGATTGCGCTGACGTCTGGGCACTTGTTTCCAGCGGAAAAGCAAGTTCGTTACTCCCTGGAACGTAGGCGACGGTTAGAACGAATCCTTTGCTGTTGACCATGACGTCGCGAGCATTCAACTACCCGGTATTCGGCTTGGCACCTGAAAACAGGAAAAAGTGATGGACCGTGAGTTGCAGTTTCACTGCCGTCGTCACGGGAGCGGTAACGGACCGCCTCGAGTCGTTCTGACACCCGTTGATGGCCGTAATGTCTAAGCGACGAGCCTCGCGTTTCCGCTGCTCTGACGATGACGGGGACCCTCCCGATGCTCGATTGCAGCAACACGCCGCAGAATCAGCGCGCGCGTGATCTTCTCGGCACGGTTGGCTTCGGCAATGATCAGCACGCACAGACTTTCGGTGGGCAACGGCAGTGCTTCGACGTCATCGATCGCTCACACATCGACCACCACGGGCTTGCCGGAAAGTTGACCGATGTCGGCGCTGAACTCGCCGGGATGCATCTGTGCCCGTACCGCACGTTCGCAGCCCAGGCCGTCGCGTCCCGTCACACGGACACTACGTGCCAGCAAAGAAAACCTTCCCGGACCGATGCTTCCTGCGCGATAGAGTTCTTCACCAGCGCGGCGGCGCAACAGGCTCACAATCACCGCATCTTGCCGACTTCCGCGCTGGGGCACTGTCCGGCGCTACTGATAGTGGCGGGGGGTATTGCGTTCGCTGTCGTTGTCCGCGTGGTCACATCAGGTGCCTAATTCGTCGCCGTGCCCGTTGGGTCAGTGAAATCGCTGTTCATCGTGGTTCTCCTGATATGCGTATTGCATGAGCACAACAAAAAAACGGTGTAGCAGCCGTTGCCAACTTCGATGACTTAGTCGGCCGGACGCCGAAATTGAACAGCCGGCACACGATACTTCAATCCGAATTTTCGGGGAACGCTTTGATTGGGAACTTCACCGCAAGCAGCGGCTGATTGCATATCGGCCAGCAAACGAAACGTTCGTTTCGCTCCTACCGATCAGCCGAAACAGTCATTCTGATTGCGTGGTGCAGGTCACTTCAAGTCGACAGCAAATGCCCTAATTGGCTGGCTATATTGGTTCACCATCCTTATCAATGCAATCGGATGGGTCGCGAACAGTGATGGTCAACTCAACATCTGGGACGTCGATATGAAGAGCTTCGCAACACGCAATACGGCGTTGTTACTGTCGGTCATGGTCTTGAATGTTTCATCGCTCGCCACCGCCGCAACATCTCAGGTGGTCAAGCTAGGGCTTGCGGGCCCGCTCACCGGCGTTGTCGCTCACATTGGCAGGGATGTCAGGAACGGAGCAAAGCTCGCCGTGGACGAAGCCAACGCAAAGGGCTTGGTCATCGACGGCAAGAAGATCGATCTGCAGCTGGAAATCGAGGACGACGCCGGGGATCCGCGGCTTGCCACCCAGGTGGCGCAGAAGCTCGTTGACGACAAAGTCGTCGCCGTGATCGGGCATGTCCAGTCCGGTGCGACGATTCCGGCATCTCGAATCTATCGTGATGCCGGCATCACGCAGATTTCCCCGTCGTCGACGAACCCCTTTTATACGCAGCAGGGTTACAAGACGGCATTCCGGGTGATGGCCACCGATGCTCAACAAGGCCCCGCGTTGGCAGCATATGCGTCCAAGCAAATGAATGCGAAGACGGTTGCGATCGTTGACGATGCTACGGCTTACGGACAGGGGCTGGCCGATGAATTTTCCAGGAGCGCCAAAGCACTTGGAATCAAAGTCGTGTCACGTGATGCCAGTACCGACAAGACTGTCGACTTCAAGGGCATCCTGACGAAGATCAAGAACGAGAACCCTGATCTGATCATGTACGGCGGAGCCGATGGTGCTGGACCGCAACTCGTGAAGCAGGCCTATCAGCTCGGCTTGCGAGCCCGGATTCTCTCGGGTGACGGCATGTGCACGGAGCGATTCGCCACGTTGGCCGGCGAGGCGGCAGCGAAGCTGACGTGTTCGGAAGCCGGCCTTCCGCTCGAGAAAATGCCGGGCGGTGTCGAATTCAAGAAGAAATACACGAGCATCTTCAACCAGAAAATCGAAGGGTATGCGCCTTTCTCGTATGACGCGGTCAATGTCGTGATCGACGCGATGAAACGAGCGAACTCAACGGATCCGGCAAAGATCCTCGAAGCGATGTCATCGACCAAATACGATGGCGTCATCGGGCCAATATCGTTCGACGAAAAAGGCGATCTTAAGCAGAAGGGAATTTCGATTTATGATTACCGGGGCGGAACAAAGACGCTGCTTGACGTGATGAAGCTGTAAATGCGCGCTGACCGTACGCGCCGGGACGGCGGTCCGCGCGATGTCCATGCCGGACCGCCGAATTCCGCGCAGATACGCCAGAGCGGCCCCATGCCGCGATTTTCCATGCCACTGATCTGAATACCCATTATCCGAGTACAGACAATTTGACTGGAGCATCAACATGACTGAGTCTGTAGTACGCTATTCGAAAAGAATGCGATTGGTCAAACCTTCCGCAATCCGGGAACTGCACCTGCTCGAACATGATCCCGAAGTCATTTCCTTCTGCGGCGGATATCCGGACGCCTCGATGTTCCCGGTCAACCATCTTCGCGAAGCCTACTGCACCGTCATCGAGCGGGACGAATTAGCCCTTCAATATACGCACTCCCAGGGCGACCTGTCACTTCGGCAAAAGATCGTCGCGAAGATGCATCGGGATGGCGTATCTTGCGACGAGGACGAGGTCCTGATAGTTCATGGCGGACAACAGGGGCTCGATCTTCTCGGCAAGGCGTTCATCGACGAAGGCGATGCCATTCTCGTCGAGGCACCAACGTTTCTCGGCGCGTTGATCTCGTTTAATGCGTATGCGCCGCAGTACGTCGGGATTCCGATGGACGATCATGGAATCGACACCGATCGACTGGAAGAGATTCTCCGACGCACCACTGGCGTGAAGTTCATGTATGTCATACCGGATTTCCAGAACCCGGCCGGTGTAACGCTGAGTCTCGAGCGTC
Source organism: Burkholderia sp. BCC1993 (assembly GCF_905339865.1). Lineage (NCBI taxonomy): Bacteria > Pseudomonadati > Pseudomonadota > Betaproteobacteria > Burkholderiales > Burkholderiaceae > Burkholderia > Burkholderia sp. BCC1993. Next base: position 166,384 of record NZ_CAJPGZ010000003.1, on the reverse strand, counting down.
GCAAGCGACTCGTTGAGCTTGCCGAAGAGCACGACTTCTACATCGTCGAGGATTCGCCTTACAGGGACATCCGGTTCTCCGGGCAATCCGTGCCGCCAATCAAGCATTTCGATACCAACGGACGCGTGATCTTTGTCGGTAGCTTCTCGAAGAGCCTCGTACCCGGAATGAGGCTCGGTTGGGTGGTTGGCGACAAAGACCTTGTCCGCAACCTTGCGCAGTTGAAGCAAGCAGCCGATACGCAATGCAGTACCGTCAACATGAAAGTGGCGAATGCCTATCTCGAGTCGTTTGATCACGACACACATGTGGGCCGGCTGGCCGACGGCTATCGGAAGAAGAAGCAGCTGATGCTCGACGTTATCCGTGCATCCTTTCCTGATTGCGTGGCTTACACGAATCCGGAGGGCGGAATGTTTACGTGGCTGACATTCCCCGAGACATTCGATGCGGGCGTATTTTTGAAGAACGTTCTGCTACCGGAATCGAAAGTCGCCTACGTCCCGGGCATGCACTTCTTTGCGGGCGACGGTGTCGTGCCGGTCAATCACGCGAGGCTGAGCTACTCGGCAACGGCCGAGTCCGCGATCATCGACGGCGTCACGAGAATGGGCAAACAACTCCACGTGCATTTGTGTTGAGGCTCGTGGACTGGTCACTTGCCCTTGTCGCGCATGCTCATTGCGTCAATTGTCTTGCGGGCCGCGCCACCCCCCGATGTCGCGCGCTTGTTCAACGGGCGCGCGTCAGCCGCCGCCGCGAGGCAATCGATCAACCCGCGTGTGCCCACTTGACGTCAATCCTGATGCCGCATCACACATGAAAAACTTTTCCCAAGAATATGCAATCCGTTAGCAAGGACAGGCAAGACGGCCATAGCCGCGCACCGATAAAGTGGTTTTCACTGCCGTTGCTGGCGCCCGAATGTCACGATGGCATTACACCTTTCCGCAATCGAACCGGCTTGTTCGAGAGAGTTCGGGCTGGAATGAGCGCACAAACATTGCTGGCGCAGACGAACGTGCCGGCCGAGACCAGAGCAATTAGTGTCGATCCGGAGGCGTCGGTCTTTGCCCCGATTGGTGCACGCCAAGTGAGGTTTTTCCAGTGATGACCCAGCTGTACGCTCAACAGGCCTACGGTGTCGCTCCGAGCCCGCGCTTCTCTTCGTGGCTGGAGACGACGAACGATCTGACGAGCCGTTTTGTCGCTGCCACGAATGCTCCTGACCTGATCAACCTCGCCGGCGGGTTGCCGGCCCCCGAAGCGTTTCCCACGGAAGAACTCGCGGCGCTTGCTCGGGAAGCCGTCGTCAAGTATCCGCACGAATGCCTGGGCTATGGCCCGACCGACGGATTGCCGGCATTGCGAGACGCAATTGCGGCTCGATTCAGTTCATCCGCGTTGCGGCTACGGCGCGACAACGTGTTGATAACGGCTAGCGGCACGCAAGGCCTCGACCTCATCGGCAAGGTGCTGATAGAGCCGGGCAGCATGGTGGCGGCACCGTTCCCCAGCTACGTCGGTGCGATGGACGCGTGGCGTCCGCGTGCCCCGCGGTATCGCAATCTCGTCCTTGGCGAACGTGAATTCGACCTGGCGCCGTCGTTCGCCGGCGCGCAATTCGTCTATTCGGTGCCGAATTTTTCGAACCCCACCGGGAAGCTCGTCGGTTCCCCAACGCGTCGCGCCATGGTCGACGCAGCTCATCGGACTGGCGTATGGCTGGTTGAAGACGATCCCTATGGCTCGCTGAGCTACGGCGGCACGTCGCTGCCACGATTGATCGAACTTTCGGCTCGGCAGTCGCGATCGGGTGACTACGACGGGCCCGTGATCTACATGGGAAGCATGTCGAAGGCGCTTGCCCCCGGGCTGCGAATCGCGTGGACGATCGCGTCACCGGACATGATCCAGGCGCTCACCGCGGCCAAGCAGGCCGCGGACCTGTGCTCGAGCGGACTGAATCAACGGATTGCCCTCGCGGCGCTGGAGGGTGGCCTCATCGAGCGGTTGAATCCGGTCATCGTGAAACTCTACCGCGAACGACGCGACGCGCTTTGTGCAGCCATGGACGCACATCTGAGCGAATGGTTCGAATGGGACGTACCGGTCGGCGGCATGTTCGTGTGGGCAACGGCACGCGACGCATCGATTGATACCGATCGCCTCGTTCCGGTCGCCATGGACGCCGGCGTCATGGTGGGGCCGAGCAGCGTATTCGACCCGTGGGGACAGAACCGCCACGCGCTTCGGCTCAACTTCACGCTCAACGCGCCGGAGCGCCTGGCCGACGGCGTTCGTCGACTGGCGCAGGCTGTGCGCACACTGCAACGCCAAAGGTGACCACCACGCGTCGGCAAGCGCGGACATACGGGCACATGCCCCGGCACGGTTACGGTCGGCCAGATGAATCCCCCATTCGACGGACATGCTTTTGAAGGGTTGAACACGCGATGATCAAACTATCCGAATCCATCGAGATTGCTGCGCCGGTCGCCGACGTCTGGCCGATTCTTGCCGACCCCGAGCAGGTCGTCGGTTGCGTACCGGGCATGACATTGACGTCCGACAAGGGCAACGGCGTCTACGACGGAACGATTTCGGTCAAGTTTGGACCGACGGTCGCGAACTTCCGCGGGCAATCGCGACTCACGTATGACCACGCGGCCAAATCCTGTGATATCGAAGCCGGCGGGGTCGATCAGAAGGGATCGACGCGCGCGATGGCTTCCGCGCATATCGTCGCGTCGGGCACGCACATGACCACCGTAGTCATCGATGGCGGTTTCAACGTCACCGGGCCTCTCGCACAATTCGCGCGCACGGGCGGGGTGTTCGTCGCTAGGGCGCTGCTCGAGGAGTTCGTCGCCAACCTGACCCGACGCCTCGAGCTCAAACGCGCGCCGGCAGGCACACCGATCCCCGATGCCGTCCACGCGCCGCAGGCAACCGCGGCCGCAACGTCGCAAATCAGTGGTTTCCGTCTTCTGCGGGCAGCCTTGCGCGGCTGGCTGAAGAATCTTTTCCGTCGAAAATAAAGCAAGGATACCGTCATGCTTTCGCAACCCGAAGAACTCAACTACCAGCTTCTGGCCAAGGCTTTCGCAGCAGAGGGCGTCGACACTGCCTTCCATCTAATGGGAGACGGCAACATGTACTGGGCTACATCGCTGACACGCGATTGCGGGGTACGGGCGATTCACGCTCGCCACGAGAATTGCGCCGTTGCGATGGCGGACGCATACAGTCGCGCGACGGGGAAGGTCGGCATTGCATCCGTGACCTGTGGACCTGGCTTTACGCCCACGGTCACGTCGCTGACCGTTGCCGCGCGCGGAAATGTGCCGCTGATCCTGTTTGCAGGCGATACGCCGATCACCGACCTGTTCCACAACCAGGCATTCGATCTCGGGCCTGTCGTCGAAAAGACGGGGGCGCGCTACATTCCGTTGCGGCATCCGGACCGCATGTTGAACGATGTGCGAGAAGCTTTCTACATCGCGCGTTATGAGCGAACGCCGGTCGTGCTGGGTGTCCCGCTCGACCTGCAGATGTCCGCGGCCGCATGGGGCATCGAATATATCCCGTCCGCCGATCTGATCCCGCGCGGGCAGCGCATCCAGCCCGATCCGGAACTGGTCGGCGAAGCTACGGCCATGCTGGCCCAGGCCGAACGCCCGATCGTGGTCGCCGGCTATGGCGCCTACCGCTCGGGGGCCATTCCGGCGCTCACGACCCTGGCGCAACATGCCGGCGCGCTCGTGGCGACTTCGCTGCGTGCGAAAGGCGCCTTTCACGACAACCCGTTCAATCTCGATGTCGCGGGATCGTTCGCCAGTCCATATGCACATGAGCTCTTCGCGGACGCCGACATGATCGTGTCTGCCGGTGCGGGACTCGGGAGCTTCACGACCGAGGCAGGCTATCTCTTTCCGAACGCCAAAGTGGTGCAGATCGATACGCGCCCGCGCGGCCTCTGGCAAGGCGGTCGGACCGCGGATCTCCACATCGCCGCGGACGCGAAGGCCGGCGTGCAGGCCATCACGACCGAGCTTCGTCAACTGACTCCGGCACGCACCGGCTATAGGCGGCCCGACATTGCAGAGCGCCTCGCCCGTGACGTGCAGGACGACAAGCCGTTCCATCTCGAGCCGAACACGCTCGATCCGCGCGAAGCCGTCAACGAGCTCGATCGGGTGATCCCGAAGGACTGGGACATCGTGATGGGATGTGCGCATTTCTTCACGATCGCTGGTCCGACGCTCAAGGGGCGTGCTGCTGATCGTTACCACTTCTTCACCGAATTCGGCGCGATCGGACAGGCACTTCCTGCGGCCGTCGCCGTGGCCGCGGTCCGCGGCAACGGAAAGGTTTGCCTGATCGAAGGAGAGGGCAGCCTGCTGATGCAGATTCAGGAACTCGAAACGCTTGCTCGTCACGGGATCAAGCTCCTGATCCTGACGTTCAACGACGGCGCGTATGGCGCCGAGATCCATAAGCTCGTACCGAAGGGCATCACGCCCGAGGAAGCGACGTTCGGCCGGCCGAATCTGGCTGCTGTCGCTCAAGCGTTCGGCCTGCGGGGGGCCACTGTCGACCAGCCCGGCAAGCTCTCCCAATTGTTTGCCGACCACGAGCGTGGCAGCACGGCAAGCCTGCTCGACCTCCACATTTCCCGGACGGTTCCGTCGATCTCCTATCGTCGCGTCTATTTTGGCGAAGTCTGACATCGATCATCCATCGAGATCGAGAAACACATTCCCGGAGGAAGTTGCATGGCACACGTTGTCCGCTTTCACACACATGGCGGCCCCGACGTTCTTTCATTCGAAGAAGCCGAGGTCGGCGAACCTCGGCCTCATGAATTGCGCGTGAGTCAGACCCGATGCGGCGTGAACTTTATCGATACCTATGTTCGCTCCGGCCTGTATCCGGTCGAACTGCCATATATCCCGGGCCAGGAAGGCGTCGGAACAGTCACGGCCATCGGGTCGGATGTGACCGGCTTTGCCGTGGGCGACCGCGTCACCTATTCGACGATGGGCGGCGGTGGCTACGCATCCGAACGGCTCATCGAAGCCGATCTGGCCTTCAAGGTGCCTGCGTGGATCAGCGATGAAGTAGCTGCCGCGCTCACCATGAAAGGCCTGACCGTTCAAATGCTAATCCGGCAAACCTTTCGGGTGGAAGCCGGTACCGTGACGCTCGTGCACGCGGCGGCGGGCGGTGTCGGCACGTTGCTTTGCCAGTGGGCCTCCCGCCTCGGCGCTACGATCATCGGCACCGTCGGATCGGACGACAAAGTGGACATCGCCAGAAAGAATGGCTGCCACGACGTCATCGTCTACTCGCGCGAGAATTTTGCCGAACGCGTCAAGGCGATCACGAGGGGCGAATTGTGCGACGTGGTGTATGACGGTGTGGGAAAGACGACTGCAATGGGTTCGCTCGATTGCCTGAAACCGTTGGGTATGTTCGTCAGCTACGGGAACGCATCGGGGCCCGTCGACGGCTTCAGTTTGCTGGAACTGGCCAAGCGCGGTTCGCTATTCGTCACTCGTCCGATGCTGCCGCACTATGCGTCCACGCGGGCAAAACGTGTTGCGATGGCCGACGAGTTTTTCGAGACGTTGAAGGACGGCACCGTAACAGGACCTTCGATCAGGCAATTCGCGTTGAGCAAAGCCGCCGCCGCGCACCGTGAGCTGGAAAGTCGTCGCACATCGGGCAGTCTCGTTCTCGTACCGTAGGCGAGGCTGCTGCCGCCTGGAATCTGGCAGGATGACAGGCGTGTTTCCCAATCTTGCGGGAGGGGAAGAATGGTGAAGGGATACTGAATTGCGTTCGTCGATGTCGAGGCCCCGCATGCCTATAAGGCCTATGGCTGCGCGAACGCTGCCGTATTCGAGAAGTATGGCCTGCGATTCATTATCCTCGGTGCAGCGGTCAGAAACGTCGAAGGCGAGGTTCGGTCTTGCTCGGTGGTGATCGAGTTCGCCAGCTACCAGCGCGCGTTCGACTACTTCGATTCTCCCGAGTATGCACCGGGAAAGTACTGCGCAGACAGGCGTCGACGGCCGACATTGTGATTGTCGAAGGTTACGAGAAGCCTTGACCTCGGCAACAAGGGAACACCGCATGTCGATTCGTGCGTTCGAGCCGCGCAGCTGGTTGCGCGCGGAGCATCCGTGCCCGCCGGCATCGGCAGGCATTGATTTCGTTGTGTCGCGATGCGATGGCCACGCCGGCCGTCCGACCGGACTCGGTACCGATCGGGTGACATGTGCTGCAACGACTTGCATCGACACTTGGGTCACGCAAGTCCGGTCGACATTGCATTGGCATGCGGATTGGTACGCACGCGAACGACCGCTCGCGTGCGCGTGGTCCGGTGGAACAACGCGACATTCGCGGAGACGGCTGTAACGGCAACCGTCACCACCAGCTTATCCGAGCCGGCATGCCGGGATATCTCAAATTGCAGGTCGAAACGGACCTGTAACGAAAAAGTTCAGTTGATAGTAGTGGAGTGGCGAAATGGATCGTTCAATACCTGTTCTGGACCGGTTGGATCAGCAAATTCTTGCCGCGTTGCAACGTGATGCGCGACTCTCAAGCGCAGAGTTGTCCGAGAAGGTCAACCTGAGTACATCCCCATGTTGGCGTCGCGTCAAGCGCCTCGAGGCGGCGGGTGTGATAACGGGTTATCACGCTCGCGTGGATTTCATCAAGCTCGGCTTCGAAGTGACAGCTCTTGTTCAGGTGGCTCTTGCACCGAAGTCGACGGAACATATGAGGGCATTCGAGGCAGCTATCCGGCCATTACCGGAGGTGCTGAGTTGCCACAACATCTCCGGCCAATACGACTATCATCTTGTCGTGATGGCGAAGACGCCGTCACTATTCGGTGATTTCGTTCGGGAGCATATCAATGGATGTCCGAGCATCAAGGAAGTGTGTACGTCGTTCGTCATCAGTGAGGTGAAGGCACCGGTCATACCACCGCTTTGACCGCGCGATGCGATAGGCAAGCGGCCGTGTCATGCGGCCGCGACCCGCTGCGGTCAGACGGACGCAGCGCGGTAGTATTTGCGATATGTCCCGCACCGGCATCGCAACGCGTTCCGCGTGCCGCATCGTCTTGCTTTCCTCAACTGAGCGCGAGCACGTGCGAACTTGAAGTAGGGTGGACCGATCCGATTCCTCTCGAACGGACCGGCATGCATGTCCGCCTGTACCGCGTCGATCTGGGCGATTTGTTCGATTCTTCACCACGCATCGACACGGTGCCATTCCGAACCACCGAAGCTAGCCTAAACGTGTCGCCATGCCCCTGGCGTCATTCCTGTCTCGGCTTTGAAGGCCTTCGTGAAATGACTTTGCGACGAGTATCCGCAGGCGAGCGCTATTTCGACCAGTTCCATCGAGGTCTCGCGCAGAAGATGTTTGGCACGCTCGACACGTCGCTTCGCGACATACCGATGGGGGGGCAAGCCGATGCCGACTCGAAACATCTTTGCGAAATGGAACGTGCTCAATTCAGCCTGCCGGGCCAGATCGTCGAGGTTCAGGGTCCCATCAAGGTTCGCCTCGATGAACTCGGTCAGTTTCCGTTGAACAGACGGGGCTAGGCCGCCCTTTATCGCGGCAGGGGTCGCACGCGTATTGTGGCGACGAAGCAAGTGATGGATCAACAAATGACAGGCAGAGTCGACTGCCATCCGATCGCATGCGGCCGTCCAATCTAGCGGGAGTAGGCCACCGCGCACGACCATCGCGATCGCCGGATCGTCGACAAAGGTGAGATCCATCAGATCGATCTGGCGATGCCCAGTGTTGAATGTCGTCTGAGCCTGGTACGCCAGCACGTCAGGATCAATATAAAGATGAAACATCCGAATCGCACCGCCGACCTTCCATTCGCTTACATGGCCGGCAGGCAATACACATAGCTTGTCCGGAGCACCACCGGCGAGCCGTCGGTCGGTCCGAATGATATCGTTGCCACCTTCCAGATACACGCTAATCGTATGATGCCCGGGGCGATCATAACGGGTCCAACTGTCGCGGTTGTGCCACTCGGCAAGTGCAAGACCGCAGCCGACAGTTGCTTCGCGCAAGAGGTGCGCCCCGTTCCCGGAGAGAACTTCGCTTACGCGAAGAAAAGGTGTAGTCATTGTCAGCCTGTCCTGGAGCCCGATTCGCAGTTCATAAATGCACCACGACGAGAAATTTAAGCGATTGCACACATAAAGTGTGCGCCTTCCGGACATTTCCTCCGGTGCGGACAGTCACGTTGTCGTCAACGAAGACACTCTCGCACTCGCGATCAGCGTTGAGACGCGTATCGTCACTAGCCGCTGAGACCCGGGGGGCATCTGCTTTGAGACCGACCGGGCCATGCTCGGGAACCGTCGACTCTAACAGAGCAATTTCAATGCCAGAATGTGAAGATTGGGCGGAGCGCACGACGAGTGCGGAACGCGTGCTCGCGATTTCGGTGTGCTATCGGCGGCTGATGCCAAGCAGCGTAAGCGCCTGCAGGAAGGCGGTGGCGGAAGGCTCGCCGGTATTCAGCGCACACTCGATGACGGCATCCCCCTCCAGTGCACTGGCAAGCAGACATGCTGCCTGGTCCGCCGACAAGGCGGGCGCGACCTCTTTCGCCGCTTGATGCTCCTGCACCGTCTGACGGATCCAGTTCAACTGCAGACGAAACAGTTTCTCGATCTCTGCACCGACTTCGGGCGGGACACTCGAGCGAGCCACGCCCAACACGTTTGGAAGGGACGGTACGCCTTGCTCGAAATGCTCGGAAGCGAGGCATGCGTAGGCAATCAGGCGACTTTCTGCGTCACGATACTCGAAGGATATTTCACGCAGTTCCTGCTCGAGATAGCCCGAATGCGTCTGGATCAGCTTGATAAAGAGCGCCTCTTTTTTCCCAAAGCATTCGGTTACCTCTGCTTCGGTCAATGACGCGGATTCCGCTAGGCTTGCGAAGGTAAAGGACGAAACGCCGTGCCGGCGAATCAGTCGCTCGGCATATGAAAGAAGGAGATTCTGCGTGCTAGGAACCATGGTCCCGGCCCGCCCGTTCACACAGCATGATTTCGGACATGACGACCTTGAAGCTGTGGCGGGCCGGTAGATCATTGATGTGGTCGGGTTCGTTGAGGGGCGTGACGCGCTCGCTTCGGCAAGCGACGCTGCTTCTTCGGTGGGCGCCCTCGACTACGAATGGAAATGCAGAAGCCAAATGATTCGTTGGCAAATCAGGCGCACATCCCGTCGCGGGCGAGTACAGGGACCGCGCTTTTCTAGCTTGCGGCGCCTACGACTTCCTCGGGCTGGAGGCCGACATAACCTTCGACAACTACAACGTCGGCAATCGCCGCCGACTTTCGAAACGCCGCTGCGCGGACGTACTCCGGCGACCGGTAGCAGGCCTGCGCGGTTTCGTAATCCTTGAACTCGATCACGACCAGGCGTGACCGGTACTGGCCTTCCACTACATCCGCCTCGCCACCCCGGATCAGATAGCGACCGCCATATTTCCGGTACGCGATCTGATTCAGCCTCGAATACTCGGCGAACGTCTCGGGATCGGTAACGTCAGTTTGTCCGATCCAATATCCTTTTGCCATCTCCAACTCTCCAAGGGTAAAACTGCTGAACATTCAGTGCAACGGCGCCGATTCGTGTACGAGATGCGGCACGGCTTCGAAGCCGCTCACATCATGACGATCGTACAATTTCAAAGGTCTCCCGCTCGCTTGATCAATGCAGGTGCAATGGTAGAACACTGAGTCATGCCGAGGACGCTCATTCCTCGTCGCTGTGCACGGACGACGAATACGAACGACGATGTTAGTCGAACCCGCACGACAATTCATTTCGATTGCACGGCTTTAAACCCGTCGATCAAAAATGAAATATCGAAAATCCATAAATCATCGAAACGAATGTTTCAATTTGATCTCACCAGGATCGGCACGCGCGTCCTGTCGATATACTCGTCCAAGTTGAGAGTGGTCGCGGCCTGTACGTTCAGCGCTTGCGTTTCATAGCGAGTACCTTCGTATGAGCCATGAAGTTCACATTCCTTTCAGCTTTCAACGCGGGGATCGACGGCGCATACGCATGTTAGTTGCGGGCGTGTATCGGATAGTCATTTTCCATATCGCGAAAGGAATGCGTTCGGCTTCCCTTGCCCCGGGGGCAAGCCAACTAAGTGATTGGCTAAGGGAAGTGCGCACCACTAGTGGCATCGGCTTATACACAACGCAGCCCGTCGCTCAAGCGTTCGGAGCGAGTCGTTTGAGATCAATGCGATAGGCAGGGGCTTGTAAACTTTCGGCGCGTCGCGTTTACTCTCGCTTTTTGCGTGAACGCCTTGGCTCTGGAAGCACCCTGCTGGACGGAAACCGAATTTGCCGACCTTGACCTTGGCGACGCGCGCTTGAACAAGCGAGCGAGGACATTGATGGAACGATTGTCGGCCAAGCCGACGGCTGGCGTACCGCAGGCGTGTCGGGGCTGGGGTGAGACGATGGCGGCGTACCGCTTCTTCGACAACGACGAGGTCGAGTGGGGAACGATTCTGGAGCCACACTGGCGGCAGACCGAGCAACGGATGGCCGCTCAGTCGGTCGTATTGTGCCTGCAGGACACGACGGAGCTGGATTTCAACGGTCGGCAGGCAACGGGCCTTGGGCCGCTGTCTTACGAAGCGCAGCGCGGGATGTATTTGCATCCGACCTACGCAGTGACGCCTGAGCGGGTGCCGCTGGGTGTACTGGACGCGTGGATGTGGGCTCGTGAACCCAAGGACGCGCAGGGCAAGCGCGGTGGCGTAAAGGAAAGCCTGCGCTGGATCGAGGGTTACGAGCGGGTAGCGGAAACGGCATCGAGCCTGCCGCACACGCGACTGGTGTACGTCGCTGATCGCGAGGCAGACATGATCGCGCTGATGGTGCGGGCGCAGGGGTTGGGCACGCCGGCGGATTGGCTGATTCGCTCGACCCACGACCGCGCGCTGCCCGAGGGAGCGAAGCTGTGGGCGGCGACGACAGAAGACGCACCGCTCGGCGAGATTGCCTTCACGATGGGCTCGCGTCACGGCGTGAAGGCACGCCAAGTGCGTCAGCACGTGTGGCTGCGGCGCATCGAACTGCCGGCCGGCGTGGGTCAAAGCGTGGCGGCCACGTGTCTGGTGGCGCGCGAGTTTGATGCGCCAAGCGGTGCCAAGCCGATCGAATGGCGCTTGCTGACCAACCGCGAAGCCACGACGCTGCAGGAAGCGATTGAACTGATCGACTGGTATCGGGCGCGCTGGGAAATCGAGATCTTGTTCAACGTGCTGAAGAACGGTTGCCGTGTCGAGGCGCTGCAATTGGGCGCGATCGAACGGCTCGAACGCGCGCTGGCGCTGTTTCTGGTCGTGGCTTGGCGGATCGCCCATCTGATGCACATGGGCCGCCGTTGCCCCGATCTGGATGCCGAACTGTTCTTCGATGCCGATGAAATTCGCGGCACGTATTTGCTGACCGACCTCAAGCAGCCGGTCAAGCCCAAGCTCAACGAGGTGCTGCGCTTGATCGCGCGCTTGGGCGGATTCCTCGGCCGTAAGGGCGACGGCGAACCCGGTGCGAAAGCCATCTGGCTGGGACTCAAAGAGGTTCATGTCGCTGCCAAGACATTGCAGAAGTTACGTGCCGGCGGTCACGCTGGAAATTGTGTATAAGCCGATGCACTAGTGGGTGTTGCCGTCACTTCGCCGCAGAATGGCCGAAATCCCGCGCGCGGACAGCACGTGTTCGATGGCGAGCACGATTCCGCCGAGCGTCCCCGCGTGCATGGCGGTCGACGTAGCCTCGACCAACAGGCTGCGCGTAGCAAGCGGCAATGCGCGTCGATATACGACGGCCCGCACGCCCGCGAGCAGATCGTCGCTGATTCTGGCGAGGCGTCCGCCGAGGACGATCGTCGCGGGATTGAACATGTGCACGAGCATCGCGATGACCTCGCCGATCAGCGTCGCTGCGTCGCGGGTCAGGCGAATTGCCGTCTGGTCCCTTGCCTTGATGAGGCGCGCGAGGTCGTCCATCGTCGGCGGGACTGCAGCACCCGACGCTTCACCCTGTTGCCGCAGCAGCGCGGTGGCCGATGCGACCGCCTCGACGCAGCCGATGTTGCCACATCGACAGACGGTGTTGTCGTGCTCGGGCACGCGGATATGCCCGATGTCGCCGGCGGCGCCGTCCGTGCCGCGGTGCAGCCGCCCGTCTGCCGTCACGATGCCGCAGCCGATTCCTGTCGAGATCTTCGCAAAGAGCAGCGGCGACTGCGACGCCGGTCGCGTGCGGGCTTCGCCGAGCGCCATCAGGTTGACGTCGTTGTCGACGAGGACGGGCGCGTGCAGCCGCTGTCGAAGGTAAGCCGATACCGGAAACTCGTCCCAATCGGGCATGATCGGCGGCCGGACGCAAACCCCGCGTACGAAATCCACCGGGCTGGGCAGGCCGACGACGACGGCGCGTACCACCAGCTTCGCGAGATTCCGCGCGGCCAGCAAGGTGGTGAAGTCGTCGACGAGCCGGTCGAGCACGACATCTGGCCCAAGCGATAGATCCACTTCGAAACGATGCTCGGCCAGCAGATGCTGGCCGAGGTCGGCCACGACCAGTCTGCCATGACTCGCGCCGATGTCGGCGACCAGGATGAGCCCGGCCCGCGGGTTGATCGACAGCCGGGTACCGGGACGCCCGCGTCCGCTCGGACCCGACGCATGTTCGGCGACGAGCCCGGCTTCGATCAGCGGTTGCACGAGTTGCGAGACGGTCGATCGCGCGAATCCGGTGTCGCGCGACAGATCGGCACGACTGACACCCGGCAGTGACGCGATGGTCAGGGCCAGCTTGCTGTGGATCTCGTATTCGTCGAGTCGAAACTGCCGATCGGATGACACCAGTCGGGACGGGCCGGGTTGTTTCGCGCGTTCATTCATGATGGTCGGGCAGTCGGACGAGGTTCGGGGCGGAGAGCAGGCAGACATCGCACATGGGGCGATAGCCTGCCTATTTATGACGGAAATCGAATTAAATAATACAAAATTCAAACGAATCCGCCCAGCCCGTATCGTCCCGCTCTATCGGCAATAGACGGAGGAAGTATCGGATGGCGGGCAAGCGCAACCTGACAGCGGCGATCATCGGCGCAGGCATGATAGGCGAGGTTCATCTTCGCGCCGCGCGGCTCGCCGGCGCACGGATCGCCGGTATCGTCGCGTCGACGCCTGAACGGACGTCGGCAGCGGCCGACAGGCTCGGCGTGAATGCTTTCCCGAGCGCGGATGCCGCGATCGACGATCTGGCCGTCGACGTGGTTCACATCTGCACGCCGAACGCAACCCATCATCGGCTCGCGATGGCCGCGCTTGCAGCGGGCAAGCACGTGATCTGCGAAAAACCGCTTGCGATCCGCGCCGACCAGGCGGCGGAACTCGCGGCAGCTGCGGTGCGCGCGAACCGGGTGGCGACCGTGCCGTTCGTCTATCGCTATCACCCGATGGTCCGCGAAGCACGCGCGCGGGTACAGGACGGCAGGATCGGCGCGCTGCACATGATTCACGGCAGCTACCTGCAGGACTGGTTGCTCGGACAGCACGACACGAACTGGCGCGTCGATCCGGACGAGGGCGGCGCGTCGCGCGCATTTGCGGACATCGGGTCGCACTGGTGCGATCTCGTGGAATGGGTTAGCGGCGAGCGGCTCGCTTCGGTCGTCGCGTGCCTGCGCACGGCCGTTGCGTCCCGTCCCGCGCAGAGCGCCCGAACCTTTGCGGCAGAGGCCGCGGGCGATCACGCATCGTACCGGTCGGTCGAGACCGAGGATGTCGCGGGTGCGCTGTTCACTACGGCCTGCGGCGTGCCCGTCTCCCTCGCGGTCAGCCAGGTATCGGCCGGCCGCAAGAATCGACTGTGGTTCGAAATGGACGGTGCCGAAGCAAGCGTCGTGTTCGATCAGGAGGACGCGGAGCGTCTGTGGGTCGGCACGCGGGATGCCGCCACGCTGCTCGTGCGCGATCCGACGCGGGGCAGCGCCGAGCAGCGGCGGCTCGCATCGTTGCCTGCCGGACACGCGCAAGGTTACGCGCAGTGTTTCGAGGCGTTCGTCGACGACACCTACGCGACGATTCGCGGAGAGCGACGCGACGGATTGCCGACGTTCGAGGACGGTGCGCGCTCGGCGACGATCGTTGACGCCGTGCTGGCGTCGTCGCGGGAGCGGAACTGGCAGAGGATCGGCTAGCGGCAATACGCGAGGCGATCGCATCGCGTCGCGCGACTTTACCAACGACAAGGAGACAATGAAATGATCAAGGGACCCGGCTTGTTCCTGGCCCAGTTCATCGGAGACGATCCGCCGTTCGACGAACTGGATTCGCTGGCTTCGTGGGCGGCGCAGCTCGGCTATGCGGGCGTTCAGATTCCGACGAGTACGCCGCGCGTGTTCGACCTCGCGCTCGCGGCGCGCAGCCAAGCCTACTGCGACGACGTGCTGGCGCGGCTGGAGCGCCACGGCCTGCAGATCACGGAGTTGTCGACGCATCTTCAAGGCCAGCTCATTGCCGTGCATCCGGCGTACGACGCGTTGTTCGACGGCTTTGCACCGGCGGATGTGCACGGCGAGCCGCGCGCGCGCCAGGAATGGGCGGTAGCGCAACTGAAGCTTGCCGCACAGGCGAGCCGCCGCCTCGGCCTGCATGCTCATGCGACGTTTTCCGGTGCACTCGTGTGGCCGTACTTGTATCCGTGGCCCCAGCGTCCGGCGGGACTCGTCGACGAGGCCTTCGCGGAACTCGCGCTGCGCTGGCGGCCCATCCTCGACCTCTACGACGAACACGGTGTCGACCTGTGCTTCGAACTGCACCCGGGCGAGGACCTGCATGACGGTGCAACATTCGAGCGCTTCCTCGACGCGGTCGACCATCATCCGCGCGCGAAGATCCTGTACGACCCTAGTCACATGCTGCTTCAGCAGATGGACTATCTCGGCTTCATCGATCGTTACCACCGGCGAATCGGCTGTTTCCACGTCAAGGATGCCGAGTTCCGTCCGAACGTCCGCAGCGGCGTCTACGGCGGCTACGAAGGCTGGCGCGAACGGGCCGGGCGCTTCCGGTCGCCAGGCGACGGGCAGATCGACTTTCGGGCGATTTTCTCGAAGCTCACGCAGTACGGCTACGACGGCTGGGCCGTCGTCGAATGGGAATGCTGCCTGAAGCACCCGGAAGACGGCGCACGCGAAGGCGCGCCGTTCGTCCGCGACCATCTGATCCGGGTTTCGGAGCGCGCGTTCGACGATTTCGCCGGTACATCCGTTTCACGATCTGCGCTCAAGCGGATGCTCGGCATCGACAACGAATCGGAGGAGCGATGAATGCGATGATGTTCCGCCTCGGCGCGATGATGTTTCTCGAGTTCTTCATCTGGGGAGCGTGGTTCGTCACGCTCGGTACCTATCTTGGCCAAGGGCAGTTGCATGCCGACGGGTCGCAGATCGCCGCCGCGTATCTGAGCCAGTCGGTCGGTGCGATTCTCGCGCCGTTCGTCGTCGGTCTGATTGCGGATCGCTATTGCGCTGCGCAGCGAATTCTTGCCGTGCTGCAGCTCGGCGGCGCCGTATTGATGTGGATCGCGCCGGAGATGACGCGCTTTCCGGCGTTTCTCGCGCTGATCATGCTTTACATGGTGCTGTTCATGCCGACGCTTGCGCTCGTCAATACGGTCGCGATGCGCCACATGCAAGATCCCGGCAGGCAGTTTCCGCCTGTGCGCGTGGCAGGCAGCATCGGCTGGATCGCGGCCGGCCTGGCCATCGCGTGGCTCGGGCTGGAGCAGCAGCATCGGCTCGATCTGACGTTCCGGATGGCGTCGATCGCCGCACTCATGCTTGCGCTGTATGCGCTTTCGTTGCCCGACACGCCTCCGCTGAAACGCGGTGGAGACGTGTCGCTCGGTGACATCGTCGGGCTCGACTCGCTGAAACTGCTGAAGAGCCGGTCGTATCTCGTGTTTTTCCTGGCGTCGATCGCGATCTGCGTGCCGCTGTCGTTCTATTACAACTTCACCAATCCGTTCCTGAACGAAATCGGCGTACAGGGCGCGGCGGGGCTGCAATCGCTGGGGCAGATGTCGGAAGTGCTGTTGATGCTCGCCATGCCGGTCATTCTGGCGATGCTCGGCGTCAAGGTCATGCTCGCAGTCAGCATGGTCGCATGGGTGTTGCGCTACGTACTGTTCGCGTACGGCAACGTGGATACCGCTTATTGGTCGCTCGTCGCCGGTATCGTGCTGCACGGCATCTGCTACGACTTCTTCTTCGTCGCCGGTCAGATCTATACCGACAATCATGCGGGGCCGCGGTTTCGAAGCGCGGCGCAGGGTTTCATCACACTCGCGACCTACGGTGTCGGGATGCTGATCGGCACCTATTTGTCGGGCGCGGTCGTCGATCACTTCACGCATGGTGCGGTGCGTGAGTGGCGCGCGATCTGGCTCGTGCCGGCATCCGCCGCGCTGGTCGTGCTGATCATCTTCGTGGCGTTGTTCCGTGAGCGGGAAGCGGGTGCACCGGAGATCAAGCCGATTTCCTGACGAATGGAGGAGGGGCCGAATAAGCGGTTATTGCCGTATAAGTGCGTTATGCAAATCAAATAAGGAAATCAATATCATGAGACAAGAACGCCGTCGCTTCATCAAGCAAGGTGCCGCCGCAATGGCTGCGCTTTCTGTGGGATTGCCCGCTCTCGCCGGCGACAAGCGGCCGGGGGACTATTCAGGGCCGATCGGGCTGCAGCTCTATACGCTCGGGGACGCGGTGCAGCAGGACCCGGCCCGTGTGTTCGCGCAGCTCGTTGCGATCGGCTACCGCGAGGTGGAGGCGCTGACGTATGCGAATCTGACACCGTCGGCATTGCGCCGCCATGCCGCCACTGCAGGCTTGCTGATGAGAAGCGCACACCTCGATTTCTCGACCGCAACGGATGTTTCGCGCGTGTTCGACATCGCGCACCAACTGGGGGTGACGCAGGTCGTCAGCTCGGTGTTGCCGCCGGTGCCGCAGGATGTCGGCGCGTTCATCGCGAACACGGGATCGCTGACGATCGACGATTTTCGGCGTATCGCAGAACGCGCGCAGCATATCGGCGAGCTCGCACGCCGCGCAGGTCTCGTCTATGCGTACCACAATCACAACTTCGAATTCCGGAACCTCGGCGGCGGCGTACTCGGCTACGACGTGCTGTTGCGCGACACGGACCCGCGCTACGTCAGATTCGAACTCGACTGCGGGTGGATGAGCTTCGCCGGGGTCAATCCGGTCGGATATCTGAAACGGCACGGACACCGCTTCCATGCGCTGCATATCAAGAACTTCGACATGATCGGGTACTCCACGTCGCTCGATGCGGCTTCGCAAGACCATATCACCGAGCTCGGCCGCGGTGTCATCGAATATCGGCCGATCGTCGCCACGGCGTTGCAACGTGACGTGCGGTATCTGTTCGTCGAACACGATCCGAGGCGCGGTGTTCCCATTCCGATGGACATGGTGGCGCGCGAATTCGAGTTCTTCGAGAGCATAATTTGAAGGACCATTGCTGGTTCCAAGACGGTGAGGCTGAAAGCGGATTCGCCGAATCAGGGTGATACCTAGCACGAAATCGCTGGCGTGGTTGTTCGCGTTGGGACCGATTTGAGATGGCGCCGAGGCGGCAGGCAACGCAGACCAGCAGCGTCTTGGTTGCTAGCTGCTCGACCGCGACGACCGGCTTACGCGTCGCCGATGTCGGAACGGGGCGTTGACTTCCGCGAAGTGGTTAATCGCTCCTTCGACCCGGCCCCGGCACGTCGGTCTCCGCTATCGACCGGCCGGTGCTTCAATGCCCCGCCGCAACTGCGCTAGCGTAGTGAGTTTGCCACCGAGGATGAACTGAGTATCGGCGGGCAACCCGGCCAGAATCGTCCAGGTTTTCGGGATGAAATCTTCAGAGGCGTTTGGAATGGGGATGCGGCGAATCGGTTCGAATCGGTAGGGTGGATCTTGATCTCAGCAATGGACTACCTCTGCTGGGCATTCGTGCCGAAAGTCCGGCCGGGTAAATGGGTTAGGAAGGATCGCGGTTATCCGAAGTTGGCACGTCGTAAAGGCTATCTTCTCGTGCTTCTCTGATCAGATCAGGATCATCAACAGCCATGACTCGATAGGTTCACCTGGCCTCTAGCCGTTCGGCAAAAGCGTCGCTGGGACCTTCGATGGAAGGGCCGTATCAGTTGAGAAATGCGGCGCTGGGCCGCCGCGAGAGGCGCCTCGATGGGGTGCTGCGCGAATGGGGTCCGCAGCGTCGATGTCGCGCATTGCCAAGGGCACATCTAGCCGACATATTGCATCCGCATGTTGACATCCCAGCCGGTTGAATTGACCCCTCTTCCCAATGTGATCCGACGCCGGAAGGATTTTGGCCTCTGAGAAATCCCGGCGACTGCGCGGTCGCAAACCTTACCTGAGACCGGGCTGCGAATTGATCGCTCTCGGCGCGAGCCAAACTGAGGCCACTTGCAACATTGTTAGCGGTTTGCGGCATGGCGTCAGTGCCCAATTGACGTTCAATGGCCTGTTGGCGCTGGCGCGCCCACGCTACATCGAGTCCATAGGCCGTTCCGTGAGGCGTTGAAGATCACTCTGGACCATCCGATCTGGCGACACGACTGTCGACTACAAAATGCTTTCGTCGTGCAGGAACAGTATCTCGCGCCACCAGCACATCACAAATACGTTGTCTGGTTGTTCGCCGGAGTAGCACTGTGCAAATTTGCACAGTGACCGTGCACCCCTACCATTTTCGGATGCTTGTCAAGGGACGATAATTGTCTAAAGACGTCTGCGAAAGGCCGCCTTTTCGATCTTAGATAGATCGGTCGCCGACGCCCATCCCATGGGATGGCTAGCGGCGAATCAAAAACAAATTCAGGAGACAAGCATGACAATCGAAACAGTCGCTTTTGTTGGGGTTGGAAACATGGGCGCGCCGATGGCTCGCCGTGTAAAGGATGCGGGCTTTCGGGTCATGGTCTGTGATAAAAGTGCTTCCGCACTTTCTGAATTCGCAGGCGACAAGGTTGTGATCGCGCGGACAGCGAGTGAATGTGCTTCAGCAGATTTGGTCATTATCCTCGTTGGTAATAACTCTCAGCTCCTTGACGTTGCAACCGGGGCTGAAGGACTGGTTTCCGGTATTCCTATCGGACATCGTCCGATCATCTGCGTTATGAGTACCACGCTTCCAAAAACGATCATGAGCCTCGCAGCGCCTCTGGTCGAAAAGGGCGCTCGGGTCATTGATGCTCCCGTTAGCGGTGGAATTGTTCGAGCCGAAGAGGGGACGCTTACGATCATGATGGGTGGCCGCGAGGACGATATCGCCGAGGTCACACCAGTTATGCAGGTAATGGGGAAGCATCTCGTTAGATGCGGCGAACTCGGATCGGCAGAGGTTGTGAAGGTTGTAAATAACGTGCTATGCATCGCCGCGCAATTTCTGACGGCGGAGGCTATCGATCTTGCGGAAGCAAATGGAGTCACGTTCGAGAGCATCGCGCCTATCCTTGATGTAAGTACCGGCCGAAATTTCCTTACCGGGGACGCCGTTGAAGCACGTCGACAATATGCTGCGTGGGCTCGCTCCGAAGGCGCGTATGTCTCCCTCAAGAACGTAGTTTCCAAGGATCTTCACTTGGCCAAAGAACTCGCAGAAGACCACGGTCTTGATCTGGGTCTTCTGGATAAGCTATCGAACCATGTCGATGGAACCGACGACTACGTGATGCAGCAATGGATGCGCCATGGAAGACACGAAAATTAAGCATATCGCTGGAACCAGGTAAAAGATCTATAAACGAAAAACTAGACGTGGAGACGCTGTATGGAGTTGCTGATCGTTCTCGTTTCATTAGGATTTCTTATTTTTTCGGCTTATCGAGGTTACAGTGTCATCGTATGCGCGCCGGTGGCGGCACTAGGAGCGGTGCTCCTGATCGAGCCGAGCGCTGTTGCACCTGTTTTTTCCGGATTGTTTATGGAGAAAATGGTGAACTTCGTTAAATTGTATTTCCCGGTTTTCCTATTGGGCGCATTATTTGGAAAGGTCGTGGAGGTCTCAGGCTTCGCTGCGTCGATTGTAGCCACAGCTGTTCGTTTTATTGGTCGGTCTCAGGCAAACGTGGTGATTGTCGCGGTATGCGCATTGCTGACTTATGGAGGCGTGTCAACATTCGTCGTTGTATTTGCGGTATACCCGTTCGCAGCTGAGCTTTACAGGCAAAGTGATATCCCAAAGCGTCTGATGCCGGGTGCGATCGCGCTGGGGGCTTTTACCTTCACAACGGACTCGCTTCCCGGCACACCGCAGATATTGAATATCATTCCAACAACGTTCTTCAAGACTACTAGTTGGGCAGCCCCGATCTTGGGCTTGATTGGATCAGCATTCATCCTCGTGCTTGGGCTTGTGTATCTCGAATGGCGACGCCGCAAAGCTGTCAAGTCAGGCGAGGGATACGGACTGGTCTTGCGAAATGAGCCGACTCACATTCCAGTAGATGCACTTCCTCATCCATTATTGGCGATCGCACCATTGGTCGTTGTAGGCATCACGAATTTTTTCCTCACAAAGTGGATCCCAGTTTGGTACGGCCCGTCCTACACCGTTTCGCAGACTGTCTTACCGGGCCTTAAATCGCCATTGAACTCATCCATTTCTCCGGTCACAGGTATTTGGGCGGTTGAGGCAGCACTTTTGGTTGGGATCGTGTTGGTAGTCTGCACGGCGCTCAAGCGAGTCACGCAGTCTTTTGCTGATGGAACGAAAGCGGCCGCGTCGGGTGCGTTGCTTGCGTCCATGAACACCGCGTCTGAGTACGGATTCGGAAGCGTTATCGCTGCTCTGCCAGGATTTTTAGTCGTTGGCGATGCGCTTAAAGGACTTCCTAATCCACTGGTTAATGCAGCGGTGTCGGTAAGCACTCTGGCCGGCATTACGGGTTCAGCATCAGGTGGTGTCAGTATTGCACTCGGTGCAATATCCGACCTTTTAGTTCGAAACGCAGAGGCGGCACATATCCCGCTCGAGGTGCTCCACAGAGTCGTTTCGATGGCCGGCGGAGGAATGGATACTCTTCCACACAACGGTGCGGTTATCACACTTTTGGCCGTTACAGGCCTGACTCATCGAGAGGCTTATCGCGAGATATTCGGAATTACCATCATAAAAACACTGGCTGTTTTTGTCGTGATCTCGTTTTATTATCTGACCGGCATTTACTAAATCCCGCATCCCAGCAGTAATATTCGATTAATGATCGAGCTTTGGGAATAGAATGGCGCATGGCGTCCTTCTCGAGAATTTTAAATTCCGGAAGTTCGATCGTCGAGTGATGGAGATTGAATGGAATATAGAGCACCGGACCTGACCGAACAGGAAAATTTCTTTGGAATCGAAGTTCCGTTCATGAGGCTAATTGGCCTTCGACCGTGCAGAATAGGAAGTGACGAGTGCGTGACGTTTCTACCGATTCGCCACGATCTCATTAACAGCCAAGGCAATATGCATGGCGGTACGTTGTTAAGCGTCTTGGATTTCACGATGAGCGCAGCGGCTCGTAGTCACGAACCCTATTGTTTCAGCGTTGCAACGATTAACCTTAACACGCAATTTCTCGAATATGCGAGAAAGGACATAACTATCGTTGGAAAATGCATTAAACGCGGAAAATCCATATCGTTTTGTGAGGGGGCGGTGAAGACCGAGGGCGGCCGAATTATCGCAACTGCAACGGGAGTATTCAAATTGTTCGCTTTGCCGAAATCAGGGGTTTAAACGGCAGCGCCTATTCGTTGCAGATGATGTGCGGTCAGTTTCGCGGTCTTCGTCAACGTAAGAGGCGTGAAATTGAATCGAAGTTTACACGTCATATACAGATTATGTCCAAGCCAAGAGTATTGATTACTGGCGGTGCGAGCGGTATTGGAGCTGCGTGTGCGAAACGCAGTGTCGCGGATGGGTACGATGTGGTAGTAATCGATCGGATCGGAGATGGAATACGGGCGGATCTGTCTGACCCGGCACAGACAGCGGATTCGCTTGAGAAGGCACTTAAAGGTGGTCCAATCTCGCGCCTCATAAACAATGTCGGTGTTGTCGTACCGGCGGAGGCGGATAAGCAGTCTCTTCATGAACTCGAGTTGGCTTGGTCGTTGAACGTTCGATGCGCAATGCAATGCATGCAGGCTCTCCTTCCCGGAATGAGAGATCTAGGTTTCGGGCGGATTGTGAACTTGTCATCCCGAGCGGCCTTGGGAAAAGAACTCCGCACTGCCTACTCGGCGACGAAGGCAGCACTCATTGGTATGACACGTGTTTGGGCGCTGGAGCTTGGCAAGTTTGGGATTACTGTCAATGCCATCGGTCCCGGCCCTATTCAGACCGAGCTCTTCAACCGAGCCAACCCGCCCGATGCACCTCGCACCCGAGAGATCGTGGCGAAGGTGCCGGTCGGTCGACTGGGGACTCCCGAGGATGTTGCGCATGCCATTTCATATATGCTGGACCAGCGCAGTGGTTTTGTGACTGGACAGATACTTTATGTATGTGGCGGAATGACGATTGGAGTTGCGGGGGTGTGAGTGATTGGTCCTGAGTGGAAACGGCCGACCATCTGCCATCGGATCGAAAATTCTAACCTCTGATTGGGGCACATGGGGCGATGATGTCAGTCAACCTATCGCCCCATCTGCGTTCGAACTCCGCCCTGGTCGGAGTTAGATAAAGGCGGATATTGGTCGCGCATCCTCCCGAGACTAGTCGTCTTTGTAGCGGGCGCCGCCGTCTGCGTCTACGATGACTCCGCTAAGATAGGATGCACGGTGAGATGACAGGTACACCACAACGTCGGAGATTTCGTCTGGGCGGGCAGCGCGGCCAAACGGCAAGTGCGTCAAAAGTTCATGCCAACGCGATTCGTCACCAAATTTCTCCGCCGCCCGCGCCTTCGACAGGCTCACGAGCCTTCGCGTTTCTGTGGGTCCAGGATGAACTCCAACCACTCGCACGCCATTTGCGGTGGATCGAGCGCCAACGGCCCGAGTGAACGCAGAAAGAGCTGCATTTCCGGTCGATCCGCAAAGATAGTCGTATCTTGGTGCTTCTCCGGCAATCCCAATGACGTTGACGACGACCCCTGATCGACGGGTCATCATTCTTGGAAGAATATGTCGGACAATATCAATATCTCCGAAGACTTTCAAATCCCAAGCTTGGCGCCATGTGTCTTCGTCCACGGACGATAGACTGCTACCCGGTATCGCACCGGCATTGTTGACCAGGATGTCTACGTCGCCGTGGAGCGCATACAATCTTTCACGATCCGTTGATTGGCTAAGGTCACCGACGAAGGACGAGACCTCAATCTTGTACTCGTCTTCGATTTTGCGCTTTGCTTCGGATACGGAGGTTGCCGATCTCCCTGTGATTGTTACGGAGGCTCCCTCTGCTATAAAGCTCTTGGCGCACGCGAACCCGATGCCGCGGCTGCCACCCGTTACCAAAACGGCCTTGTTGCGAAGCTGTAAGTCCAATTTTTGAACCTCGTCGGAAGGATGAACGTCTTATTATCAAGCCGCACGCTTCTTGCTGCAATGAGAGCGGGTGCAACTACATCGTGCAAAATTTGACACCGAAATGACGACGATAACTCAGCCGGAATGGAACGACCTCAAGGTATTTCTGGAACTCGCCAGAAGCAAGAAGATCTCCGTGGCGGGAGAAAAACTGGGCGTTGAGCATTCAACTGTTTCCCGGCGAGTTGATCGCTTGGAGAAAAGTCTGAACACGGTGCTTTTTGATCGCCGTCGAGATGGGTATTCGCTTACGGATGCCGGGGTCGCATTGATTCCTTACGCGGAGCGCATGGAAGCCGCTATGCTCTCTGCCATGGATGAGAGTGCGGGACGCGCCGCCGGAATTTCGGGGACCGTTCGTGTCGGAACACCTGAAGCTTTCGGAATCAAGATATTGGCTCCAAATCTATTGGATCTATATCGGAGATATCCAAAAATTTCGGTGGAGTTAATGGCTCAACCTCAGTTTCCTAGCCTGGTAACAAGAGAGGTCGAGATTCTCGTCACGATGGAGCCGCCGCGAATTGGGCGATATACCGCCGCACGGTTGGCTGAGGTTGACTACTATTTGTACGGCTCGCCGGAATACTTAAAGCAATGCGACCCAATCAAGGATCTTTCAGACGTCGCGAATCATTGGTTTTTAGATTATATTCATGATGGGGCGGTTAGCGAGCGTTATAAAATTCTTGATGAGCTGACTAAAACTCCGAATCGAAGATTTACATCGACTAGTGTGCTCGCCCAAAAAGCGGCCGCAGTCGCCGGTATGGGGCTAGTTCTGTTGACACCCTTCGTCGCAGAGGGCGATGGCGTGCTCACAAGCATATTTCCGAACAAACCTTTGATTACGCGAACGCTATGGATCGTCGCTCCAGAAGACCTCTTCCGTATTCGGAGGGTTCGTTGCGTTTGGGATCACATTAGAGAAATCGTCGCGCTTCGGCCCGACCTGTTTCGGAAATAGTTCGACAGTGCACGACAGCTATCCCAGCGGTTGAAGTCTGCTTCCATCGCGTTGCCCCGGTTGTGCATTTTTGCACACTAGACTTGCATTCTTCGTGTTGTATCCATGCATAGAGCCTCAGATAATCAATTCATCGATCTCTGGGCGGATGTGCGTGGCAATCTCAACGTGAGACCGAGAATTTGGCGAGAAATAGAATATTTTTTTGAGGCGGAAGCAGCATGGAGCAGTTATTCCGATGATGTTTGAAAATTTTCCCGCGACGCTCGTCATGTGTTCCGTGTTCTGAAAATCATATGTTTATCTCAGGTAAGGCATCTCATGAATAAAGTTTTTGAAGGTGCGCCGGAGGCGCTCAAAGGAATTATTTCTGATGGCGCTACAGTCGCTGTAGGTGGATTTGGGCTGTGCGGCATCCCGTCGAGATTGATTGAAGCTCTTCGGGACAGTGGGGTTAAAGAGCTAACTTGTATCAGTAACAACGCGGGGGTTGACGACTTCGGTCTTGGGTTGCTACTGCAAACTCGTCAGATCAAGAAAATGGTCGCCTCATACGTTGGCGAGAACAAAGAGTTCGAAAGGCAGTTTCTCAATGGCGAACTAGATTTAGAGTTTAATCCACAAGGAACTCTCGCGGAAAGGTTGCGTGCTGGGGGCGCTGGCATCCCCGCGTTCTACACGCGGACTGGCGTTGGAACGGTCGTCTCAGAAAACAAGGAACTTCGCGAATTCGATGGTGAGACTTTCGTAATGGAAAGAGCGCTGAACGCTGATGTTTCGCTCGTTAAGGCGAAAATCGCGGATCGCGCCGGTAATCTCGTGTTCGCTCGTACCGCGCGCAACTTCAACCCGGAAATTGCAATGGCTGGTGCTATTACAGTTGTTGAAGCTGAAGAGATCGTCGAAATAGGGGAAATTGATCCCGATGATGTACATCTTCCGGGTATTTTCGTCGATCGAATCATTCATGTTGCTCAACCCGAGAAGCGTGTGGAACGTCTGACCACTCGTTCTCGCAACCTCCAGGAGCAGTAAGATGCCATGGACGCATGATCAAATGGCTGCTACAGCCGCTCGAGAGCTTCGAGACGGAGACTACGTTAACCTCGGAGTGGGATTGCCGACGAAAGTGGCCCAGCATGTTCCAGAGCAGTTGCAGGTCTGGCTTCAATCGGAAAATGGCATCATTGGAATTGGGCCATTTCCGTACGAGGATGAGGTGGATTTTGACCTTATCGACGCGGGCAAGCAAACTATTACAACTCTGCCTGGTTCTTCGATTTGCTCGTCATCGGAAGCGTTCGCGATGATTCGAGGCGGTCATATGGATTTGACTATCCTTGGTGCAATGCAGGTTAGCGAAGACGGGGATTTGGCGAACTGGATGATTCCCGGAAAGATGGTCAAGGGGATGGGCGGGGCGATGGATTTAATCGCCGGGGTTAGACGCGTGATAGTGGTAATGGAGCACGTTACTCGGTCTGGTGAACTTAAGATTCTGAATAAATGCTCTTTACCTCTTACTGGTAGACGTGCCGTCGACCGAATTATCACGGATCTGGGTGTCTTTGACGTCACTGACCGTGGGTTGGTGGTGCGTGAATTGGCTCCGGGCGTCACAGCGGCAGAGGTTCAATCGAAAACTGAGCCAACGCTTCATTTCGAAAATTGAGCTTGTCCTATCCATCTTCCGAAGAAAGTGAGCCTTGGGTCACGATTGCTTCATGGAAACCGATCGGTTGTCCTTGAGGCGAGTCATCCGTACTAGCCGCAAGATGATACGGTGAAAAACCTGAGGTGAATCGGCGAGTGAGTTGACTGGTGCATCTAAGCCGCAAATTTCAGAGACGGTGAATTGATTTTCAATGCAAAGGAGATTTAAATTGAAAGATATTTACGATCGCTATACTCGGTTGAGATTCGATCGGCCTCATCCGAAGGTATTGCGCATTACGCTTGTTTCTCCATTGAAAATGGGCGCAATGGATGCTGACATGCACCGCGAGGTTTCGGAAGTGTGGCGGGACATTGATGCGGATCCTTCGGTCTTCGCAGTCATCATCACGGGCGAGGGAAGGACGTTCTCGGCGGGCGGTGATCTCAAGCATGAGCGCAAAGTTTGCGATGACTACGACTTGCGCATGCAAGCCATGAAAGAGTCGCGCGATCTGGTGTACGGGATTATAAACTGCACGAAACCAATCGTAAGTGCCGTGCGTGGCTGGGCCGTGGGAGCGGGAATCGCTTGTGCGCTTCTCGCGGATGTGTCCATTGCATCCAAAGATGCTAAGTTTTCGGATGGGCACATGAAGATCGGAATTGCAGCCGGGGACCACGCCGCCATCATTTGGCCGCTGCTTTGCGGCATGGCTAAGGCGAAGTATTACCTTCTAACAGCGGACGCATTTACCGGCGAAGAGGCAGAGCGTATGAATCTGATCTCGATGGCTTTGGACGATGCTGAGGTGGAGGAAAAGGCGATCGAAGTGGCTTCCCGGCTTGCGGACGCCGCTCCAGGGGCCATCCGATGGACGAAGCAGTCATTGAATTCTTGGCTGCGTCAGGCGGGGCCCATTTTTGACGCGTCTTTGGCGCTTGAGTTCACCGGGTTTAGCTCACCGGAGGGCAAAGAGGGGATGGACGCGTTCCTGGAAAAGCGCAAACCCCAGTTCACTTCAAAACCTCCGCTTTGATCGTCGTCTTTCTTTGGCTGCCGGTCCTGATGGCGTAGGTCGATGCGGACCGGTAATCAACGTAAGGGTCGACAGTAGACTGTTGGATAATACGGGTACTGGTTTGGGCCGTTCACGCATCAGCACGCGATCACATCCGGAATTAAATTGGTATCCAAGATCGCTAGATTTCGCGCACCTAGCGTCTGTCTTTGACAAGAGTGTCCCAGCACCGTCTGTCGATGAAGATCCATAGACGGCAATCTGATTCCCACCAGAATGTGGTGGGAATCAGAAGAAACGGAAATCAAGGTGCGGGGCCGTCGGCGAGGCTCCAAGAATTATACAAACGAGTTCCACATGCAGTTCGTGGCTGAAACACGAGACCCGACACGCTCCGCAGATCGAGGGCGCGTGCATGGCCTGGACGTCAAACTCCTTGTCGAAGTGGCGACGGG
Organism: Burkholderia sp. BCC1993; assembly: GCF_905339865.1. Taxonomy (NCBI): domain Bacteria; kingdom Pseudomonadati; phylum Pseudomonadota; class Betaproteobacteria; order Burkholderiales; family Burkholderiaceae; genus Burkholderia; species Burkholderia sp. BCC1993. Next base: position 138,545 of record NZ_CAJPGZ010000003.1, on the reverse strand, counting down.
TTCCGCAGCGATCTGTGGCACCCGCAGCCAAGAGCGTTGCATGTAGGTCATGAGGCACGTCAATGTCCTCGAATGAATCAAGCGGCTCCGGTTGTCGCGACGCGAATATCTTCTGCTCAGCGACGCCGATCTCGCAAAGTTGTCGCTCGGCTGGCTTCGGGAGAAGTGGGACCGATGCGTATTGCCGGATGGCCAATCGGCGCGCCTGCAGCACAGGAGGCATTTCGAGTTCTGTGTGCTAGGTCATGCGGGAACTCAATTCCGGCGACATCTTTGTCGACGGTAGCGATCGGTATGACGATCCCGCGAACATCAGGGGGGTGTGGGACGAATTCCGCGAGGAGTTGCCGCGCTACCGCGAACTCGTAGACTTCGCGGTCCACGGCCGAGCGTTCGTCCATAAACTGAAAGACGAACTCAGCGCCGTGGCCAATAAGGTCGACGCAGGTTCTCGAAAAACGACCACGTTGAGATTGGCGCGCAGGGTCTCATACTCCACCGACTCGACACGAATCCCGACCCTCCCAACCGGACCCTGATCGACGAGACAGTCACTGCTTCGATGTGGCCGGTCAGCATCCTAGATATCCTCACCGAAACCGAGCAATGGCTCGATCTGACCGGCTTTTCGGACCGCTCTCCAGATTCGAGGCGAAGGTCGACGATGCGCGCAAGCGCTTCATCACGATGCAGTTCTGCTATGATTGCAACCTCGGACCGACGCAGACTGAGCGCGCGGTCAAGAAACTGAGCCGCTGACAGGTCGCGCTGCCCAAATGCCATATTCGCTACGGCGGCTATGGCGGGATCTGCTATTACCACGCGTCCGACATGCATATTGGGCTGTTCAGTCACTTCATCTCATGCGGCATGCACGAGGCAGTGCACATCCTCGATGGCCTGATCAAGAACGCCTCCGAGGCGCAGCCGGACACAATTTATATCGAAACGTACGCGCAGAGTGCGCCGGTGTTCGTGCTCGCGCATTTGCTCGGAACCGATCTGACGCTGCGTATTTCGGACGAACGTGACCAGCCGTTTCGGGATCGTGACCGGCGATTTCGGCAACGTGACCGGTCATTTCGGGAACGTGACCGAGCGGACCGGAAGGCGGGATTGGCGTTGCGCATGACATCAACCACGCGGGCTATGCTCGCCGGCTTTGGCCGGAGACAGCATGCCCGCGCACCTTTGCCAGCAAGGCGTTGCGGCCGATATTGGATTGGCGCTAGGGCCAAATATGGGTAGGATCGTGGGTAGGGAGCCATCTGCGGTTGAGGGAGTCTTACCTGGCGGGTCTGTGCGAGCGGTGGTTGAAGTTGGCTGCCTTCCGCCATTCCGCCGCCATGCCCGTCATGCAGCGACCATGAAAAAGGCCCGCGATACGCGGGCCTCGTGCAATCAGCAATTGCCTTTCTTCGCCTGTCCGGGCGGGCAGAATCCGTTCCCCGGCCCGCCCTGCGGCGCGACGACGACCGGCGGACCCGGCACATATGCGACGCACCCGCTGAGCGCGCCGACCATGCTCGCCGCGGCGAGCAATGCGATAACCCCTTTCTTCACTTCGTTCTCCCGTTTATTGAGGAAAGGGCCGTGAGGCCCTTTCGATGATGCCGGCGACGCGTCAGAAGCTGAAATTGACGTTCGACTGGCTGGTCGTCGCGTTGACGTTCGTCGCTTGCGTTGCGCCCGACGCTGCGTCCGCTTCGATCGTGTATTGCGCCGCGGCGCCCGGCGACGCAGCCAGCGCGACCGGCAGCGAGCCCGAGTACGTGCCGACGATCGGCGCGGCCGTGGGCACGTTGAGCGCATACGTACCCGTATCCAGGTTCGCGTTGATCGACGTGATCTCGTACGCGTTCGCATCGACGGTCTGCAAGGCGCGCACGAACGCGTTGGCGCTTGCCGTCACCGTGCCGCCGACCGTGCTCATCGTCGATGCCGGCAGCGTGATCGGGGCAGCCGACGCCGACACGGCCGTGGTCGTGTTCACCACGACCGGAACCGAGCGGACGATGCCGGACGCGAAGTTGTTCTGCACGATCACGACGTCGTAGTTGCCTTGCGTCGAGCTCTGGATCAGCGGCGACAGCACGAATTTCCCGGTGTTGTCGGCAACCGTGCCGCGGACCACCTTGCCGCCTTGTTCCGCATACACGGTCGCGCCGGCTTCGGCCGAGGCGACATAGCCGGAGATCGCGCCGCTCACGACGGTCGGAATCGCCGTCACGACCGGCTTCAGCCCATACGTGCCGTTGCCGCGCTGGACGATCGACTTGCACGCGTTGAAGTCGAGCACGAGATCGACGAGCGTGTTCGGCTGCACCGTGAAAGGCTGGATGATCTTGTAACCGCTTTGCGTCGCGCTCGGCGTTGCGAGCGCCTGTTCCGTGCCGCCCGTCGGGACGACCGAGTTCGCGAGGGCGTTGCCCTGGTTCGGCGCGAGAACGAGGCGGATCTGCTGATACTGGCCGGCCGGCAAGGCGGTCTGGCCGATATCGGCGAGCACGCCGTTGGTCAGCGACAGCAGGTCGATCTTCTGCGGTGTCGCCAGCGTGATGGTCGACCAGCCGGCGTCGTTGTCGGAAGCATTCCCATTCGCATTGACGCGAACCTGAGAGACGGTCACGAATACGTGATCGAAGCCGCATGACGGTGCATCGGTCATCGCGACATGCAGCGTGCCGGTTTGCGGGCTGCCGCCATCGTCGCCGCCGCCGCATCCTGCGAGTGCAAACGGCACCGCTGCCGCACAGAGTGCAGCCTTCCAGAATGTGTGGTTCATTGTTTGTCCCCCTCCGAGATTATTGTGCGTGCAACGAAGGATAGCTTCGGGGAACACCGAAAGTATGGACAGCTTTGAAACGAACCGTAAATTCTGCGTCGGAGCGTAAGGGCCGCTGCTTGCCGAGCGGTATTCGCGATGCGATGGCAGGCAATTCGGCTCGCGGCGAATGAATCATGTCCGACTCGATCGAGCGGGGCATGAATCCCCGGGACACGGCATGTTTGCGATCGGCGAAAACTTGATCGGTGAAAGCACTAAATCCGCCCTGATTATTTCCCCGCTATAGTCGGATCACGAACGGTAGATGCGAGCGCCATGCGCCGCCGCCATTCAGGAAAAGACTGTAGACGGGTGCTGTATGAAAAACACAATCGAAAAGACCATCGGACCGGTGTGGGGGGTGGCGGCAGGCGTGTTTCTGGCTGCCGCAGGACTGAGTCTCGGCATCTTCCCGAAATCGCTGAACAGCACGGGAACCGCAAACGACTTCCTGGCGTCCGGCGTCGCGATGCTCGGTATCTTCCTCGCCGTCTATTCCGCACACGAACTACGACGAAAGCGCCTGCACTGAGCGCCGGCACGCGCGCGTTCCGCAAAACGCCGCAAAGATGATGCCGGGCCGATCGACGGCTCAGGAATGCGCGCGTCCTTTTGCCTGGCCCGTATCGACCAGCAGATCGTCGACGAGGATTTCGCCGGCCGCGCGGCCTGCGCGCAACGCATTGCGGGTGTTGCCGAACAGGCGGCCGCCGTCGTCGGCGAGGCGAATCGGCCCGAGCAGGCGCGGCACGCTGGCGGCCGAGCGCACCTGCACGACCGCGACGAACCCGAACCGCAGCGGGGCGGGCGGCGCATGATCGCGCGGTTCGTCGAGCCGGAATTCGCAGCGGACATCGATGGTGTATCCGCGGTAGGCATACGCACTGTTCATCTGCAGCTCGCTCGGAAGGGAACGCGGTGATGGACCGTGGGCGCATCATATCGGCTCGGACGAGCCGGCGGGGGTGGGGTGTCTACCTACTTCAGGATTTCGTGCTCGTAGACGAGCTCGACGATGCGCTTCGTCGGGATGCTTGCGCGCAGTTCGTCGACGTTGTCGATGCGAAACCACTTGCACCTCTCGATCTCGTTGCTCGCCTGGGCCGTGTGCTCCGGGTCGACTTCGGCGAAGAACACGTGATGCACCTTCGCGAGCCCCGTGAACTGCATCGAATAGACGAGGTCCTGGCCGGTGATGCCGGTCTCTTCCTGCAACTCCCGATGGGCGGCCTCGAGCGGTGTTTCGCCGCGTTTGATCGTGCCGCCGGGCAGCGCCCAGCGCGACGATGCGCGCGCAACGAGCAGGACCTGCTGTTCGCGGTAGCAGACGACGGTCGCGCGTTCCTTGACGGGGACCGCACTGGCTTCCGGCGCATTCGTGGAGACGGGGGCTTGAGGCATGAACCGATTCTAGCGAGAGTCGGGCGCCCGGCCAAGCCGGGCTCGTCGAGCGCGACGCGGCCGGTCGGCCGGGCCGCGTCGTCATGGAGTCCGTAGCGTTACTTCTGTTCCGGCAAGAACCAGTTCATCACGAGCGCGCAGATGCCGCCCGTCGCGACACCCGACTCCAGCACGTTCTTCAGTGCATGCGGCAGGCTGTTCAGAATGTCCGGCACTTGCGACACGCCGAGGCCGAGCGCGAGCGACACCGCGATGATCAGCAGCGCGCGGCGATCGAGCTGGACGCCGGACAGGATGTTGATGCCCGACGCGGCTACCGCGCCGAACATCACCATTGCCGCACCGCCGAGCACGGGCTCCGGCACGGCCTGCAGCGCGCCCGCGACGACCGGGAACAGGCCGAGCACCACGAGCATGCCCGCGATCCAGATGCCGACGTAGCGGCTCGCGACGCCGGTGATCTGGATCACGCCGTTGTTCTGCGCGAACACGGAGCTCGGGAACGTGTTGAACATGCCGGCCAGCAGCGAGTTCGCGCCGTTCACGAGCACGCCGCCCTTGATCCGCTGCATCCACACCGGCCCTTCGACCGGCTCCTTCGAGATCTTGCTGGTGGCGGTGACGTCGCCGATCGCTTCGAGCGACGTGACGAGGTAGATGATCAGCATCGGCGCGAACAGCGACCACGAGAAGCCAATACCGAAGTGCAGCGGCGTCGGGACCTGGAACAGCGCGGCCTGGTGCACGCCGGTGAAGTCGAGGCGGCCGAGCACGGCGGCCGCGGCATAGCCGATCACGAGCGCGATCACGAGTGCGGTGCTGCGCACCCACACGATCGGCACGCGGTTCAGCAGGATGATGGTGCCGAGCACGAGGCACGACAGCGTCAGGTTCTGGGCGCTCGCGAACGTGCCGTTGGCCATCGCGCCGTAGCCGCCGCCCATGCTGATGAGGCCGACCTTGATCAGCGTGAGGCCGATCAGCAGCACGACGATGCCGGTGACGAGCGGCGTGATCAGGCGCTTCACGAACGGCAGGATGCGCGACACGCCCATCTCGACGAACGAACCGGCGATCACGACGCCGAAGATCGCGGCCATCACGGTCTCGACCGGCGTGCCTTGCTTGACCATCAGGCTGCCGCCGGCGATCAGCGGGCCGACGAAGTTGAAGCTGGTGCCCTGCACGATCAGGAGGCCGGCGCCGAGCGGGCCGAAGCGCTTGCACTGCACGAAGGTCGCGATGCCGGAAATCACCAGCGACATCGACACGATAAGGGTCGTATCCCGACTCGATACGCCGAGCGCCTGGCAGATCAGCAGGCCGGGCGTGACGATCGGCACGATGATCGCCAGCAGGTGCTGCAGCGCGGCGACGAAGGCGACCATCGGCGCGGGCCGGTCATCGGGGCCGTAGACCAGGTCGTGCGACAGGTCTGCATCGTCGGCGCCGTGGGCGGCGGATCGGGCGGGGGAAGCGGGTTGCATGGCGAGCGGGCCGGACAAGGTGGAAAGTGCGGCATTTTAGCCGAAGGGCCCACAGGCGCCGCCCCCGGGGGCGATGCAATAGGCGGAATTCGGAATTCGGAATTCGGAAAGCGGAAAGCGGAAAGCGGAAAGCGGAAAGCGGAAAGCGGAAAGCGGAAAGCGGAAAGCGGAAAGCGGCATTCGGTGCCGGATCCGTGCTGTAGCACGCACGGCGGGCGCGGCACCGGCTCGTCAGCGCGTGCGGCGCGCTGCGGGCTCCGTTGCCCGGAACCCGGGCAGCGCGGGAATTCGCTCCGTCATGAACTGCAGGAACGTGCGGGTCCTGAGCGGCAGATACCGGCGCGACGCATAGACGAGATGCAGCGCGTGCGGCACGGCCATCTCCCACTTCGGCAGCAGCCGGACGAGCTGTCCGCCGTCGATCAGGTCCTGAACGAGCCACGCGGGCGCGCTGCCCACCGCGTGGCCCGCGAGGAAGCATTCGCGCAAGGCCAGCGAACTGTTGACGCGATACCGGCTGCGCACGGGCACGCTGACGCTCTCCGCGCCTTTTTCGAATGCCAGTTCAGAGCCGATGCCGGCGCGCGCGTAGCCGACATAGTCGTGGTTGGCGAGATCTTCGGGGCGGCGGATCCGGGCTGCCTGCGCGACATACCGCGGCGCGGCCACCAGCAGCCGCGGCGACGTCGCGATGCAGCGCGCGACGGCGTCCGGCGGCAGCGCGTGGCCGAGGCGGAGCGCGACATCGACGCCTTCCTCGACCAGGTCGATCACGCGATCGGTCAGGTGCAGTTCGATGTCGATCTCCGGATAGGCCGCGAGGAATTCGAGCACGAGCGCGTTCAGACGCAGTTCGCCGAGCCCCATCGGCGCATTGACGACCAGTTTGCCGACCGGGCGCAGCGTCTGTCCGCGCACGTCGGCGACCGCGTTCGCGTATTCGTCGAGCACGCGCTTGCAGCGCTCGTAGAACCGCCGGCCTTCGTCGGTCGGTGCGACGCTCGTCGTCGATCGTTCGAGCAGGCGTACGCCGAGCGTCTTCTCGAACGCGGCGATGACCTTGCTGACGGTCGGCTGGCCGGTGCCTTCCTCGCGGGCGACCGCCGAGAAATTGCCCAGTTCGACGGCGCGCACGAAGAGGCGCATGGAGCGCAGCGAGTCCACCTTATTCCTCCCGGGCATGAGCCCTATTCGCGTTCGTCGTATTCTGTCTCGCCAGAGCATGACCTAACGTGCGTGAACCTTCAATCCCCGACGAGGAGTCGACATGAACGAGGCAACACAATCGGCGGCGCTGGACGGCGCGCACGTGGTGGTATTCGGCGCGAGTTCCGGAATCGGGCTCGCGGCCGCCGCAGCCGTGAAGGCGCGAGGGGCGACCGTCACGCTGGTCGGCCGTACCGGCGCGACGCTGGCGGCGGCCGCGCAGGCGATCGGCGGCGCGCGCACCGCGATCGCGGACATCGCGGACCGGGCTGCCGTGCAGCGCGTCTTCGAACCGATGACGCGCGTCGATCACCTGGTCGTCACGGCCGGACAATTCATCGCCGGCAAGCTGGCCGACACCGATCCGGATCACCTGCTCGCCGCGCTGCAGGAGCGTATCGCCGGGCCGGTCTATGCGATTCGCGCCGCGTTGCCGCTGATGCCCGCGACCGGCTCGATCGTGCTCACCGGCGGACAGCTGGCGGACCGTCCGTCCGGGCAAGGCACGTCGGTTATCGCGGCCGCCGTGCGCGGCGTCGAGGCACTGGCGCAGTCGCTTGCGCTGGAGCTCAAGCCGATTCGCGTGAACGTCGTCGCGCCCGGTTTCGTCGACACGCCGCTGTACGACGCATTCGGCCCGGAAGCGCGCGACGCGATTCTCGGCCAGGCCGCGTCGGCGCTGCCCGGCGGACGCGTCGGTCGCGCCGACGAAGTCGGGGAAGCGATCGCGTTCCTGCTGGGCAACGGCTTCATGAATGCCGAAATCCTGCATATCGACGGGGGCGGCCGGCTGGTGTGACGCGCCGGCATTCGACGGCCCTGCCGCGAACCCTTCGCACGAAGCGTGCCGTCGCATGCATGACGCGTGCGCTGCGAAAGCAGCACCGATTCAATACAATGCGACGACGAGGCGTCGGCGCCGTGTCGGGCCGCCGACTGCCACCTTCGGCGAGCGACCGCGCATGGTCGAATGACGCCCCGTCATGACGGGGCGCTGGCGAATACGGAGCGCAGCATGAACGAACCTTACCTGCAGGTCATCGCCCATTTCTTCGCGAAACCCGGCAACGGCGACCGCGTGATCGAATTGCTCGCGGAACTCGCGCCGGCCACGCGTGCCGAGCCGAAGAATCTCGACTATGCGTACTTCCGGTCGCCGGTCGATCCCGACCACATCGTGATCCTCGAGCGTTACCGGGATGCCGACGGCCTCGACGTGCATCGGGAAACGCCGCATTTCCAGCGGATCGCTGTCGGCGCGATCATTCCGTTGCTCGATCGCCGCGACGTGACGCGCTACATGGTGCAGCCGGACACCGGCACGGCGACGCCACCGGGAGGCACCCGATGAACCCGTTTCAATTCCGTACCGTGCCGACGCAGATCGTCGAATTCGGCGCCGCGCGCCGGCTCGGCGCGCTGTTGCGCGAACGCTTTCCGGCGCTCGCGCGGCTGTGCGTCGTCACCGACGCGTTCCTGCATCGCAGCGGCGTGCTCGCGCCCGCGCTGGAGAGCCTCGCCGCGCACGGCTGGCAGGTGACCGTGATCGACGACGTGATTGCCGATCCGCCCGAGCACGTCGTGCTCGAGGCGACCGCGCGGGCGGTGGCGGCCGATGCCGAGATCGTGCTCGGCCTCGGCGGCGGTTCGTCGATGGACGTCGCGAAGCTGATCGCGGTGCTCGCGCCGGGGCGGCAGGCGCTGGCCGACATGTACGGCGTCGACAAGGTTGCCACGTCGCGGCTGCCGCTCGTGCAGATGCCGACCACGGCCGGCACCGGCTCCGAAGTGACGGCCGTGTCGATCGTCACGGTCGGCGAGGCGCGCAAGATGGGCGTCGTGTCGCCGCAGCTGTTCGCGGACGCCGCGATCCTCGACGCCGAGCTGACGCTCGGGCTGCCGCGCGCGGCAACCGCCGCGACGGGCATCGACGCGATGGTGCACGCGATCGAAGCCTATACGTCGTCGCGGCTGAAGAATCCGGTGTCCGACATGCTGGCCGTGCAGGCATTGACGCTGCTGTCGCGCAACCTGCTGAAGGCCTGCGACGACGGCAACGATCGCCGCGCGCGCGAAGCGATGCTGGTCGGCGCGATGTTCGCCGGCCAGGCGTTCGCGAACGCGCCGGTCGCGGCCGTGCATGCGCTGGCCTATCCGGTCGGCGGCATGTTCCACGTGCCGCACGGGCTGTCGAACGCGCTCGTGCTGCCGCATGTGCTGCGCTTCAATGCGCCGGCTGCCGCGCCGCTGTATGCGGAACTCGCGACGATCGTCGCGCCGTCGGCCGCGGGGAGCGACGAAGCGAGGACGCAGGCGCTGATCGACGAGATCGATCGCCTGATCGTCGCGACGGGCATTCCGCGCACGCTGCGCGAGGTCGGCATTGGCGAGGGCGACCTGCCGCGGATGGCGTCGGACGCGATGCTGCAGACGCGCCTGCTCGTGAACAATCCGCGCGAGGTGACGGAAGCCGACGCGCTGGCGATCTATCGGCAGGCGTGGTGACGCGGCGCGCGTGACTGCGTGGCGGCTGCACGGGCAACGACGCGACGGCGCCGCCAAACGCGTGGCCGCATGGAATCGAATCGGATCGAATCGACGGACGGGTTTCGAGGCGAGGCTTCGGTTATCCGGAAAGCAGACGGTACCGCTCGGGCGGGTGTGCGCGCTCAGGGTTTGCTTCTGTTCAAAAGCGCCGGAATCTCCTTCTTCAGCAGATCGACGACGACCCGCACGCGCGGCGGCAGCGGCCGTTGCGCCTGGACCAGCGCGTTGAGCGCGAATGCGGGGATCGTGTATTGCGGCAGGATCTGGACGAGCTTGCCGTGCGCGAGCGCATGGGTGCAGGCCGGCGCCTGCACGACGCCGATGCCGCCGCCGGCCAGGATCGTGTCGAACATCGGGCGCCAGTGGCTCGTCGTCATCACCGTCTGGATTCGCGCGTATTCGAGCGCCTTGTCTTCGCTTTGCAGCGGTAACTGCTCGTTCGCGAAGATGCCCTTGACGCGGATGAACGGGTGGTTTGCCAGATCGGCCTTCGTTTCGATCGGGCCGTAGCGGTCGAGATAGGCGGGCGCGGCCACGAGCACGCGGTCGACCTGGCCGAGCGGATGCGCGACGAATCCGCCGTCGTCGAGTTGGCCGAGGCGGATCGAGATGTCGACGCCTTCCGTGACCGGATCGACGACGTTGTCGTTCAGCACCAGGTCGATGTGCAGTTGCGGATACGCGGTGCGGATATGCATCAGCGACTGCGGAATCACGACTTCGCCGAAGCATTGCGGCGCGGCGAGCCGGATCGTGCCGCTGAGCGTGTTTTCCGTTTTCGATACCGATGCGATCGACGCTTCGGCCGCTTCGAGCAGCGCCTTGCTGTGTTCGTAGAAAATGCGGCCTTCGTCGGTGCACGTGAGCGTACGCGCACTGCGCATCAGCAGACGTGTGCCGAGACGTTTTTCGAGCTTTTCGATGCGCTCGCTGACGGCCGGTTGGCCCATGTCCAGATCCCGTGCCGCGCCTGACATCGTGCCGCGCTCGACGACCCTCACGTAGATGCGCATCGTCGCCAGCAAATCCATGAACTCTCGCCCCTCGTCCGGTTCGGGTGATGCCGAACGGTGATGGTACCAAAGCAGGATCGGTACCGAAGGTGCGCGACGAACCGATACTCGGTATCGGTACGGAGGCACGCGCCGAAGGCCCATGAGATCATCGACGCCGTGAGCGAAAATCCGGCTCATGCGATCGACGGGAGACGACATGACGCAACGGGACGAAGCGGCGCACACGCGCTGCGTCGCATGGCAGATCGCGCAGACCTGGCAGGCGGGCGAATGGTGCCGGCTCGCCGAGACGCGCGCGGGGATCGACCTGTCGGGGGCCGTGGCGGGCGCGCTCGACGGCACGCCGTTTCGCGTCGACTATGTGATCGTGTGCGGCACCGACTGGCTGACGCGCTCGGTGCGCGTGACGTACTGGCTCGGCGCAGCGCCGCCCCGGCAACTCGCCATCGAATGCGACGCGGGGCGCTGGACGATCGACGGCGTCGCCGCGCCGGCCCTCGCGGGCGCGACCGACATCGATCTCGGCTTCAGTCCGTCGACCAATACGCTGCCGATCCGGCGTCTCGGGCTGGCGGTCGGCGCATCGGCCGTCATTCATACCGCGTGGCTGCGTTTCCCGTCGTTCGAGATCGTGCGCGGCGAGCAGCGCTATGCGCGCACGGCGGAGCACGTGTACCGCTACGAGAGCGGCGCGTATGCAGCCGATATCGCGGTCGACGATGCGGGCCTCGTCACCGATTACGACGAATGGCGGCGGATCGGCGCGACGCGTTCGCCGTAACGCGTCGCAGCAGCGGTGCGTCAGCGCGCGTTGGCGACCGTCACCTTGCCGGGAATCAGCTTCAGCGTGCTGAACGCGTCGGCGATGCCCTGCTGGTACGCCAGCGTCGCATCGGTGACGGGCTGCACACCGTAGCCGGCGCGCTTGAGCGCGACTTCGAGGGTCGGCGCGTCGAGGCCGACGAGCGGCGACAGTTGCGCGGCGACTTCCGGAACATGGTCGCGCCCCCAGCGATCGACCGCGTCGACTTCCTCGAGCAGCGTGCGCAGCACCTGCGGTTGCGCGGCCGCATACTTGCGCGCGGCGAGGTAGTACTGCGTGTTGCGCACGAGCCCGTCGCCGTCCGCGACCACGCGTGCGCCGAGCTGCCGTTCGGCCGCAGCCAGGTACGGATCCCAGATCACCCACGCGTCGACGTTGCGCTGCACGAACGCGGCGCGCGCGTCGGCGGGCGTCAGGTAGATCGGCTGGATGTCGGCATACGTGAGGCCCGCATGCTCCAGTGCCTTCACGAGCAGGTAGTGGACGTTCGAACCCTTGTTGAACGCGACCTTCTTGCCGCGCAGCTGCGCGACGGTGCGGATCGGCGAATCGGGCAGCACGACGATCGCCTCGCCGTGCGGCGCGGGCGGTTCGTTGCCGATATAGACGAAATCGACGCCCGCGGCCTGCGCGAAGATCGGCGGCGTTTCGCCGACCGTGCCGACGTCGATCGCGCCGGCGTTCAGCCCCTCGAGCAATTGCGGGCCGGCCGGGAATTCGAGCCACTGGACGGCCACGCCCTGGCTCGCGAGCCGCTTCTCGAGCGTGCCGCGCGCCTTGAGTATGACGAAGTTGCCGTATTTCTGGAAACCGATGCGCAGCCGCTTGTCGCTGCCCTGGGCCAGTGCAGGCATGCCCGCGAGCGGGCCGAGCGCGAGCCCGGCCAGTCCGGCGGCCGCGCCATGCAGCCACTGGCGGCGGCGCGGGTTTGCCGGGGTCGTTTCAAGATCTGCGTGCGGTAGGTCGTTCATCGAGGCGTCCTGCTGGCGGGTTCACGGGTCGCGCGGCCTGGCGGCGCGATCGGCGCGGGACGCAGCCGGATGCGGGCGATGCGCGCAGCCGGCCGGCCCGCGCCGGATGCACGACGATACGGCCGCGCGGGTCGGCGGCCAACCAACGAATCCGCATATGCAAATCAGCGGCCGGACGATACGTGAACGCCGGGGCGGCGGCGCGCCGCCGCGCTCAATCGGTGCCGAGCGGGCTTTCCTCGATCGCGTCGACACGATCCGGATAGAACGCGAGGTGCGCGCGGATCGATTCGACCGCCGGGTTCGGATGCTCGTACGTCCACACCGCGTTGGTCGAGCGTTCGCCGCCGGCGGGAATCGAGTAGTACGCGCAATCGCCCTTGTACGGGCAGTACGTCGCATGGTCGGTGCGTTGCAGCAGCGCCATGTCGGCATCCTCGCGCGGAACGTACAGCACGGCCGGATAGCTGGCTTCGCGCAGCGCCAGCGCACGGCGCGTATCGGCGACGATCTTGCCGGCCACCTTGACCACGACGCGCGACGGGTGCGGTTCGATCGTGATCGGATGATCGGGGCCCGGCGACTTCACGGGACGAGAGGGCGTAGCGGGGGTGAGCGACATCGTGGGTCCTCCAGGAAGGGGCAGCGCGCCGGTAGGCACGCCGCGCCGGAACGCGTGCGCCGGGCGAATCCCCGCGCACCGGTGCCGGCGTTGACCAACCGATACGATGCGCCCATTCCGGAGAACCTGCAGGGGGCCGGAAGGATGGGCCGCGAACGGCGTCGATGCACGACGCGCGGCGGGCCGCTGCAGCGGCATTCGCAGGCATCGCCCCGGTGCTCGCGCGGACATTTCCATGCGGCGGCAGCGGGATGCATCCGCGGCGATAAGCAACGCGGAATTAATTGGTAAGCGATCGGCGGGCGGCGCGCGAAGATCGGCGGTCGTCATTCGCATGACAGTCCTTCCCTGACCGCCACCATGAAGATTCCATTCGTTTCATCGGCCGCGCATCGTGCGCGGCGCTCCTCCGTTGCCGGCGTAGTGCTGCGCGGCGTGGCCGCGTCGCTGCTGCTCGCCGGCACGGTCACGCACGCGTTCGCGGCGCCGGCCGGCAAGACGCTCGTGTACTGCACCGAAGGCAGCCCGGCCGGCTTCGATCCGGGCCAGCACACGACCAGCACCGATTTCGACGCGAGCACGTACACGGTCTACAACGGGCTCGTGCAGTTCAAGCGCGGCACGCTCGATCTCGTGCCGTCGCTCGCGACGAGCTGGGACGTGTCGTCCGACCAGCGCGTCTACACGTTTCACCTGCGGCGCGGCGTGAAGTTCCAGACGACCGCGTGGTTCAAGCCGACGCGTCCGTTCCAGGCGGACGACGTCGTGTTCACGTTCCGCCGCATGCTCGATCCCGACGATCCGTTCCGCAAGGCCTACCCGGTCAGTTTCCCGTACTTCAGCGACCTCGGGTTCGACCGCAACATCGAGCGCATCGAAAAGCTCGACGACGATACGGTGCGCTTCGTGCTGAAGCAGCCCGACGTCGTGTTCGTGCGCAATCTCGCGATGGCGTTCGCGTCGATCCTGTCGGCCGAATATGCGTCGCAGTTGACGGCACGCCATCGCGAAGCGGACATCAACCAGTTCCCGGTCGGCACGGGGCCGTTCCAGCTGCGCGCGTACCAGAAGGACGCCGTGATCCGCTACGACGCGAATCCCGACTACTGGAAGCCGGACGACGTGAAGCTCGCGCATCTCGTGTTCGCGATCACGCCCGATCCGGCCGCGCGCCTGCAGAAGCTCACGGCCGGCGAGTGCCAGGTGTCGGTGTTCCCGCGGCCGGCCGATCTCGAGACGGTGCGGCGCGATCCGAAGCTGACGCTGTTTTCGGGTACGGGCTTCAACGTCGGCTTCGTCGCGTACAACACGCAGCATGCGCCGCTCGATCGCGTCGACGTGCGGCGCGCGCTCGACATCGCGATCGACAAGACGGCGATCATCAAGACCGTGTTCAACGGCGACGCGACGATCGCGACGAACCCGATGCCGCCCGCGCAATGGTCGTACAACCCGCGCCTGAAGGACGCGCCGCGCGATCCGGCCGCCGCGAAGGCGCTGCTCGCGCAGGCCGGATTCCCGAACGGCTTCGACCTGACGCTGTGGGCGATGCCGGTGCAGCGCCCGTACAACCCGAACGCGCAGCTGATGGCGCAACTGATCCAGCAGGATTGGGCGAAGATCGGCGTGCGCGCGAAGATCGTCAGCTACGAGTGGGGCGAATACAATCGCCGCGCGAAACGCGACGGGCAGCACGACGCGATCCTGTACGGCTGGTCGGGCGACAACGGCGACCCCGACAACTGGCTCGGCACGCTGCTCGGCTGCGAGGCGGTGCACGGCAGCAATCTCGCGAAGTGGTGCAACGCGGATTTCGAGCGGCTCGTCAGCGCGGCGCGCACGAACGCGGACGTCGCGAAACGCACGTCGCTCTACGAGCAGGCACAGGTCGTGTTCAAGGATCAGGTGCCGTTCACGCCGATCGCGACGTCGATCGTGTCGCTGCCGATCTCGAAGCGCGTGCACGGGCTGACGTTCTCGCCGCTCGGCGGCCACCGGTTCGACGGCGTATGGCTGGATTGAGGCAGGGAAGCCGGCGCGGGTGCGCCGGCTGTCGACTCGGCGGTCAGTTCAGCGCGACCGCGGCCGCTGCCTCGACCGGCGAGCCTTCGAGCGCGACGGACGCCCGGCCGTCGGGGCCGACCGGCACGTCGCCGATGAGCGTCGTGCGGTAGAGCTGGCGATCGAAGTCGAGATCGAAGATGTCGACGGGTGCGAGATGCGCGGTCGCGCGGTTGTCCCAGAACGCGATGCTGCGCGGCTCCCACTTGAAGCGGATCGTGAATTCCGGCCGTGTCACGTGTTCCCACAGCAGTTCGAGCAGGGCCTGGCTCTCGCGCGGCGTCAGCCCGACGATCGACTTCAGGAAACTCGGGCTTACGTACAGCGCGCGTTCGCCGGTCTCCGGATGCACGCGCACCAGCGGATGCTCGGTCACGAGCGGGCGGCGCTCGACGGCTTCGTCGAATGCGCCGGTCGCGCGCACACCGGGCGGCGGCGTGAAGCGATGGATGCCGCGCAAGCCGTCGACGAAGCCGCGCAGTGGCGCCGACAGTGTCTCGTACGCACGCACGAGGTTGGTCCAGTGCGTGTCGCCGCCGTACGGCGGAATCGTCACGCCGCGCAGGATCGACGCCCACGGCGGATTGACGGCGGCCGTCACGTCGGTATGCCAGCCCGTCCACGGCCGGCGCACCGGCTCGCCCTCGAAACGCGTCGCCTTGCGATGCTTCGCGATCGAATAGACGGCCGGATGACCGTCGACGTGGCCGAACACCGGGTGGCCGACGGTCGGCTCGCCGAACTGCGCGGAGAACGCGACATGCTGCTCGTGCGTGAGGAACTGCTCGCGGAAGAAGATCACGCGCCATTTCAGCAGTGCGGCGCGAATCGCGGCGATCTGCGGCGTGGTCAACGGCTGGGTGAGGTCGATGCCGCGGATCTCCGCGCCGATGTGGGCGGACAGCGGGATCACGTCGACCGGCTCGGCGGCGGGTACGGGTAGGGCGCTCATGCGACGCTCCTGGCGGAAGTGAACGGGGCGAACGGACGGCGACATCGTTGCGCGTGCAAGCGTCGGCCCGGTGGCGGGAAGGTCATGGTCGGATCCTCCGGTCGGGGAGGCGGGAATGCAGGGTGGCGCCGGCACGGTGGCGACCGAAGCCGCCACCGTGCGGCGAACGTCATTGCAGCGTCGCGCCCGGCCCCTTCAGCACGACGCTGCGGCGGCCGTCGATACCGACCGGCACGTCGCCGTGAACGGTCGCGCGACGCACGACGCGGTGCGCATCGCCGTAGTCGTTGATCGCGTAGTGCTGCGTCGCGCGGTTGTCCCAGATCGCGACGTCGCCTTGCTGCCAGTTCCAGCGCACGGTGTTCTCGAGGCGCGTCACGTGTTCGTGCAGCACCTGCAGCAGATGTGCGGAATCCTGCGACGACAGCCCCTTGATCTTCTGCACGAAGTGTCCGAGCACGAGCGTGCGCTCGCCGGTCTCCGGATGCACGCGCACGACCGGATGTTCGGTTTCGTAGACGGTCGACGTGAACACTTCGCGGTAGCGCTTCAGTTGCGTGTCGTCGGCATGCACGTGCGTCGACGCGTAGTCGTACGCGTTCGTGTGCACCGCCCACAGCGTGTCGGCGAGCGCGCGCAGCGGCTCGGGAAGATGCGTGTATGCGGCCGCCGTGTTGGCCCACACGGTGTCGCCGCCGAACGGCGGAATCACGACCGCGCGCAGGATCGACACCTTCGGGTACGCGTCGACGAACGTCACGTCGGTGTGCCACGAATTGGCGCGCGCGCCGTGCGCGGAATCGAGTTCGAGCAAGTGCGCGCTGCCGTCGACGGAGGGCACGGTCGGGTGGGCGACCGTCTCGCCGAAGCGGCGCGCGAAGGCTTCCTGCGCGGTGTCGTCGAGATGGCCCTGGTTGCGGAAGAACAGCACCTTGTGGCGCAGCAGCGCGGCCTGGATCGCGTCGAACGTCGCGTCGTCGAGCGTGCCCGACAGCCGGACACCGGCGATTTCGGCGCCGATCCGGCCGGCGACCTGGCGAAGCTGAAGCGGGACGGCGGCCGTGCGCGGCGCGGCGGCGGCGTGCGAAGCATGCGATGACGGGTGTGCGGCGTGCTGGACTTCGGACATCGGGAGTCTCCTGGGTCGGGTCGGTCGAGTCTCCATTCAAGCAGGGACCGCGCGGAACTGGAACCGATGAATCGTCACAACCTTAGCGCGCGCCGTGATGATCGATATGTGTCGTCATGCTGAACGATTCGTGTGCGGCATCGGGCCGGCCGCGCGACCGCATCACCACGCGAGCCGCCAGGCGCCGATCCGGTGCGCAGCGGCCGCCTCGATGCGTTTTGCGCCGCTGCCGCCGTCACCCGGCGGTTCGCGATCGTCGAAGTCGGCCAGCACGGTATCGCGCAGCCGCGCGAATTCCGGCGAGTCGCGCCGGCGCGGGCGCGGCAACGCGACGTCGAGGATGCGCTCGATGCGCCCCGGGCGCGGCGCCATCGTGACGACGCGATCGCCGAGATACACGGCTTCGTCGACGTCGTGCGTGACCAGCACCATCGTGATGCGTTCCTGTTCCCAGATGCGCAGCAGTTCGTTCTGCATCCGCGCGCGCGTTTGTGCATCGAGTGCGCCGAACGGTTCGTCGAGCAGCAGCACGCGCGGGCGATTCACGAGGCCGCGTGCGATCGCGACACGTTGCGCCATGCCGCCCGACAGCTGGTTCGGGTACGCATGCTCGAAGCCGTTCAGCCCGACGAGCGCGATGTGCTCGGCTACCGCGCGCCGCCTGGCCGGTGCGTCGAGCGGCGCATTGCGCAGCGCGGCCTCGACGTTCTGCGCCACCGTCAGCCACGGGAACAGCCGGTGATCCTGGAACACGATCCCGCGCTGCAGCGACGTGTCGCGCACCGGTTCGTCGCCGGCGCGGATTTCGCCCGCGTAGTCGGTATCGAGCCCGGCGATCAGGCGCAGCAGCGTCGACTTGCCGCAGCCGCTCGCACCGACGATCGTGACGAACTCGCCGGCACGCACGTGCAGCGACACGTCGTCGAGCACGGCGAGCGACGCGCCGCGTTGCGCATAGCGTTTGCTCACGTGGAGGATATCGAGCGAATCGGAAGCGTGGGTCGTCATGGCGGAAAGGGAAGCAACGGGAAGGAAGAGGGCGATCAGCGGCGCAGCTCGCCGCGCCGGGCCAGCACCTTGCGCTCGATCGTACGCGCGACCGCGTTCAACGCCCAGCCGGTCACGCCGACGACGATGATCCCGAACAGCACGAGATCCATCCGGAACTGCTCGCTGCCGTCGATCAGCGTGTTGCCGATCCCGGCGCCCGCGACGAGCAGGTACTCGGCGCCGAGCGTCGCGAGCCACGAGTAGATGAGGCCGAGATACAGCCCGGTGAAGATCGACGGCAGCGCGGCGGGCAGGATCACGTAGCGCACGAGCTGAAGCCGCGAATAACGCAGCGCGCGGGCCACGTCGACGTACGTGCGCGGCACCGCATGAATGCCGTCGCACGTATGCGCGGCGACCGGCAGCAGCGCGGCGAGCGACAGGAACACGACCTTGGCGACGTCGCCGAGGCCGAACCAGACGGAAATCAGCGGAATCCACGCGAACAGCGAGATCTGCTTGAACGTGTCCAAGCTCGGGCCGACCATGCGCGCGGCGACGCGCGACAGTCCGAGCGCGGTGCCGAGCAGCAGGCCGCCGGTCGCGCCGATCGTGAAGCCGCACGCTTCGCGCGCGAGCGATGCCGACAACGCACGCGCGAGCGCGCCGCTGGTCGTCTGGGTCCACGCGGTGTGCAGCACGTCGGCCGGGCCGACCAGCAGCCCGCTTTTGACGAGGTGCGCGGACGAGACGGCCCACCAGAGCGCGAGCGTGGCGAGCGGCAGGACGAAACCGCGCCAGTCGGGCACGGGAAAGCGACGGGCGATCCTGACGGCGGGCGATGGGGCGTCCGATGTGGACGTGGCGTCAAGCGGCATGGGAGGAGAATCCTTGAATCGGGTTCAGCCGCGGAATGCGGACGGCACGCCGCGGCGCAGCCGTGCTTCGAGCGCGTCGAGCAGCCGGTTGATCGCGAGGCCGACCGCGCCGACCACGATCACCGCCGCCATCACGAGATCGAGCTGGAACAGCTGGCGCCCGTACACGATCAGGTAGCCAAGCCCTTCCGACGACGCGACGAGTTCGACGACGACGAGCGCGAGCCACGATTTCGTGAACGCGAGCCGCACGCCGGTCGCGAGCGTCGGGATCGCGGCCGGCAGCACGACGTGGACGATGCGCTGGCGGCGCGTATAGCCGAACACGCGCGCGGCTTCGTCGAGCGCGGGCGGCGCCTGGCGGAACCCCTGCAGCGTGCTCATCGTCACGGGGACGAGCGCCGCATGCGCGATCAGCAGGTACTTCAGCGGCTCGCCGACGCCGACGAGCAGCAGCAGGAACGGCAGCCAGCCGAGCACGGGAATCTGCACGAGCGCGTTGAAGCCGGGCAGCACGTAGGCTTCGAGCGTGCGCGACAGGCCGAGCGCCGCGCCGGTCGCGAAACCGAGCAGCGTGCCGGCCGCGAAGCCGACCAGCACGCGCTGCAGGCTGATCAGCGTGTGGCGCACGAGATCGCCGCTGGCCGCGAGCTCGGCGAGCGAGTCGGCGACCTGTGCGGGCGGCGGCAGGATCTGCGGTGCGATCCAGCCGCGCGCGCTGCCGACGGTCCACAACACGAACAGCAGCACGGGCAGCGCCCACGGCGCGAGCAGCCACGCCACGCGCTTCGCGGCCGCCGCGCGGGACGGCGCGGCGCGCGCGTGCGGGTCGGACGACGGAATCGGGATCGCGGTGTCGCTCATCGGGGCGGGTCCGGGTCAGGAGAGGGGCTTGCCGGCCGCGTCGTAGCGCGGCCAGTAGTGCTCGAGGTGCTGCGCGCGCAACGCGTTGTCGAGGTACTTCGGTTCGAACCAGCCGTCGACGTCGACCGGCTGGCGGATCAGTTTCAGCTTCAGCGCGTCTTGGGCGACGGCCTTGTAGCGCGCGACGAGGAACGGATCGATCAGCGGCGACAGGCGATCCTTCAGGCGCTGGTTCGCGTAGTCTGCCTGCCACGACGCATACGGCACGCCGCTTTTTTCCCACAGCCTGAACAGCGCATCGCGGTTCGCTTCGTCGGACGACCATTGCGCACCCTTGACCAGCGCGTTGACGACGCGTTGCACGAGGTCCGGATGCGCGCGCTCGAAGTCGTCGAGCACGAGCAGGTGGGTCTGCCGCGTGAACTGCGGGCCGTCGTTCTGCGATTCGTAGATGATCTTCGCGAGGCCCGCGTCGCGCAGCTTGTACAGCTGATAGTCGCCCACCGACGCGTCGATGCCCTTCGACGCGAGCGCGGCGAGCGAACTCGCGGAGTCGAGGTTGATCACGCGCAGATCGCGTTCGCCGAGGCCGTTCTTCGCAAGCGCGTTGTCGGCGACGAGCTGCAGGTTCGTGCCGCGGAAGATCGACACGCGGCGGTCCTTCAGGTCGGTGATCGAGCGGATGCCGGAGTCGGGCGGCACCGCGATCTTCACGCCCGAGCGCACGCTCGCGGCGAGCAGCAGGCGCGTCCTGATGCCGTTCGAGCGCGCGAGCACGGCCGGCAGGTCGCCCTGGTAGGCGAAGTCGAGCGCCTTGTTGGCGATCGCCTCGTTGACGGCCGGGCCCGCGCCCTTGAAGAACAGCCACTGCACCTTGATGCCGTCGGCCGCGAATTCCTTTTCGACGAGTTGCTGCAACTGCGCGGTGGCCGCGCTCGACCCGCCGAAGGTGGGCGGATCGCCGGTGCCCTGCTGGGCGACGCCGATGCGGATCGTGGCGGGCTTGTCGGCGTGCGCGGCGGCAGCGGGCAACGCAACGAGGGACGCGATCAGCAGCGATCGCAGCAGGCGCAGTGGAGACGGGAATCGGTCGATCATGGTGCGTCGGATGGTGAGGAGTCGAAATCGGGCCGGAGGGTGTCGAACCATTCTGGAGGACGCCTCCGGCGCGGGACAAGCAACGATTTGAACTATGCTTATCGCCGCGTTTCGGGTTGGCAAATCACGCGTGGCGCCGATTGGAAATGGCGAGACGCACGAGCGCGGCGTGCGGATTCCGCACGCCGTGCGGCGACGAATCGAGCGTCGGTGACAGCGGCGCCAATCCGGATCGGGCCATGCGATCGGGTGCGCAGAATTTTCCGGATCATGCCGGCGCGCACGAAAAAGATGCCGGGAAACGCACGCGCGAGTTCGTTTCAAGTTCGAAGAGGTAAATCACGCGGCATATCGGAAAACTGAATAAAAATCATCGAATTGCAACGACGGCAGCAACGATGCCTCCCGTTATTAACATTCTTACTGCACGCCGCGCCGCGCTTGTTGCATCATGCTGAAAAGGCGGTAAATGGCATGCGCGTATTTCATCGCTGAAGGGCGCCGCCCATAAATGCACTCTGACGCTAAATAATTTGAAATCGCCGAAAAAATTGTCTATACCCTAGACGAATCAGTGTGAATTGCATTGTGCCAATGCAGTTATGCAACAAGCGCGCATGGAGCGGCGGATTCCGTTGCCGACCATCGCGCGTTGCAGCGATCGAATGGATTCCGGGGGATGCGCATGGCCCGACGACAGGGCTGCCGCATGAGTCATGAATGGGCGAAAACGCCGTGCGTGCCACCGAAGCAGCGCCGCTTCTTTTCACTCAACGGTCGATCACCGACCCCGTCACACGGAGGTTGTCATGCTGCAATACGTCAAGACCTTGCTGCGCGATGAACGCGGCGTCAGCTCGCTCGAATACGCGGTTCTGGCCGGCATCGTCGTGGTCGCACTGGCGGCGGTCGGGGTGATCCTCAGCAGCACGTCCGGCGGCTTGCCGGCCGTGTTCACCGCGCTGATCAACAAGGTCACGGCGTTGATCTGATCTCCTGAACCCGCGCGCCGCCGACGAACACACGGATCCGCAGCGGTACGACGTATCCAGCCGGGGCGCGCCGACGGACGGCTCTCCGATGCTCTTTCTCGTACAGTCGGCGGCGACACTCGTGCTGGTGTCGCTCGCGACGCAGGATGTGCGCACGCGGCGCCTGTCCAATCGCGCGGTGCTGGCGTTCGCGATGCTGTATTTCGTCGCGGCGGCACTCGCGCGCGAAGGGCTCGCGCAACTCGCCGGTCACGCGGCGACCGCCGCGGCGATGCTGCTGCTGTTCGCCGGCCTGCGTCACGCGGGCTGGATCGGCGGCGGCGACGTGAAGCTCGCGGCGGCGGTATTCCTGTGGGCCGGCCCGGCGCTCGCGTTCCCGGTGTTGACGATCGTCGGTGCGAGCGGCGCCGCGTGCGGCCTCGCCGCGCTCGCGGCCGTCGCATGGCAGCGTCGCGCCGCGCCGGCGCGTACGATCGCGACGCGCGGCGTGCCGTACGGGATCGCGCTCGCGCTCGGCGGGGCGCTGGCCGTCTGGGCGCCGTTTCCTCACGCGGTTTCGCTTACCTAGACCGGGGACGCACGCCGCCATGCCCAAACCCCTGAGAATGACCGTGCTGATCATCGCTGCCGCGATCGGCGCGTTCATCCTGCGCCAGCTGTATGTCGCCGCGTCGACGCCGCCGGTGCCCGGCGAAGCGGCCGAGGTGCGCGTGCGCGTCGCGGCGGCGGACCTGCCCGAAGGGCTGCTGCTGCGCGACAACGATCTCGCATGGAAACGCATGCCGCGCACGCAGGTGCCGGCCGGTGCGTTCGTCGAGTCGCAACCGGGCGCGGACCTGAAAGGCGCGCTGCTGCGCAACCGTGTCGACGCCGGCGCGCCGATCCGTGCGGACAACGTGATTCCGGGCGCCGCGCCGGATTTTCTCGCGGCCGCGCTGCAGCCCGGCATGCGCGCGATCTCAGTGCCGGTCGACGACGTGTCGGGCAACGCGGGGCTGATCCAGCCGGGCGACTTCGTCGACGTGGTGCTCACGCAGGAGATCGGCGGTTCCGCGACGACGCCCGGCACGTTCGAAGCGGAGACGGTCGTGCGGCGCGCGCGCGTGCTCGCGGTCGGCTCGGAATTCCAGCGGGTGAAGACGCCTGCGAGTGCGCCGGACGTGCCGGCCCGCGCGCGCACGGTCACGCTCGAGGTCGCGCCGCGCACCGCGCAGGTCGTGCTGGTCGCGACGCGCCTCGGCTCGCTGTCGCTGTCGCTGCGCAGCTTCGCGACGAGCGATCGCCGGCAGGCGGCGGGCGGCGACGAAGCGGAGCCCGATACGCCGCCGGTGTGGGCCGGCGACGTGTCGCGCGCGGCGCGCCGCGCGCAGCTGGCGCCGTCCGCGAGAACGGATGCCGGCACGCGGCCGGCGTCGCAGGGCAATACGGTCGTGATCTATCGCGGCTCGTCGGTCGACGACGGGTCGCGCGGCAGCGGCACCGGCACCGGCACGCCGGGCTTGCCGCCGCTGCCGTCCGGCTGGCTGGGCACGCTGGTTGCGCCGGCGGCGCCCGCGGCGCCCCCGGGCGGCAATGTCGCCGCGGATGCGACGGCGCAGGCGCCACGGATCGCGGCGCCGCAGTGAGCAGTGACGATTCGGGCCGGCCGCCCGGCGGCCGGCATTTGACGGGAACACGCATGGTGCGCATGGTTCGTTGGATCGCTTTCTGGTGCCTGGCCTGCATCGTCGCGCCGGGCGTCGCACTCGCGCAGCGCGCGAGCGCGACGGACGCCGGCGCGGCGTTGTCGATCGCGACCGGCAAGGGCGAGATGCTGTCGCTGGCCGAACCCGCGACCGCGATGTTCGTCGCGGACCCGAGCATCGCGGACATCCAGGTGCCGTCGCCGCGCACCGTGTTCGTGTTCGGCAAGAAGGCCGGCACCACCACGCTGATCGCGCTCGGCGCGAACCATCGGCCGATCCTGCGCCGTACGGTGATCGTGCAGGTCGACACCGCGTCGCTGCAGGCGGTGCTCGACAGCCGCTTTCCGCAATTGAAGCTGTCGGTGTCCGGCGCGCCGGGCTCGCTGATGGTGTCGGGCAAGGTGCCGAGCGCGGCCGACGCGGACGCCGTGATGCAGTCGCTCGCGCCTTACGTCAACGACAAGGAAAAGATCGTCAACCGGCTCACGCTGTCGCGCCCGATCCAGGTGAACCTGCGCGTGCGCGTGACCGAGGTGAGCCGCAACGTCACGCAGCAGCTCGGCATCAACTGGAGCTCGCTCGGCTCGGCCGGCAACTTCTTCGGCGGCTTGCTCAGCGGCCGCACGCTGTTCGATCCGACGACCAAGGTGTTCAACCTGTCGCCGACCGGTGCGTATTCGGTGCTCGGCGGCTTCCGCGCGGGGCGCTGGTCGATCGACGTCGTGCTCGACGCGCTCGATCAGGAAGGCCTGATCACGATGCTCGCGGAGCCGAACCTCACCGCGATGTCCGGCCAGACCGCGAGCTTTCTCGCGGGCGGCGAAATTCCGATTCCGGTCGCGCAGGCCGGCAACACCGGCGCGATCACGGTCGAGTTCAAGCCGTTCGGCGTGTCGCTCGACTTCACGCCGACCGTGCTCGCCGACAACCGGATCAGCCTGAAGGTGCGCCCGGAGGTGAGCGAGGTCGATTCGAACAACAGCGTGACGACCGGCAGCGTCAGGGTGCCGGGACTCTCGGTGCGGCGCGTCGAGACGACGGTCGAGCTGTCGAGCGGGCAGAGCTTCGCGATCGGCGGGCTGCTGCAGAGCCAGACGGCGGATACCGTGTCGCAGGTGCCGGGGCTCGGCCGGCTGCCGATCATCGGTCGGCTGTTTTCGTCGAAGAACTTCCAGGACAACAAGACCGAGGTCGTCGTGATCGTGACGCCGTACATCGTGCAGCCGACCGGCCCCGGCCAGCTCGAGCAGGCGCTCGACACCGTCGCGCGGCCGAGCAGCGATCTCGAGTTCGCGATCCAGCGCAATCTCGGGCTCGACCTGCTGACGGGCGATACGCCGCGCCTCGTCGGCGCCGCGGGCTTCGTGTACTGACCGGAGGAGCGCGCATGCGAGTTCGAACCATCGTCGCCGCCTTGCCGCTGCTGGTGCTTGCGGGCTGCTTCTCGGCGCCGCCGCCGCTCAACCTGCCCGATGCGCGCGCGATCGGCTTCGACGGCGTGCACGCGGTGCCGCCCGACTGCGCGAAGCTGATGCAGCCGTCGCATCTCGTCGATGCGGGGTTCGGGCGGCCCGGCGTGCCGTTCGGCTGCGCGACCTACACGAATCTCGCGACGATGCTCGCGCGGCCGGAAGATCTGGTCGCGCCCGTGCCGTACGGCGGCGCCGATGCGCAGGTCGCCGCCGACGCGGTGCGCCGCTACGTCGAGGATCGCGTGAAGCAGCCGGCTCCGGACAAGACGCTGACGACGAGCGGCTCGCCCGGCCACTGACCCGCTCCCGATGCCCATCGCGATGCCGCCCATGAACGTCCTCGATCGCCAGAATGCCAAGCGCGCCGCCGCAGCCGGTGCGGCGGATCTCATCGCGGTCGTGTCCGATGCCGGCAGCGAAGACGTGATCCGCCGCGTCGCCCAGGACTTGTCGATCACGCGCGCCCACGTGCAGCCGGGCAACTGCGACGACGCGATCCGGCTGCTGCAGCAGCACGAGCGCTCGCCGCGCCAGCTGATCGTCGACGTGTCGGATTCGGTGCTGCCGGTGTCCGACCTGATGCGGCTCGCCGACGTATGCGATCCGTCCGTGAGGGTGGTCGCGATCGGCACGCAGAACGACGTCGGGCTGTTCCGCAACCTGCTCGGCATCGGTGTGCAGGACTACATCGTGAAGCCGCTGACCGTCGAGTTGATGCGGCGCGCGTTGACCGCGACGGAATCGGTCGTGCAGGTGCGCACCGGCAAGATCGTCAGTTTCGTCGGCGCGCGCGGCGGCGTCGGCACGACGACGGTTGCGGTGAGTCTCGCGCGCTGCCTGGCGGGCGAGAAGCGCCGCCGCGTGGCATACGTCGACCTGAACCTGCATGGCGGCGGCGCGAACTCGCGGCTCGGGCTGTCGAGCAACAACGGGCTGATCGAACTGCTGAACATGGAACAGCGTCCCGACGATGCGTTGTTCGACCGCATGTTCGTCACGAAGGGCGACCGCCTGCACGTGCTCTCGGCCGAACTGGCGTATGGCGACGACGCGCCGCTGCGCGACGATGCGATCGCGCTGCTCGTCGAGATGCTGAAGGACCGCTTCCATTACGTGCTGTTCGACGTGGGCAACCGCGCCGGCAAACTGTTCGAGGATGCGCTGACGGTGTCCGATCTCGTCTATATCGTCGCCGATCGCTCGGTGCACGCCGCGTACGAAGCCGCCCGGCTTGCGCGCTTCGTGAGGGAGCTGCCCGGCGAGCGGCTGCTGTCGATGATGCTGAACAACCCGCTCGAGCCGGTCAAGGGGCGCGTCGCGCAGGCCGACTTCGAGGACGCATTCGGCGGCGTGCGGCTGCGCGAGCTGCCGCACGAGCCGCAGACGCTTGCGGTCGCCGAGAACCTCGGCGAGCCGATCGAAGGCACGAAACGCCGCGGCTTCCTGGACGAGATCCGGCTGCTCGCGAACGGCATCACCGGCGAATCGATGGCCGTCGGGCAGCCGTGGTACGCGCGCTTCGTGAAATGGAGGAAAGGATCGTGACGTTCGGTACCCGCAAACGGCCGACGCCTGCGCCCGAGCCGGCGGCTTCTCCTGCCGCGCCGCGCGACGACGCGACGGCACCGGTCCCGACAGCGAGCCAGGCGCCCGCATCCGCGCGCGGGCTTGCAGTGGCCGATACCCACGAGGCGCTGATTCGTTCCGGCAAGTTCGACGCGATTCGCACCGCGGTGTTCTCGTCGATGAATATGTCGGCGGCGCTGATGAAGACGCGCGACGAAGTGCGCGCGGGCATCGAGCAGGTGGCCGCGCACACGGTCGATCGCGAGCGCCTGAAGATCACGGCGGGCGAGCAGGTGCTGATCGTCGACGCGATCCTGAACGACATGTTCGGCGTCGGACCGATCGAGCCGCTGCTCGCCGACGACACCGTCTCCGACATTCTCGTGAACGGCCCCGACCAGGTGTACGTCGAGCGCGCGGGCCGGCTCGAACTCACGCCGCTGAAGTTTCGCGACAACGCGCACGTGACGAGCGTCGCGCAGCGGATCGCGGCGGCGGTCGGGCGCCGCGTCGACGAGAGCAGCCCGATGGTCGACGCGCGTCTTGCCGACGGCAGCCGCGTGAACGTGGTCCTGCCGCCGATCGCGATGCGCGGCGCGTCGATCTCGATCCGCAAGTTCGCGAAGCGCGACATCACGCTCGCGCGGATGGCACATCAGGGAAATATTTCGCACGGGATGCTGCAGGTGCTGAAGATCGCGTGCGCGTGCCGGCTGAACATCGTGATCTCGGGCGGTACCGGGTCGGGCAAGACGACGCTGCTCAACGCACTGTCGCAACACATCGAGGAGCACGAGCGGATCGTGACGATCGAGGATGCGGCCGAGCTGCAACTGCTGCAGCCGCACGTGGTCAGTCTCGAGACGCGACCGGAGAATACGGAAGGGCTCGGCGGGATCTCGCAGCGCGACCTCGTGCGCAATGCGCTGCGGATGCGGCCCGACCGCATCATCCTCGGCGAAATCCGCGGCGCGGAGGCATTCGACGTGCTGCAGGCGATGAATACCGGTCACGACGGCTCGATGACGACGATCCATGCGAACTCGCCGCGCGACGCGGTCAGCCGGCTCGAAAGCATGGTGATGATGGCGAACGCGAACCTGCAGCTGCTGTCGATCCGGCGCCAGATCGCGAGCGCCGTGCACCTGTTCGTGCAGGTCGAGCGGATGCGCGACGGCGTGCGCCGCGTGACCCGGATCACCGAGATCGTCGGAATGGAAGGCGAGGTGGTGATCACGCAGGACCTGTTCGCGTTCCGCCAGGAAGGCGACACGACGCGGGATGTGGTGAAAGGCGTGTTCGAGGCGTCGTCGCTGCGGCCGGCGTTCGCGCCGCGCGCCGCGTACTACGGCGTCGAGGACGCGCTCTCCGAGGTCTTCCGGCAATGAGGACCGCGGACCTGCTCGCGCTCGGCGCATTCGTCGTGATCCTCGCAGCAGGCCTCGCGTTGTCCGCGTGGCTGGACCGTGCGCGCCACACGCCGGAGCAGCGCATTCGCGAGCGGATGCGGCACCTTGCGCCGTCGCTGGCGGGCCGGGAAGCCGGTGCGGCCGCTGCGCCCGGCGTCGCGCTGTTCAACCTGCCGCGGCGGCAAAGCCGCGCGCGTGCGTGGCTGCAGCGCTACGTGACGCGCGTGCGGGCGGTTGGCGGCGAACGCGGGATGCGGATCGTCGTCGCCGGTACGATCGCCGGCGCGATTGCCGCGATCGTGGTGGTGGAGCTCGTCGCGTTGCCGCACGCGCTCCATCCGCTGATCTACGTCGGGCTGCCGCTGGTGGCGATGCGCGCCAGCTATCGCGCGCTGGTCGAGCGGTTCCGGCTGCGTTTTCTCGAAGCGTTCCCGGACGCGATCGACCTGATCGTGCGGGCGGTGCGCGCGGGCATTCCGGTCACGCAGGCGATCAGCACGGTGGGCGACAGCGCGGCGGAGCCGGTGCGCTCGACCTTCCGCACGATGGGCGACAGCCTGCGCGTCGGCGCGGATCTGAAGGACGTGCTGACGCACGCGGCAGACCGGCTGATGATCGCGGATTTCTCGTTCTTCACCGTCTACCTGCTGCTGCAGCGCGAGACCGGCGGCAGCCTCGGCGAGACGCTCGACGAGTTGTCGAGCATCATCCGCACGCGCCGCGACATCCGCCTGAAAACGCGCGCGTTGACCGCCGAGGGGCGGATCACGACGAAGATCATTTCGGCGGTGCCGTTCGTGATGATCGGCGCGCTGTTCCTCGTGAACCGCGCGTACGTGATGCTGCTGTTCGACACGCATGCCGGACGCGTGATGCTGACGATCGCCGCGGTGCTGCTGACGATCGGACTGCTGACGATTCACAAGATCTCGAAACTGGATACCGCGCGATGACGATGTCGATGCTGGCCGCCCGCGGCCTCGAACTGTTGCTGTTGCTCGCGTGCGTCGCGGCGGCGCTCGCGACGCCCGGCGGCGGCACGCGCCGGCGGATCGCGGAGCGCGTGCAGCAGGCGGCCGGGCAACGTCCGCTGTCGCTGGTGGCGGGGCGGCTGCAGCCGGGCGAGGTACGTCAGGACCTGACGCGGCGGCTCGCGCAACTCGGCGAGCGGTTGCCCGTGCTCGACCCGATGCAGCGTGTGAAGCTCGGGCTGCAGCTGACGCGCGCGGGCTTTCGCGAGCGGCGTGCGGTGTCCTCGATGATCGGCATCAAGCTGAGCTGCGGCGTGCTGCTCGCGGGCGTCGCGATCGTGTTCAGCCCGTACATTCCGCGCTTCGGCGAATACGTCGTGATCCGGGCGCTGGCGATGGTCGCCGCGTTCGTGATCGGCGTGATCGTGCCGGAATACGTGCTCGGTGCGATGATCCGGCGGCGCCGGCGGATCATCGCCGCGTGCTTTCCGGACGCGC
This sequence comes from Burkholderia sp. BCC1993, assembly GCF_905339865.1. NCBI lineage: Bacteria > Pseudomonadati > Pseudomonadota > Betaproteobacteria > Burkholderiales > Burkholderiaceae > Burkholderia > Burkholderia sp. BCC1993. The sequence continues at coordinate 109,080 of NZ_CAJPGZ010000003.1, read as the reverse complement.
TCGACCTGCTCGTGATCTGCACGATGGCCGGCAACAGCCTCGTATCGGGCGTGCGGCGCGTCGCGCGCGAACTCGAGCGCATCTGCCCGCCGCTCGCCGACGAGCTGACGGTATGCGCGGACGAGTTGACGCTGAGCGGCAACGTATCCGAAGCGCTCACGCATTTCGCGACGCGTGTCGACTTCGCGTCGGCGCGCTCGCTTGCCACGACGCTCACGCAATCGCAGCGCTTCGGTACGCCGATCACGCAGGCGCTGCGAACGCTGTCGCGCAGCGAGCGCACCGAGCAGATCGTCGCGCTCGAGGAGCAGGCCGCGAAGCTCGCGCCGAAGATCACGTTGCCGATGATGCTGTTCATCCTGCCGACGGTCGGCCTGATCGCGGCGGGCCCGGCGGCGATCCGACTGCTAGAGGTTTTTAAATGACACGATTCGCCATCCGTGCGCTCGCGTTCGCGGCGGTGTTGCCGGTGCTGGCCGGCGGCTGCGCGCCGGGCATCCAGACGCGGCCGGCGCTGTCGCACAAGAGCGACGACCCGCAGGCCGAACTGCGCATTGCCGACAGCGCGCTCGCCGGCGGCAACGTCGATCTCGCGTCGACGCTGTACGAGAAGGTGCTCGCCCGGCATCCCGATTCGCTCGCGGCGCGCCTGGGGCTCGGCGACGTCAGCTATCGCGCCGGCGATCTGGAGCGCGCGCGGATTCTCTACGAGCAGGCACGACAGCAGGCACCGGCGGAACCCGGGCCGCAGGTCGGGCTCGCGCGCGTCGCGTTGCGGCAGCGTCGGCTCGATGAAGCCGGCCAGCGCTACCGCGAGCTGCTGGCCGCGCAGCCGAACCTGCCGCTCGCGGCGGAAGGGCTCGGCACGGTGCTCGACCTGCAGGGCCGCCATGAGGACGCGCAGGCCGTATACCGCGATGCGCTGCGCGCGCATCCGGATGCGCAGGGCTTGCGCGTCGACCTCGGGCTGTCGCTCGTGCTGAGCAACCGGCCGCGCGAAGGCGTGAACGTGCTGCTCGACGTGGCCGGGCTGCCCGATGCGCCGTGGCAGGCGCGCCAGAACCTCGCGTTCGCGTATGGCGTGCTCGGCAACACCGATTCGGCGAAGAAGCTGTTGTCGGCGGATCTGCCCGCATCGGCGGTGGCGGACAATCTGCGCGTCTACGAGGCAGTGCGCGCGCAGCTCGCGTCGCGCCCGGCGCCCGCCGCCGCACGACCGTCGACGGGGGCTGCGCTCGAGCCGCACGCGCTGCCGCCCGCCGCGGGGGCGGCAAGATGACACGCGGGGCGATGGGCGCCCGCCACGCGCGCGGCGTCGTATCCCTCGAGTTCGTGCTGATGCTGCCGTTCCTGCTGATGGTGCTGATCGGCATCATCGACACGAGCCTGCTGTTGTGCGACAAGGCCGTCATCACGAACGCGAGCCGCGAGGCCGCGCGTGCGGGTGTCATGCTGCGCGTGCCGATGCTGACCACGGCACAGGTCGCCAACGTCGCGTCGACCTACACGCAGAACAGCCTCATCACCGGCGGCACCGCGACGACGCCGACCATCACCGTGACGCAGGCGAACGGCACGACGGCCGGCACCGCGCTGACGGTCACGGTGACCTACACGTATTCGGGGCTGGTGCTGGGGTCGGCATTCAGCGCGCTGACCGGCCCGGTGACGATCTCGGCCAGCTCGGTGATGCTCTATGAATGACGCAGCCGGCGCGCCATGCATCGGCGCCACGCGCGAGCGCGGCTCCGTCGCGCTGTTCTTCCTGCTGTTCCTGGTTCCGCTGCTGTCGTTCGGCGCGCTGGCGATCGACATCGCGTGGGTGGCCACGGTGCGCAACCAGTTGCAGAATGCCGCCGACGCGGCCGCGCTCGCGGCGGCCGACGCGATGATGTCGCCCACGGGCGGCGCGCTGAACTGGTCGCAGGCCGCGCCGGCGGCGAACGGCGTGATCGCGCAGAATGCGGCGGCGGGCGCGCCGCTCGCGACCGGCACGGTGACGACCGGGTACTGGAACGTGACGCGCAACCCCGCATCGATGCAGGCGACGACCATCACGCCCGGCCAATACGACGTGCCGGCGGTTCAGGTGACCGTGTCGCGCGCGCCGGGCGTGAACGGCGGCTCGATTCCGCTGCTGCTCGGCGGGCTGCTCGGCATTCCGGGCGCGTCCGGCAGCGCGACCGCGATCGCGGTGCTCGCCGCGCCGGGCGGGGTGGCGGCGGGCGGGCTCTTTCCGGTCGCGATCGACCAGTGCGTGTACAACCAGTACTGGAACACGCTGACCAACCAGCCGCTGATCAATCCGCTGACCAACCTGCCGTACGAATTCTCGATCACGAACGGCCAGACCTACGGCACGCTGTGCATGGGCGGCCAGTGGACGTCGTTCCAGTCGACCGCGAGCGACACGACGACGATGGGCGGCCTGATGGTGACCGGCAACCCGACGACGCTCAATATCGGCGACAGCATCTATCTCGCGACCGGCGTGAAGGCGACGCTCTACACGTCGGTGCCGGTCGGCACGACGGTCGTGCTGCCGGTCGTCACGCAGACGGCGAGCAGCACCTACGTGCCGATCGTCGCGTTCGCGGCGTTCCATATCGACGTGTCGCTCGGCGGCACGTACAAGTACATCCAGGGGCACTTCGTCGCCGGCGTGAAGATGACCGGCGTCGCGACGGGCGTCGGGCCGTACTACGGCGTGTACGTGCCGCCGCGGCTCGCGTTGTGAGCATCGTGCCGCGCGCGGCGCAGCAGCACGAGCAGCGCGAAGAGCGTCACGGCCGGGCCGATCTGCGGCAGCAGCAGCCACGGGTTCAGGTATTCGGCGACCGGCAGCGCCCACATCAGCGCGATCGCGGCTTGTTCGCCGCGCAGCCAGCCGTCGCGCCAGCCGATCGACAGCATGCAGGCGATTGCGATGGCGAGCCACGCAAGTTCGTAGTGCCACACGTACGGGTTCGCCACGAGCGTCGCGACCGTCAGCACGGCGGCGCGCACGCGGCTATCGCGCGATTGCGTCCATGCGAAGCACGCGGCGGCGATCGCGAGCGCCGCGATACACGCATGCGCGGCATAGGCGGCGCCGAGCGGCACGCCCGCAAGCCGGAACGCCGCGAACGGCGTCGGCGACGCGAGCCAGAACACGACACCGTGTTCGAGGACGATCGATCGCGCGAGTCCGGTGCTGGCGACGAACAGGCGCAACGACTCGATGCCGCAAATCAGGACGCTCAGCGCGACGAACGTGCCGGTGGCGAGCGCAGCCCATGCGATCGTGCGCCATGCGCGCACGGCGACCAGCACGAACGGGAACAGCAGCGCCATCTGCGGCTTGACCGACAGCAGGCCGATGCAGAGGCCCGCCCAGATCGGCCGCCGATCGGCCCAGTGGACGGCCAGCGCCGCGCACGACGCGGTCAGGAACGCGTTTTGCCCGAGCGTCGCGGTGACGAACACGCAAGGCGCGGCGGCCAGCGCGAGTGGACCGACGCGCCATGCGCCCGGAATCGTGCCGAGACGGGAAACGCGCCACGCGACGAGGCCGAGCACGACGACGCCGATCGTGACGAACAACGGGTAACCGAGCGCGAAGGGCAGTAGCGCCAGCGGTGTCACGAGCAGCAGATAGGTGGGCGGGTACAGCCACGGGGCGAAGACGTCGCGGCGAAGGTGCGTGAACAGCCCGGTCGACAGCCGCGAGAAGGCGGAGAAGTCATACGCCTGCGCTGGCGAGCCGTGCAGCATCACGTACGAGGCCGACCAGAACACCGAGAAGTCGGCACCGGGGCGTGCCCCGATGCTTCCGGACCCGTGACGAACGACGGTCGTCCAGATCGTGATGAACAGCGCGGCGAGCACGAGCATCAGCACGCTGTACACGACGACGCGCCGCGGCGTGAGCCACGCGCGCACGGGCCGCTCTGCCGAGCGCATCGATTGGTGGGGAATATCCAATTGCGGCGTTCCGGTTCTACTTGAACGATGCTTTGCGGGCGGCGACGCCGGCGACCGCCGGCATCGCCGCCCGACGGCGGGCCGCGGGCGCGCGCTTCAGCGGAAACTGCAGCAGCTTCGATGCCGGCTGTGCGGCGGCATCGCGCTCGGCACGGTAGCGCCGCCTCACGAGATAGACGGGGCGCTGCTTGGACTCGTGATAGATCCGCCCGAGGTATTCGCCGATCACGCCGATGCCGATCAACTGGATGCCGCCGACGAACAGCACGACGGAAATCAGCGACGGGTAGCCGTGCACCTGATTGCCGTACAGCAGCGTGCGCACCACGATGAAGGCGCCATACGCGAGCGACAGCATCGCGAACGTGAGACCGACATAGGTCCACACGCGCAGCGGCACGGTGCTGAAGCTCGTGATGCCCTCGAGCGCGAAGTTCCAGCGTCGCCATCCGGAGAACTTCGAGCGGCCGCCGCTGCGCGGCGCACGCGTGTATTCGACGATCGTGGTGCGAAAGCCAACCCACGCGAACAGCCCCTTCATGAACCGCCGCCGCTCCGGCAACGCGCGCAGCGCTTCGACGACCTCGCGATCCATCAGGCGGAAATCGCCGACGTTTTCCGGCATGTCCACCTCGGACAGCGCATTGTGTACGCGATAGTAGAGCGCCGCCGCCGCGCGCTGCAGATATGGGTCGCACATCCGGTCGGTGCGTTTCGCGGCGACGACCTCGGCACCGGCGCGCCAGTGTTCGATCATCGCGGGAATCAGTGCGGGAGGGTCCTGCAGGTCGGCGTCGATCAGGATCACCGCGGCGCCGGCGGCCTCGTCGAGGCCCGCGGTAAGCGCCGCTTCCTTGCCGAAGCGGCGCGTGAGATCCACGACGTGTACGCGGGCGTCGCGGGCGGCGATCGCGAGCAGCCGGTCGAGCGTGCGATCGCGGCTGCCGTCGTTGATGCAGACGATCTCGAAGCGGACCCCGGCGACCGACTCGAGAACGGGCAGCGTTTCGGCAAAGAACGCGTCGATCGTTTCCTCTTCGTCATGAAACGGCACGACGAGCGATATCAGCGGTTTCCTGGCGTGCGTGGACATGCTGCGGTCTCCCGAGAGATCCGGCCTGCGCTGCACCGTATGGTTCCGGTTGTCGTCCGCCGAACGGGCCCGGCCCGGTTCGGCGTGAATGCGGTTCCGGGATGCGTGCCCACCGCCGCCCGGACGATACGTGTTGCGTTCATTGTACGCAGGAATCGCCGATTCGTAACACGTATCGGCGGTTTTGCACGGCGGGCGCGCTTGCCGGGCAACGCACCGGCCGCGGCGTGGCCGGCGCATCGCGCGCGGCAGCGCTAGGATGGCGTTTTCACGACCGCGGGAGGGCGCGATGCAGGTTCAGGATCTGGTCGGTGCGCCGCTCGATTTCTGGGTGGCGATGGCGGAAGCACTCGGCGCGCCGCGCGTCGACGCCGCGGGATGCACGGTCCTGCGCGAACCGGGCAGCGCGCCGGTGCCGTACGCGCCGTCGTCGTCGTGGGCGGACGGTGGCCCGCTCGTCGAGCGTTTGCCGTTCGGCGCGTTCGAGCGCGACGGCGGGCACGGTGCGTGGCGCGCGATGCTGCATCGGGCAGTGCCGGCGGCCGGCGAGCGTTGCACGTTCAACCAGTCGGGGCCGACGCTGCTGGTCGCCGCGATGCGCACGCTGGTTGCGTCGACGTTCGGCGACGACGTGCCGGATCTCGACATGGCGAAGCCGCGCTGAGCGCCCGCGCAAGGCGACGACGCGCAGCGGACGACGCGAAGCCGGTTACGCGGCCGACAGGTTGCGCACCGCGATCGAGGCGACGTCGACGCGCTTCGGCAGGATCGCGTCCGCGGCCGCGCGATCGGCGACGCGCTGCAGCACGTCGATGTCCGCGCCGGTGACGCCGCGCTGCGCGAGCGCTGCCCGGCGCGCGATGTCGGCGGCCGCCTCGCGCGGCAGGCGCGTGAGCGACGCATAGACGGTCGCGTAATCGGCCGGATGCGCGAGCGCCCACTGGCCGGCTCGGGTGAGTCGCGCGAGCACGTCCGACAGCGCCGCGCGCTTCGCGCGATCGTCGAGCGTGTCGACCGGCGACGTGAGGAACGCGAGCCCGGAATTGATTCCGCTGCCGTCGCGCACGATGCGCGCACCGCGCCGGACCACGTTGCCGTAATACGGATCGAAGGTCGCCCAGATACCGATCTGCCTGGCCTCGAACGCGGCGAACGCGTCGACCGGCAGCACGAAGCGCACGTCGATGTCGCCGGGCGCGAGGCCGTGTTCGCGCAGCGCGCCGTAGAGCTGGTATTGCGAGATGCTGCCGCGCGCCGACGACACGACGACGGTGCGCCCCTTCAGGTCGGCGACGGTGCGCACCGGCGAATCCGGCTGCACGACGATGCCGAGTGACGTCGGCGAGCCGACGCGCGTGGCCACGATCCGCAGCGCCGGATCGCCGAGCGCGGCCGTCAACACCGGCAGGTCGCCGGCCGGCGCGAGGTCGATCGCACCCGCGCGCTGTGCTTCGAACAGCGGCGCGGCGCCCTGGAAATTCGCCCAGCGAAACCGGTACGGCACGCCGTCGAGCACGCGCGCGGCTTCGGCCAGCGCGCGCAGGCCGCCGGCCTGGTCGCCGAGCACCAGCGTCACGTTGGACAGGTCGGGGCCGGCCGCGCGGACAGGCAGCGCGGCGGCGCCGGCAAGCGGTGCGGCGGCCAGGGCGGCCACGCGCAGCAGTGCGCGGCGGCGGGCCGGGGCGGGGGGCGAAGTCATCGGCGGCAGGTCCTCGGTGATCCGCGCGAGAGGCCGCGCGGCTGCCGGGCAGATTACGGAATCGGTTTCGCGCCGGCAAACATCGAATCGCGAAATGCTTATTCGCGCGTCCGTTATCGGCGGGACAGGCGCTAGCCCGCGGCAGGGACGGCGCGCAGGAACGCGCGTACCGCGGGCGCCTTCTCGAAGCGCCGGTGCGCGAGCGCGAGTTCGGACATGATCGGCTTGCCGGCGATCGGCCGGTAGACGACGCCCGGCAACGACACGCAGTCGGCGAGCGCGTCCGGGATCACGGCGACCCAGCCGTTCACCGATACGCACGCGAGCACCGCGAGCAACCCGCCCGGCCGCGCGGCGATCACCGGCGCGAAGCGGCCGCGGCGTGCGACTTCGAGCGTGCCGCGCTCCTGTTCCGGCACGGCGAAGCGCGCGTCGGCGAGATCGGCGGCTCGCACGGCGGTCATCGCCGCGTAGCGCGAATCGGCCGGCACCGCCGCGACGAAAACGTCGCGCTGCAGCGTGACGATCCGCAGCCCGCCCGGCAGCGGCAACGGCGGCCGCACGTACGCGAGGTCGAGCCGGCCCGCGTCGAGCTGTTTCGCGACGTCGTCCATCGGTACCTCGCGCAGGTTCAGCTCGATGCGCGGATGCGCGGCGCGGAACGCGCCGACCGTGCGCTGCAGCGTGCCCGAATAGACGGCCGACGACACGTAGCCGATCTCGATCCGGCCGAGTTCGCCGCGCTCGGCGAGCGTCGCGAGTTCGCGGCCGCGCTGCAGATGCTCGACCGCCGCGCTCGCCTCGGCGAGAAACGCAACGCCTGCCGCCGTCAGCGAAACCTCCCGGCGCGAGCGCTGGAACAGCCGCACGCCGAGCAGCCGCTCGGCTTCCTGGATCTGCCGCGTGAGCGCGGGCGGCGCCATGTCGAGCGCGTCGGCCGCGCGCGCGAAATGCAGGTGCTGCGCGACGCTCAGGAACGCGCGCACGTGACGGAATTCGAGCGGATTCATGATTGCAATTTTCGTTAATGAAACTGCATCGGTATGTCAATGACGGGTAATACCGGGCAAGCCTAGCATACGGCTCGTTCCTCTCGTTCCGGAGCCGTCGATGTCCCAGTCCTCTCCCGCCCCGCGCGCAGGCGCGCCTGCCGCCGCGCGCACGGGCACCCGCCTGCCGGCCGCCGCGACGCTCGCGGTCGCGTCGGCGACGTGCTCGCTGATCGTGCTCGACACGAACGTCGTCGCCGTGTCGCTGCCGAGCATCGCGCGCAGCTTCCATGCGAGTTTCGCCGAGATCGAATGGGTCGTGAGCGCCTACATGACTGCGTTCGCCGCATGCCTGCTGCCGGCCGGCGGGCTGGCGGACCGCTTCGGGCGCAAACGCATGCTCGGCGCGGGGCTCGCGCTCTTTTCGCTCGCGTCGCTCGGGTGCGGGATCGCGCCGTCGGCCGGCTGGCTGATCGCCGCGCGCGCGGTGAAGGGCGGCGGGGCCGCGCTGTTGCTGACGGCCGCGCTCGCGGTGATCGCGAACCGCTTTCCGGACGGACGCGAACGGGCGCGTGCGTGGGCGATCTGGGGGATGTGCATGGGGATCGCGACGGCCGTCGCGCCGCTGGTCGGCGGCGCGATCACGCAGTGGATCGGCTGGCGTTGGGTGTTCCTGCTGAACCTGCCTGTGTGCGCGCTGCTCGCGGCCGGCGCGCGCGTTGCAATCGACGAGTCGCGCGATCCGCACGCGAAACGGGTGGACGCCGCCGGCAGCCTGCTGTTCGGCGCGGCGCTCGCCGGTGCGATCGCGGCGCTGATCGGCGCGCCGTCGCATGGCTGGCTGTCGGCCGCGACGCTCGGCCGGTTCGCGCTGGCCGCCGCGCTGCTGGCCGCGTTCATCGGCGCGGAGCGCTGGCAGGCGCGGCCCATGATCGATCTGGTGCTGTTCCGCCAGCCGCGCTTCGTCGGCGCCGTGCTCGCGATGTTCGGCTATGCGGCGTGCGCGCAGGTGATGATGACGTTCCTGCCGCTGTACCTGCAGAACGCGTTCGGGATGTCCGCGATCGACGCGGGGCTCGGGATGCTGCCGTTCGCGTTCGCGATGATCGCCGGGCCGTCGCTCGGCGGCATGCTCGCCGCGCGCGTATCGTCCGGTGGCGTGCTGGCGGGCGGGCTCGCCCTGATCGGCGCGGGCAATCTCGCGACTGCGGCGCTGACGGCCGGCGGCGACTACCGGCTCGTCGCGCTCGGCATGTTCGTGACGGGCTGCGGCGCGGGCATCATGAACGGCGACACGCAGAAGGCGATCATGGCGTGCGTGCCGCCGAGCCGCACCGGGATGGCATCGGGCATCAGCACGACCACGCGCTTCTCGGCGATCGTGACGGCCGTCGGCGTGCTCGGCGCGGTGCTGGCCGCCAGCACGCACGCGCACCTCGACCGGCTGCTGTCCGCCGCACCGGGCATGCGCACGTTCGTCGACGCGCCGTTCATGTCGAGCCTGCTGGCCGGCGATCTCGCGCAGGCGCTCGCGCACGTGCCGCCGTCGGCCGCGCGCACGCTTGCCGATGCGGCACCCGCGGCCTTCGCGAGCGGATTCGCCGCGGCGCTGACGGTCAGCGGCGTGCTCGCGCTCGCTGTCGCCGTCGTCGCATACAAGTTGCTTGCGCAACCGATACGCGACGCGTGATGCGTGCGGCGGGCGGTCCATGCCCCGCTCATTGCACGCGACGATACGGAACCGCCAGGCTTGCGCGTTCCGGTTTCACGCAGCGTGTTCAGGATGTCGTCGGCGATCGATTCAGCGCGACTTCGTTCAGCGCGACTTCGTCGCGAGGCGATGGACGCGCGCCGCGCGCGCGACACGCGGCCGTTGCGATGCACCGCAATGCGTCACCTGCCGGCGGCGCGTGCGTCGGGGCGGTTCCGGCGGGGTGTCGGCGATCGGCACATTCGCTTGCGCATCCGCATTCGCGGCAACCGCCGCGACGGCCGGCTGTGCGGCCTCTGCCTCGAGCCAGCCGCGCGTCGCCTCGGCGATCAGCCCGCGCAGCCAGCGCACACCGTCGACGCAGGCGCCCGACTCGTTCCACGTCATCCGGTACACGATCTCGGGCGGCTCGGCCGGCAGCGCCACCGCGCCGAGCGGCAGCAGCTTCGCGTAGTGGCGCGCGAGCCGGTACGTGGTGGTGAGGATCAGGTCGGAGCGCACGAGCGCATGCGCGGCGAGTTCGAAGTGCGGCAGCGTGACGACGATCCGCCGCTGCAGGCCGACGCGTTCGAGCTGCCGGTCGATCGCGCCGGACGCTTCGAGCCACGACGGTGTCGGGCACAGCTGCGCGGCTCGCGCGAATTCGGCGGCCGTCATCGCGCCGCGCCGTGCGAGCGGATGCGTGGCGCGCATCAGGCACACGACGCGATCGTCGAACAGGTCGTCCTGCCGGAACCGCGACAGGCGGGCAGGGCGGTTGTCGATCACGACGTCGAGCTCGCCGTCGGCGAGCGCGCGTTCGTCGTCGTAGCCGTCGCCGAGCGGATGGAACACGAGTTGTGCGTTCGGCGCGCGTTCGCGGAACAACGCGACGAGCTTCGGCACGAACAGCACGTTCAGGTAGTCGGGGCAACCGATCCGGTAGGTGCGCACCGACGTGCGCGCGTCGAAGCTCGGCTGCTGGATGCGGATGAAGTCGATCACGCGCAGCGCGTTGCGCAGCGGCTCGATCAGCCGCGCGCCGAACTCGGTCGGCACCATGCCGTAGCGGCTGCGCACCAGCAGCGGATCGCCGAGCAGCGTGCGCAGGCGCTTGAGCGCGGCGCTCGTCGCCGGCTGCGACATGTTCAGCCGCACGGCCGCGCGCGACACGGTGCGCTCGGTGAGCAGCACGAGCAGGATGCGCATCAGGCGCGCGTCCAGACCGTCGAGCGCACCCGTTGCGTCGGACGCATCGAGGGGCAGGCCGTTCGGCGCCGGTGCGTCCCGCATGTCGCTACGCGTTCCCGCGGCCCGTCATTTGACGAAGGTGCCGGGCCAGCCGACGATCCGCTTCGGGCGCGGCGGCGCATACGTGCGGACCTTCGACGTCTTCAGCTTCAGGCGCACCAGCGATTCCGCGAGCGCGACCGCAGCCGACACGCCGTCGACGACGGGCACGCCCGTGCATTCCTCGATCTGCCGGTCGAGGCCGGCCATCCCGCCGCAGCCGAGGCAGATCACTTCCGCGTGATCGTCCTTCACCGCGCGCGCGGCCTGGTCGACGATCGACTCGATCGCGCGGGCCGGATTCTCCTCGAGCTCGAGCACCGCGAGACCGCTCGCGCGCACCGACGCGCAACGCGCGTCGAGCCCGGCGAGCTTCAGGCGATCCTCGATCAGCGGCACCGTGCGGTCCAGCGTCGTGACGACCGAGTAGCGGTGGCCGAGCAGCATCGCGACGCTCGCGGCAGCTTCCGTGATGTCGACGACCGGCACCGTCAGCAGTTCCTGCAGCCCTTCGCGGCCGTGTTCGCCGTAGCCGGCCTGGATCACCGCGTCGTACGGCTCGTCGTAGCTCAACACGCGGTCCATCACGGCGATCGCCGCGAGGTAGCTCTCGAAGTTGCCTTCGACCGATTCCGCGCCGAAGCGCGGCGTCAGCCCGACGATCTCCGTGCCCGGCGACGCGGCGGCCCGCGCCTGCGCGGCGATGGCATCGGTGATCGACGCGGTCGTGTTGACGTTGACTACCAGGATTCTCATCGGTGCACTCCGTATGCTGCGTTCAGTGTCGGGCGCAGGCGACCGCGATGGGCTCGCCCGAGCGCTCGTCGTATTGCCGTTTGCGATCGGCCGTCAGCCAGTACACGCTGCCCGCGATGGCCGCGCCGAGCAGCCAGGAGAACGGCGTCATCGCGCTGAAGGCCGGCACGACGGCGAGCGTGATCGAGATCAGCGCGGACGGCACGAGCGCCGCGAGCGCCTTGCGGTTCACGCCGCCCGTGTAGAAATACGCGCCGCTCGGCGCTTCGGTATAAAGGTCCGGCACGTTCACGCGCTGCTTGCGCACGAGCCAGTAATCGACCGTGATGATCCCGTACAGCGGGCCGAGCAGCGCGCCGAGGCCGGACAGGAAGTAGACGATCACGATCGGGCTGTTGTACAGGTTCCACGGCAGGATCAGCACCGCGACCGTCGCGCTGATGAGGCCCGCGCGGCGGAACGTCAGGCGGTGGGGCGCGAGGCTCGTCAGCACGAAGGCCGGCGCGACGAAGTTCGCCATGATGTTCACCGCGACCGTCACGATCAGGAACGCGAGGCAGCCGAGCACGAGGAACAGCTTGTTCGGCACCGTCGCGATGATTTCCGTCGGGCTGTGGATGATCTGGCCGTTCAGCTTGAACTGCGCGCCCGCGAGCACGAAGCTGATCGTCGCGAACACCAGGATGTTCACCGGCAGGCCCCAGAAGTTGCCGACCCGTACCGTCTTCGCACTCGGCGACGCGCGCGCGAAATCGCAGAAGTTGAGCACCAGCGTGCCGTAGATCGCGAGCCACAGCGCGCCGCCCGCGAACACTTCGGTCCACATCTTCAGGCCGGTCATCGGCTTGCCGATCGACATCGCGAGATGGCCGCCGGTGCGGCTGAACATCCACGCGGCGAGCGACAGCGTCGTGACGAGGATGATCGGGCCGGCGAGCCCTTCGTACTTGCGGACCATCTCCATCCCGTAGGTGAGGATGCCGATCTGCACCAGCCAGATCGCGACGAACGTGACCCAGCCGAGCGTCGAAAGCCCGAAGATCGCGTTCTGGTCGAACGCGGCGAGGCCCGGCCAGATCGCGGTGAGCAGCACGCGCAGCACGACGGACGCGAGATAGGTCTGGATCCCGAACCATGCGATCGCGATCACCGCGCGGATCATCGCGGGCAACAGCGCGCCGTAGATGCCGAAGCTCATCCGGCTGATCACCGGGAACGGCACGCCGGTCTTCTGGCCCATGTAGCCGGTGAGGTTCATGAAGCCGTACACCAGCACCGCGCCGATCGCGAGCGACGCGAGCATTTGCCAGCCCGACAGGCCGAGCGCGAACAGGCCGATCGCGAACGAGTAGTTCGCGATGTTGTGCACGTCGTTGGTCCACAGCGCGAAGATGCTGTAGCGGCCCCAGGTGCGACCCTCCGCCTTGGTCGGCGCGAGGTCGGGGTTGTGCAGCCGGGGGCTCAGCGCGGGGTCGCGCGTGGCGGTGCCGGTTCGATTCGATGCGTCGTGCGCGCCGAGCACGATGCCCGCGCGGTGGGTGGCTTCCAGTTGCACGCGTTGTCTCCTTCCATGTGCGGGGCGCGAACCGGCAGCGTGTGCACGCAGCGCGGGCCCGGCCGCCGTGGACGTTATGTCTCGGATTTGTTCGCGAGTATGGGTGGCCGTCGCGGCGATGGGAAATTAAATATTCGGCTGGGGGGCATTTGAAAAATGAATGGGGCTGGGTCGCCCGCGGGGGCGATGGAGGAGATGGACGGCACGCGCATTGCTCGCCACAGGTCTCCATCCAGTCGACATCAGCGGAGGTGTCATGCAGCGATATTCCATTCGTCACGTATCGCGGGTCGTCTTCGCCGGCATCCTGATTGCCGGCCTGGCGGTGGGTGCGGGTTGCCAGAAGAAGAGCGAGAGCGACACCGGTACCAGCGGGAGTTCAACGGGCGCCACCAGCAGCATGGCGCCGGCGCCGTCCACTGCGCCGTCGGGCACGCCGGGCAGCGGCGCGGCCGGCAGCGGCATGACCGGCGGCCCGGCGAGCATGCCGGGCGCCGCTTCCGCGCCCGCGGGCGCAAGCGGCGGCTGACCGTCGGCGCGGGCGGCATGTGCGGGCGCGCGTCGCCCGTGCGCCGCCGGGACGGCTGTCGGCGCGGCACGCGTGTCGCAGGGCACGCGTGGGCGACGCCGCGCGCGTGAAAGATTTGCAACGACCGTTGTAGCGATTCCCGGACCGGCGCCGGCTGCATCCCGCCGGCGCACGCCGTCCGGAACAGGAGGTGCGATGCACAACGCGGAATCGAACCCAACCCCGAAACAGCAGCGCGAACAGATCGCGAAGAGCCCGGTGAAGACGCCGGCGGCCGGCGACATGCCCGATGCTGCGACCCAGGCCGCCGAGGTCGCCGAGGCCGCGAAGCGGCCGCTGACGCCCGAGGCCATCGCGGCGAAGACGCCGACCGGCCTGCCGCCGATCGACGTCGGCGCGTATGCGGTCGACAGCGGCGACCCGGTGCGTCGCGCCAGCGGCAGGATCGTGACGCTCGACAACGCGAACATGGCGATGACCGACGACACGGTCGACGTCGACGGCAAGGGCATGGAGGCGCGCAGCGGCGCGACCGAGTGGCACGACAACGTGATCTATTCGAATGCGTCGCTCGACGACGCGGTCGAGACGCCCGACGAAGGGCTCGGCGGCATCGAGAGCCGGCCGGGCGGCAACGTGCCGCAGATTGGGACGCGGCCGGGCTGGCGCGTCCGGCATATCGGCGATGTCGATGTCGAGCACGGCGACGGCACGCGGGTCGAGCACGTGATCCGTCTCGAGCGGACCGGCTGACGACGTATCGAGGGTTGCCGGGCGGACCGCCGGCCAGCGGTCCGCCGAAGCTGTTATCCGTTATTGCGGGCCGAGTTCCTGCGCGGACGTGTCCGCATCGTTGCCCTGCGCGACGAGCACGTGAATGTCGTTCGGCGTCACGTCGCCGATGCCGCCCGCCGGAATCGTCACCAGCAGCCAGTCGGCGTTGTTGTTGATCGCGACCGGCGCGGTCTTCAGGATCGGCGCCTTGCTGCCGGCCGTCGTGACGATCACCTGGTAGGTTCCGCCGTTCAGGTAGATGGAATCCTGTGTGGATGCCGGCACGGCGTTCTGATACGCGGCGCCCGCCAGCGTCGGGCTTTGCGTGTTGATGTCGGTGCCCGGAGGCACGACGTACACGTCGACGTTCTGCGTGTTCGGCGACGCGTTGAAGCTGCGCACGCGCGCCTTGTCGGACAGCAGCTTCTTGTCGAACGGATCGTCGATCAGCGAAATCGCCGATGAGGTGCTCGGCAACGCGATGGTCGTGTAGTGGTGACCGTTCGCCGCGCCGAACGACTGTGACGCGACGGTCGTGGTCGTTCCCGATACGTCGTAGCTGGCGGTCTGCGTGCCCGAATCGATGTCGTGATAACGGGTCACGCCCTTGTACGCGACACCCGGCGCATCCAGCTTCGCATTCAGGTAGTAGTCGAGGTTCGGGCCGGCCGGCACCGCGTTGATGAAGCGCGCCTGCGGCTTCGAGATGCCGAGCACGGTGCCGACGTCGTTGCTGTCTCCGCCGCATGCCGTGAGCACGGAAATGACCGAGCACAGGGCCACTATCGTTCGTATGGATTTCATGTCGTCCTCTCGTTCAGGGGGAACCTGCTTGCGATGCGGGATCGCCGTGCGAGGACTCGCGCGGTGCGCAGCGCCGGGTTGAAGGAAGGGTTGCCGTCCGCCGAAGCGGCGGCTCGATGACGCAAGTGATGTGCCTGCGGGGCGTGGTGCGCGGCGGCGCCCGTGTGGCGGCGTGGGCGTCGGCACATCTGGCGCGCAGTGGGTCATGCGTGTCGCGTGTCGCACGCGATTGCGCGAGGCGGGTGTAATGCTTGTAAAAGGGCCGCGCGGTGAAAGAGGCGGCGATGGGTGCGGATACGGCGTTTCAAACGCGTTTCAAGCGGAAATCACGGTGCGCCGTGCCAACGTGCGTTAGCGGAGCACGAGGACGACGCGTTTCGAGACACGCCGATAGATGGTTGCGCACACATCGATATGCTCAGCGCCGCGTGACGGTGCGGTTCCGTGCTGCATCGCTCTGCGTGCGGCATGCGTTACTGGTTCAACAACGGTTCTCGAGCGTCGGGCGGATACGCGAGTTCGTATGCACACCGGACTTCGTGTGCACACCGACCTCCATGCAAGCGGCGACGCTGGATCGCCCCTGATACGCCATTTCCTTTTCGTGTACCGGCCCGCGCAGACCGCGGCTGAAAAGGTCGATGCTTCTCCGGACATCTACGCGCCATGCGACCGGAGGCAGCCGACGTGGCGAGCCGGGCGGGGCGCTGGCAGGAACCGGCCGCCAGCGCGCACGAGCCGGTGCGCCGACCGCACCGATGTACCGCCGCGACGGCCCGACGCCGTCTGGTAGCCGGAAAAAAGCGACGCATCAGTCAACAAGGCGCGCGCACGGCCTGTAATTCTTGCCGACCACTGGTCATCGTTTAACCATTCGAAACAATGTGTTCACTGAAAAGGGCATGATCTCCGGCGATCGGGCAGGCATACTGTCGTCTATGTTGCTCAATGCCGTCGAATCGACGCGCGCTTGCCCCCCATGTCCATTCCTCTATCTTTTCGATCCCTGCGAGGGTTGACCATCGCGGCCGTTGCATGCTTGCTCGCCGCATGTTCGACCGCTTCCGACGTGACCACGACGTCGAATCCGAACGTCTTCACCGTGACGACGCGCACGCTCGGCGTGGCGACGACGTGGGCCGACGCCCATGCAAAAGCTGTCGACGAAGCGACCAACTACTGCACGCAGCGCGGCATGCGCGCGAGCCTGAAGCAGGAGTCGGTGACCGGCGGCCGCCGCGTCGATGCGCGCTCGGAACTCGCGTTCGAGTGCCATCCGACCTTCGAGACCGCGTCGAACCCGCGCGGTTAAGCGCCGCGCTGCCCGCGCGGCCGTAACCTCCGCTCTGCTCCGGATGTGAACCGACCCGCGATGCCGTTGACGGGCAGCGCGGGCCGTCGCACGTCCGCCGGCCGCGTTACGCCGGCTGCGCCTCGTACAGCTTCACGCACGCGGAGAAGTCGAGCGTGCCGAGCCCCTGCTGGCTCATCGACTGATAGAGCTGCTGCGCGAGCGCGCCCATCCACACCGGCTGCCGTGCGCTGCGCGCGGCTTCGGTCGCGAGCCCGAGATCCTTCAGCATCAGGTTCGCGGCGAAACCGCCCGAGTAGCCGCGTGCGGCGGGTGCTGCGTCGTTCACGCCCGGGTACGGGTTGTAGGTGTCCGAGCTCCAGCAGCGGCCGGTGGACGTGTTGATGATGCCGGCCAGCACGGCCGGATCGATGCCGAGCGCGGCGCCGAGCGCCATCGCTTCGGCCACGCCCATCATCGAGATCCCGAGCAGCAGGTTGTTGCAGATCTTCGCGATCTGCCCGGTGCCCGTGCCGCCGCAGTGCACGACGTTCTTCCCCATGTCGAGCAGCACCGGGCGGATGCGCTCGAACAGCGCGCCTTGCGCGCCGACCATGAAGGTCAGCGTGCCGGCCTGTGCGCCGCCGGTGCCGCCCGACACCGGCGCGTCGGCGAGCGGGAAGTCGCGCTGCGCGGCGGCGTCGGCCACCGCGCGCACGGTGCCCGGATCGATCGTGCTGCAGTCGACCAACGTCGCGCCGGCACGCGCGCCGGCCAGCACGCCGTCGTCGCCGAGGTAGACCGCGCGCACGTGCTGCGCGGCCGGCAGCATCGTGATCACCAGCGACGCGCGGGCGGCCGCGTCACGCGGCGACGCGGCCGCCGTCGCGCCCGCGCGCACCGCCGCGTCGACCGCGTGCGCGTCGAGGTCGAACACCGTCAGCGCGTGGCCGGCCTTGAGCAGGTTGGCGGCCATCGGGCCGCCCATGTTGCCGAGTCCGATGAATGCGATTTCCATGTGCAGGCTTCCTTTATCAGCGCAGCGCGATCGTCGTGTTCACGCCGCCGGCCGTCGCGTCGTCGTCGAACCAGCGCGCGGTGACCGTCTTCGTCTGCGTATAGAACTGCACGACCTGCTTGCCGTACGGGCCGAGATCGCCGAGCTTCGAGCCGCGCGAGCCGGTGAAGCTGAAGTAGGGGACCGGCACCGGGATCGGGATGTTGATGCCGACCTGGCCGATGTCGATCTCGCTCTGGAACTTGCGCGCGGCCGCGCCGCTCTGCGTGAACAGGCCGACGCCGTTGCCCATCGGGTTGCGGTTGACCAGCGCGATCGCGTCGTCGAGCGTGTCGGCTTCGAGCACGACCACCACCGGCCCGAAGATTTCTTCCTGATAGATCGACATGTCGGTCGTCACGTTCGAGAAGATCGTCGGGCCGACGAAGTTGCCCTGCTCGTAGCCGGGCACCTTCACGTCGCGGCCGTCGAGCAGCAGCGTCGCGCCTTCCTTCACGCCCGCGTCGATCAGCGACAGGATGCGGGCCTTCGCCGCCTTCGACACGACCGGGCCGACGTCCGTGCCGGCTTCGGCGCCGGCATTGACCTTCAGCGCCTTCGCCTTCTCGACCAGCTCGGGCAGCCAGTCGCGCGCCTTGCCGACCAGCACGACGACCGACGTCGCCATGCAGCGCTGGCCGGCCGCGCCGAAGCCCGCGCCGACCAGCGCGTTGATCGACTGCTCGCGATGCGCATCGGGCAGCACGACCGCGTGGTTCTTCGCGCCCATCATCGACTGCACGCGCTTGCCGTGCTGGCTGCCGAGGTTGTACACGTGCGTGCCGACGCGCGTCGAGCCGACGAACGAGATCGCCTTGATGTCCGGGTGCGTGCAGAGACGGTCGACCACGGTCTTGCCGCCGTGCACGACGTTCAGCACGCCCTGCGGCACGCCGGCCTCGATCGCGAGTTCGACGAGCTGCATCGTCGACAGCGGGTCCTGTTCGGACGGCTTCAGCACGAACGTGTTGCCGCACACGATCGCCATCGGGAACATCCACAGCGGGATCATGCCGGGGAAGTTGAACGGCGTGATGCCCGCGCACACGCCGATCGGCTGGCGCAGCGTGTAGGTGTCGACACCGCCCGCGACGTTCTCCGCGAATTCGCCTTGCTGCAGCGTGCCGATCGAGCACGCATGCTCGACCACTTCGAGGCCGCGGAAGATGTCGCCTTGCGCGTCGGGCAGCGTCTTGCCCTGCTCGGCCGTCAGCGTATGCGCGATCCGTTCGAGATTGCGGCGCACCAGGTCCTGGAACTTCAGCATGATGCGCAGCCGCGCGCCGATCGGCGTCGTCTTCCAGGTCTGGAACGCGCGTTGCGCGGACGCGATCGCGGCATCGACCTCGTCGAGCGTCGCGTACGGCACGCGGCCGATCACTTCCTGCGTCGCGGGGTTGACGATGTCGCCCCATTCGGCGCTTTGCGATTCGACGAACGCGCCGTCGATCAGCAGCTTGGCGGTGGGCAGGGCGAGGGTGGTCTGGGGAACTGCGGCGTTCATGGAACTCTCCGGGAAACGATGGTGCGTAGAAAAAGGGTGGCCTGCGCCCGCTGCGCGTGCATGCACGGCGGACGGCAGGTCGAACTGAAAGTTGAAATCGGGCAAATGCGGGCCGGTGCGTCGAGCGACGCTCAAGCACGCGCCGGTCGCATCAACGCGGTACACACGAGCGCGAACACGCCGAAGCCGACGAGGTACGCGATCACGTAATGCGGCTGGCCGCCGCCGGCCTTGAGCAGCGACGTCGCAATCATCGGCGCGAAGCCGCCGCCGATCACGCCGGCGAGCTGCACCGACAGCGAGATGCCGCTGTAGCGGATTTCCGCCGGGAACTGCTGCGCGAACAGCAGCGACTCCGGCGCATACAGAATCGGGAACACGATGCCGAGTCCGAGCACGATCGCCCACCATGCGGTCGACGTCTGCTGCGTGCCGAGCATCAGGAAGAACGGCGCCGCGAACAGGCACATCAGCACGAGGCCGATCGCGAACATCCGGCGCTGGCCGATGCGGTCGCTGAGATGCCCGCACAGCGGCATCGTGACGAGCGACAACGCCGCGCCGGCCGTGATCGCGTGCAGCATCTCGGCCTTCGGCAGATGCAGCTGCTGCGTCGCATACGCGAGCGCGAACGTGACGACCATGTAGAACCAGGTGTTCTCGGCGGCGCGTGCGCCGACGATCGTCAGCACCTCGCGCGGATGGCGGCGCAGCGCGGCCGTCACCGGCGACTTCTCGGCCTTGCCCTGGCGCTGCATCTTCTCGAAGTCCGGCGACTCGGGCACCTTCGCGCGGATGAACCAGCCGAGGCCGACCAGCGCGATGCTCGCGAGGAACGGCACGCGCCAGCCCCACGACAGCATGTCGGCTTCCGGCAGCGCGGCCACCGCGGCCATCGCGACCGACGACAGGATCAGCCCGAGCCCGACGCCCGTCTGCGGCAGGCTGCCGAACAGCCCCTTGCGGCCCTTCGGCGCGTGCTCGACGGCCATCAGCACCGCGCCGCCCCATTCGCCGCCGACCGCCATCCCCTGCAGGAAGCGCATCGCGATCAGCAGCGCGGCGGCCCAGTAGCCGATGCGGTCGTACGACGGGATCAGCCCGATGATCATGCTCGGCACGCCCATCAGCAGCAGCGTGATCATCAGCATCGACTTGCGGCCGATGCGGTCGCCGAAGTGGCCGAACACGATGCCGCCCATCGGCCGGCCGATGAAGCCGACCGCGAACGTGCCGAACGCGGCGAGCGTGCCGACGACGGGGTCCAGCGACGGGAAGAAGATGCGGTTGAACACGAGCGCGGCGGCTGTGCCGTACAGGAAGAAGTCGTACCACTCGATCGTGGTGCCGGCCATGCTGGCCCAGCCGGCCAGCAGGTAGTGCCGCGCGGTGCGCTCGGGGGCCGGCGTCGCGATGGCTGCATGCTCATCGAGGGTGGATCGCGTCTGCATGGTGTCTCCATATTGGTTGCCCGCGGTTCGTGGTCCGCAGGTCACGGTCGAGTATAGTTATGCGCAGATCCATGATGTACCGACAAGAAAGCCGGTTGGATGTGCATTTATGCATATCGACAGCCGGCCCCGAGACACCTGCCTTTTTTCCCGCCGATGCGACACGCCACCGAGCCGGTTTCCGGCAACCTGAACTGGGACGACCTGCGCTTCTTCCTCGAAGTCGCCCGCACGCAGCGCGCGAGCGGGGCGGCGAAGCGGCTCGGGGTTGACTACACGACCGTCGCGCGGCGCATTCGCGCACTCGAGACCGCAATGGGCACGTTGCTGTTCGACAAGTCGCGTTCGGGCGGCTTCACGCTGACCGCCGAGGGGCAGCGGCTCGTCGCGTATGCGGACGCGATGGAGACGACCGTGCAGTCCGCGTGCGACCAGGTCGCGAACACCGGCGAGGCGCTGTCGGGCCACGTGCGGATCGGGTCGACCGAAGGGTTCGGCTGTTTTTTCCTCGCGCCGCAGCTCGCGCGGTTTCGCGTCGCGCATCCGCATGTGACGGTCGACCTGCTGCCGGTCCCGCATTTCGTCAACCTGCCGAAGCGCGAGGCGGACCTCGCGATCACGCTCGAGCGGCCCGAACGCGGGCCTTACGTGGTCACGAAGCTGTGCGACTACCAGTTGCGGCTCTATGCGACGCGCGACTATCTGGCGAGTCATCCGCCGATCACCTGCGCCGACGATCTCGCGCGGCATGCGTTCATCAGCTACGTCGACGATCTCGCGTTCAGCAGCGAGCTGCTGTACCTGGAGCGCGCGGTGCCCGGCGCGACGGCCGGGCTACGCACGACGAGCGTGATCGCGCAGGTGTTCGCGGCGCTGCAGGGCGGCGCGCTCGCGATCCTGCCGTGCTTCATGGCGGCCACGCAGCCGGCGCTGGTGCCGGTGCTGCCGGACGACGTGGTGGTCACGCGGTGCTTCTGGCTGACGTGTCGCGAGGATCTGCGCAAGCTGCGGCGCGTGACGGCTCTGTGGGATTACCTGCGTGCGGCGGCGGACGCGAACCGGGCGTTGTTGATGGGGGAGTCGGAGCGGCTCCGGTTCGTCGGGGATCCGGAATAGCGGGGCTGGAGGCGGCGGTGATTTGCGCAGCGGGCGGGTCGGGGTTCACGCGGTTCCAGGTGCACCGCGTTGCGGCACACCCGCGGCGGCGTCACGCGAGCGCGGCGAAGGGGCCGCCGCCAGGCAGCCGGCCGCCTGGGCGTGCCTAGGCGTAATAGATTCGCCCGACATCCGTGTCGCGTAATCGTCCGGTGCGTTCGGCGTTGTCGAGCGCATCGCCGAAATCGCGCGCGCACAGGTCCGGTCGGCCCAATGCAGTGAGGATGCGCGACACGCGCCACGCGGGCAGCCAGTCCGACCATGCAAGGCGCACGCCGATGAGCAGTGCCAGCATGACGCCCAATGCGAACGGTCCGCCGAGCAGCGTGAGAACGACGAGCGTCGGATCGGAAAATCCGCTGTCGCTGGTCCAGATGCCCAGCAGCATGAGCGGGATCAGGAAACAGGTCATGCCGATGAACATCCATTTCCACGCAAGCCAGAGCGTATGCGTCAGCCCGGCCAACCCGGTGTCGCCGCACGTGTGATCCATGACCATGTGGCGCCGGTCCGGAGACGACAGCGCAAGCAGGCGGCCTCGGCGATCGACCACGGCAACGACGTCGTCGCCGACGTCGAAGCACTGTCCGCCGAGGAAGCCGCGGTACGTGTCACCGCCGATTTCGATTTCGACCGGGAGCTTCGCGAACAGGATCCTGCCGTTTTTCCCGACGGTGACGTAGGCGTTTTCCGATGCAAAGGTCTTGCTGCCGCGGATATTCGCATACGACCATGTCGCCGGATGCTCGACCTTGTCGGCCGCGGCGTTCAAGCTGGCCAGGGCGAGGTCTTCGTCGGCTTGCTGAAACACCAGCGCATTGGCGGCGGCACCGTTGCCGGTGAGCGCCGCGGCAATCGGCACCACGTAGTGCGTGAACCGGTAGCCGAGCGATTTCTTCCGGGCTTCGGGATCGACGGGCGGCACCTGATGGCGCGCGGCGTCATCCCGATCGGGACGCTCCAGAAAGCGCATCGCGGTGAGCTTGCCTGCTACCAGACGCAGGGATGACGACATAGGCCGGGGCTGAACGGGGTCGGGCTTCGGAGTCTACCAGCCGGCAATCAGCCCGGACAACCGAGCCGATCCGCGAGTTCGTTCAGATCCTTGACGTCGAAGTCCCACGCGTCGTCGGCTTTCAGGTCGGTCGTCTGGTTCGGCCCGTGTTCGGTCGGCCGCAGCACGAACGCGGTCGCGAGCCCGAGTCGCCGCGCGGCGGCCAGATCGCCGTTGTGCGCGGCAACCAGGCACAGCTCGGCCGGCTCGAGACCGAGAATCTCGACCGCTTCGGTATAGACCTTCGGCGACGGCTTGTACGCGTGCGCGACTTCGGCGCCGAGAATCGCGTCCCACGGCAGGCCCCCGTGCTTCGCGACGTCGACCATCAGCCGGATATTGCCGTTCGACAGCGGCGCGATCACGTAGCGCCGCTTCAGCCGCTGCAGCGCCGCGACGGCATCCGGCCACGGATCGAGCCGGTGCCACGCGAGGTTGAGCGCGTCGATCTCCGCGTCGGGCACGCGGTCGATCCCGTAGCGGTCGAGCGTGCGCACCAGGTTCTCGCGGTGCAGCACGTCGAGCCGCACGTAGCGCCTGCGCCCGCTGCGGATTTCCTCCATCGACGGCGCATATTCGCGGCGCCACGTATCGGCGAATTCGAACGGATCGCGATCCGGTGCATGGCGCGCCAGGAACGTGGCGGCTTCGCGCGCAACGCCGTTTCTCCAGTCGACGATCGTTCCGAACACGTCGAAAACGAGCGCCTTGATGTCGGCAGGGTTCGTCATGGGATTTTCGTGAAGGTCGGTCGAGGGGGGCGCGATGCGCGCCTTGGCGGCAACGCGCGACGCCGGTTCGAATGACATTGAATCACGTATCCGCAAAGACGGCTGACGGCGTCGCGGCGATGGCGGCGCGCGGTACGGCATCGAGGGTGCATGAGGGTGCATGAGGGCGAGGCGGAGCGGGGAAAACCGGTGTCGCACCGCCCGTCACGGGCCTTCGGCCATGACCTTCGGCACATTCCGGCCCGCGTGTGCGGCGCCTACGCTGGGCAGGTCGCCGGTGCGTGCCGGCGGCGTTCCCCAACCAACCGACAAGGACATGCCATGCCGACCATTTCAGTCTACGGGTTCAATCCGGACGGCGGCCCGAGCGCGCTCAGCGCGCAGGCCACGCGCGACAATCTCAACGAGGACCATCCGACGTGGGCCGTGACGCTGGCCTACACGGCGAGCACCACGACGGCCGCCTTCACGTCGGCCACGGCGTCCGACGCGGATCTCAGGGCCGCGCTGGAGACGGCGTATCCGCCGGCAAGCTACCACGTGGTTTAGGTATCGCGGGCACCCGCCCGGGCCGGCCGGCCCGGGCGGGGTCGTTCATGTCGCGCAACGCGCGCTTGCGGCTGCGGCGCGTGCGGGCGTGCGGCAATCAGCTCTTGTCGTACGAGAACTGGATGCCCGCGGTGCCGCCTGTTTCGATGAACAGGTTGATGAACGCGGGGACGGTCGCGCTGCGCGCCCAGTCGCGCTGCAGCTCGCAGAACAGCTGCGCGACGCTGATCATCTGGCCGCCGGCCTGCTCGATGCGGCGCAGCGCGGCTTCGTGCGCGGCGACCGATGTGCCGCCGACCGCATCGACGACCACATAGACTTCGTAGCCGGCCTTCAGCGCGTCGAGCGCGGGGAAGGTCAGGCACGCTTCCGTCCACAGCGCGGTCATGATCAGTTTCTTGCGGCCGGTGGCCTCGACGGCCTTGCGGAACTCGACGTCTTCCCACGAGTTGATGCTGGTGCGGTCGTAGGTCGGATAGCCTTCGAGCGCGGCACGCAATTGCGGGATCGGCGGCTTGTTCAGGCCGGTCTTCACGTTGACGGTCGAGTGGACGATCGGCAGGTCGTACGCGACCGCGGCCTTCGATGCGCCGACGATGTTGTTGATCAGCAGCTGGCGATCCATCGATGCAATCGAGTTCACCTGGACCGGCTGGTAGTCGATGACGATGAACGCCGCGTTCTGCGGGGTGAGCAGGTGGTCGTTCGCGGGATCGCGAATCGGTTCGCTTGCCATGGTTGCCTCCAGAAACAGGACAGGAAGTGAGAGAAATCCCGAGGGTCCAGGGTGGGCGGCCGCGGCGTCGGGATCGTCGTCGCGGCGGGGCGCCCGTGCTGTCGCACACGTCCGATGCGGTGCGCGCGGCGGGCGAATGCTCCAAGCTTAGTCAATCGATTCGGCGCGCGAGGCACCCGTTACGGAAAATCTCCGGTCGCGGTCGCGCAATCGATCCCCATCGAAGAATGATGCTATTCACGCAACAACCGGGTTTCCAGTCCCTTAGAATGCCGTCAGTGTTCTATGGGTGGAACAATCATGGATGACCTGAACGACCTCTACTATTTCGTGAAGGTGGTCGAGCACGGCGGCTTCACGCAGGCGGGGCGGGCGCTGGATGTCCCGAAGTCGACGCTGAGCCGGCGCATCGCCGCGCTGGAAGCGCACTACGACGTGCGGCTGCTGCAGCGGACGACGCGTCATTTCACGGTCACGGAAACCGGCCGCGAATTCTACGAGCGCTGCCTCGCGGTGCTGGTCGAGGCCGACGCGGCGCGCGAGGTGATCGAGCGCCGGCACGCGGAGCCGCGCGGGATCGTCCGCGTAAGCTGCCCGACCGCGCTGCTCGAATATCGCGTGAGCGAGCTCGTCGCGCGCTTCATGGCGATCCATCCGGCGGTGCACGTGCATCTCGAAGCGACGAACCGCCGGGTCGACCTGCTGAGCGAAGGCTTCGACCTGGCGCTGCGCGTGCGTTTCCCGCCGCTGGAGGACAGCGACCTCGTGATGCGGATTCTCGGCGACAGCCCGCAGCGGCTGGTGGCCGCGCCGCAGTGGCTGGCCGGACGCACGGTGCCGGCCGACCCGGCCGAGCTGGCCGGCGAGCCGAGCCTCGACTGGGGGCCGCCGCGGCATCACGTGTGGCAGCTGGTCGGGCCGAACGGCGAGCAGGCGCAGTTGCGCCATCATCCGCGCTACATCTCCGACGACATGCACGCGTTGCGCGACGCGGCGATTCATGGCGTCGGCATCGTGCAGTTGCCGTGCATGGTCATCGAGGACGACCTGCGCGACGGCACGCTGATCGACGTGCTGCCGGGGTGGGCGCCGAAGGGCGGCGTGATTCACGCGGTGTTCCCGTCCCGGCGCGGGCTCCTGCCGCGCGTGCGGCTGCTGATCGACTTCCTCGCCGAACACATCCGCAAGGACTGACGGCGGCCGGCCGGGGCGGTGCGCTGCAACCGTCTGACGAATCGGGGCGGCATGCCCGCCGGCCGCGGCCACGCGTAAACCCTCGATGCGCGCGGGTACGCCAGCGGGCGCGGATTGGTGTTAAATATATTTTGGCGCGCCGTGACCGGCGTGCAATGGGGGCGCACCGGGGGCGAGTCGACTCGGGGCGATACACGGCACGAAGAATCGCTACGAATCGGGCGCATCAGACCCGGTCGAACTGACGGCAGGATTCATCTTGAATACCGAACCGCAAAGTTCTCGCTACAGTCTTGGCCTCGCAGCGGAAGTGCTCGCATCCGAGCAAAGCGTGCTGAGGCTGATCACACGCAATACACCCCTGCCGGAACTGCTCGTCGAGGTCTGCCGGCGCGCCGAGGCGCTGCTCGGCGACGGCGCGTCGTGCACGATCCTGCTGCTCGACGCGGACGGCGTGCACGTGCACGTCGGCGCCGCGCCGTCGCTGCCCGTGCAGTACAGCGCGGCGATCGACGGCGCATCGATCGGGCCCGCCGCGGGCTCGTGCGGCACGGCGATGTACGAGCGCCGGATGATCGCCGTCGAAGACATCGAAACCGATCCGCTGTGGGCCGACTACCGTTCGTTCGCGTTGCCGCACGGCTTGCGCGCGTGCTGGTCGGTGCCGTTCCTGGACGATGCGGGCACCGTGCTCGGCGCATTCGCCGTCTATCACCGTACGCCGCGGCGGCCCACCGACACCGAAACCGACCTGCTGCGCGATATCGGCAACAGCGTCGGCCTCGCGGTGCACCAGGACTGGATCGCGCGGCAGCTCGCGCGCAGCGAGGAACATCACCGCCTGGTCGTCAACAGCCTGAACGAAGGGATTCTCGTCGTGTCGCGCGACGGCATCGTGATCGCGAGCAATCCGAGCGCGAACCGGATGATGCGGGCGAAGGGCGATCTCGTCGGCCGCGGGCTGTCGACGGTGATCCTGTACAAGCTGCGCGAGGACGGCACGCTGATCGAGCCCGACGACTGGCCGAGCCGGCTCGCGTTCACCACGGCCATGCCGCAGCTCGACTACTCGGTCGGCTTCGGGCTCGCCGACGGCGACATCATCTGGGTGCGCGGCAACGCGGTGCCGATCGTGAAACCGGGCGAGACGCAGCCCGAATCGGTGCTCGTGTCGTTTCATGACATCGGCCCCGTGCGCGAAGCGCAGCAGCAACTGCGCTACCTGGCGACGCGCGACGCGCTGACGGGCCTCTACAACCGGCGCTGGCTCTCCGAGCGGATGCGCGAGCTGTTCGGCGCGCGCGAGGCGGCGGCCGGGCCTGCGCATGTCGCGATCCTGTTCATCGATCTCGTCGGCTTCAAGAAGGTCAACGACACGGCCGGCCACGAGGCCGGCGACGCGCTGCTGCGCAGCGTCGCGGCGCGCCTCGCGGCCTGCGCGGGCGGGCGCCACGCGCTCACGCGCGTCGGCGGCGACGAGTTCGTGATCCTCGTCGACCACTGCGACGATCCCGACGGGCTGGCCGTGCTCGCGCGCGAGGTGATCGACACGATCGCGAAGCCGTTCGAGATCGCGAACAACGAATACTGGCTCGGCGTGTCGATCGGGATCAGCGTCGCGCCGCGCGACGGCGATGATGCGGTCACGCTGATGCGCAATGCCGACTCCGCGATGTACGACGCGAAGCAGCGCGGCCGCAACCACTTCACGTTCTTCACCGCGCAGCTGAACCTGCGCCTGCAGCGCCGCTTCGCGATCGAGCAGTCGCTGCGGCGCGCGCTCTCGTCGGACATGCTGCGGCTCGCGTACCAGCCGGTCGTCGACGCGCGCAGCGGCCGCACGGTCGGCGCCGAAGCGCTGTTGCGCTGGACGAGCCCCGAGCTCGGGCCGATGTCGCCGGCGGAATTCATTCCGGTCGCGGAAGATACCGGGCTCATCGTCGCGATCGGCCAGTGGGTGCTCGAAACGGCCTGCCGGCAGGCCGCCGAATGGCGCCGCACGATCGCGCCCGACCTGATGCTCGCGGTCAACCTGTCGCCTCGGCAGTTCCACGAGGGGCTCGTCGAGTCGGTCTACCACTGCCTCGCGCAGACGCAGCTCGATCCGGGGGCGCTCGAACTGGAGATTACCGAAGGACTGCTGATGAACGACACGGACACCGTGCTGCCGATGCTCGAAGCGCTCACGGACATGAACGTGCGGATCTCGGTCGACGATTTCGGCACCGGCTACTCGTCGCTCGCCTACCTGAAGCGTTTCCCGCTGCACAACCTGAAGGTCGACCGCTCGTTCGTATCGGGCGTGCCCGATCATCGCGACTCGGTCGCGATCACGCAGGCCGTCGTCGCGATGGCGCATTCCCTCGGGATGAAGGTCACCGCGGAAGGTGTCGAGACCCAGGCGCAGTCGTGGTTCCTGCAGCAGATCGGCTGCGACATGCAGCAGGGCTACCTGTTCGGCCGGCCGCTCGATCCGACCGATTACGCGCGCCGGCTCGTCACCGTGTAGGCGTTCAGGCGAAAGCGCCGCCGGCCGGCGGAACAGGGGGGGCCGGCGGCGCGTCGATCTCGACGCGATTCTTGCCGTCGTGCTTCGCGCGATACAGCGCGCGATCGGCCGCCTCGATCAGCGAGGTGGTCGGCAGGCCGGGGGCCGGCACGATGCTCGCGCCGCCGATGCTGATCGTCACGTAGCGGCCCGTCGACGCATGCGCGTGCTCGAGCCGCAGCGACTCGACCGCGAGGCGAATCTTCTCGCCGAGCAGCCGCGCGGCGCCCGGCGACGTGGCCGGCATCACGACCGCGAACTCCTCGCCGCCGAAACGCGCGGCGAGGTCGCCGGACTGCCCGAGACAGCGCTCGATGGTTGTCGCGACCTGCTTGAGCACGCTGTCGCCCGACACGTGGCCGTACGTGTCGTTGTACAGCTTGAAGTTGTCGACGTCGATCATCAGCAGCGACAGCTCGCTGCGCTCGCGCGTGCCGCGCCGCCATTCGGCGGCCAGGTATTCGTCGAGATAGCGGCGGTTCGACAGCCCGGTCAGGCCGTCCGAATGCGTGAGGCGCCGCAGTTCGAGATTGGCCTCGAGCAGTTGCTGCTGCGATTGCCGCAGCGCGCGATAGGCCTCGTCGCGCTGCAGCAGGTTCATGTACGAGCGCGAGTGATAGCGGATCCGCGCGACCAGCTCGATGCGGTCGGGCAGTTTCACGAGATAGTCGTTCGCGCCGGCCGCGAACGCGGCGCTCTTGATCACCGGCTCTTCCTGCGTCGACAGCACGATGATCGGCACGTCACGCGTCGCCGGATTCGCGCGGTACGCCTTCACGAGGCTCAGCCCGTCGATGCCGGGCATCACGAGATCCTGCAGGATCACGGTCGGCCGCGTCTCGATCGCGGTCGCCTGCGCGTCGTCCGAGCGCGGGCAGTAGTGGAAGTCGATGCCGTCCTCGTCGACGAGCGCGCGCCGGATGGCTTCCGCGACGATCGTCTGGTCGTCGACGAGCAGGACCATTGCGGGGGTGTCGGCGTGCGGCATGGGCGGCAGGTGCGCGGCGTCGAACGCCGCCTGCAGGCCGCCGGGCGGGCGGGTGAGGTCGCTGGTCATGATTGATGCAGGGTCGCGCCATGGCTGCGACGGGTGTGACAGGGTTTCATTGGGTTCAGATTCGCGCGAGTGCCGCCAACTCGCCCGCGATGCGCTCGAGCGGCAGGATCGCGCGGGCCGCGCCGAGCGTCGCGGCCGCCTTCGGCATGCCGTAGACGGCGCTGGTCGCCTCGTCCTGCGCGATCGTGTGATAGCCCTTCATCCGCAGGGCCTTCAGGCCGATCGCGCCGTCGCGTCCCATGCCGGTCAGCAGCACGCCGATCACACGGCCCGGCCAGTGCTCGGTCAGGCTGTTGAAGAACACGTCGACCGACGGCCGGTACGGCGTGGCGGCCGGTTCGCGCGTGTATTCGAGCGTGCCGGTGCGCGTGATGCGCAGGTGATCGTCGGTCGCCGCGAGCAGCGCGACGCCCGGCTGCGGGCGGTCGCCTTGATGCGCGACGCGCACGGTCAGCGGCGTCTGGCCGTCGAGCCATTGCGCCATGCCTTCGGCGAACGCGCGATCGACGTGCTGGACGATCACGATCGGCGCGCTGAAGTCGGCCGGCAGGCTGCCGAGGATCGACGCGAGCGCACCGGGGCCGCCGGCGGACGCGCCGATCGCGATCAGCGGGCCGCCGCCCGCGCGTGAGGCCGTGCCGGCCGCGCGGACACCGCCGGGCGCGTCGAGCAGGCGGCCGATCTGCTCGATCTTGGCGAGCAGCAGCCGCGCGGTGTCGCCCGCCGCGTCTTCGCCGAGGCGAGGCGTATCGACCGCGTCGAGCGCGCCGGCACCCATCGCTTCGAACACGCGCCATGCGTTCGCGCCGATGCAGCTCGTCACGATCAGGATCGCGCACGGGCGGGCGGAACGCATGATCCGCCGCGTCGCCTCGATCCCGTCGCACTTCGGCATGATCAGGTCCATCAGCACGACGTCGGGCGGTTGCGCGGCGCACAGTTCGACGGCTTGCGCGCCGTCGGTCGCGACCCACAGCACGCGATGCTCGGGCCGGCGCGCGAGCGCGCGGCGCATCGCCTCGACGGCAAGCGGGAGGTCGTTGACGATGCCGATATTCACAAGCGGGATACTCCGGTCGGTTCGTAGTGTTGGATATGGGCCGGGTTCATGAAAGGCAGTGCCGATCCGGCGCCGCCGAACGGCATCGGCGGGCGGGCGGCACGGAGTTCTTTTCGATTGGCGACGTCCGCATGCTGTCATGCGGCGCGAGCGGCGGCAATCGAAAAAATTGCGCATTGCGTCGTTTCCGACCCTTTTCTCTATTCCGGGGCGACATTTTTGCCGCCCGGGAAGGCGGACGGCCATGTGCGGGACGATGCGGCAGTGCGGAAAACCCGTTGCCGGCGCGTTCGTTTCGGCGGGAAACGGGCGCATGCGCGGGCATCGGCGAGCCGGCCGCGCAGGCCGGTGCACCGCGCCCG
The DNA here is from genome assembly GCF_905339865.1 of Burkholderia sp. BCC1993. Classification (NCBI taxonomy): domain Bacteria; kingdom Pseudomonadati; phylum Pseudomonadota; class Betaproteobacteria; order Burkholderiales; family Burkholderiaceae; genus Burkholderia; species Burkholderia sp. BCC1993. The sequence continues at coordinate 78,189 of NZ_CAJPGZ010000003.1, read as the reverse complement.
GCACGCGTTCAGTCGATCAATGGCTGCGCGCGTACCCCTGGATCAGCGCGCGCATCATCCCTTCGACGGTTGCGTCGAGCAGGTCGGCTTCCTGCTCCGATTCCTCGACGAGTGCGGCATAGGCGGTCGCGAGCGTCACGCGGTCGACTTCCTGGCGTTGTTCCATCAGCGTCACCATCCCGTCCTTCGCCAGATGAGCGGAGAACGCGCGGCTGCCGATGGTCTGGAATACGTCAATCATGGCGGCTCTCCCGAACGTTGCCGATGCCTTCCAGTTTAGTCGGCGCACCGGCGCTCCGCCATGCGCGGCGGGCGCGCGCATGCCACGCGCGCGCCGCCGTTGCCGCCCGCTGCCGACCGAAACACCGCTGACACACGGCCGGCGCACGGTAGTACCGGTTTCAATGCTTATCCGAAGCATCAAATTGTCGACTTTTTATCGGTAAAGTCTCGTGTTGGATTTTGCGGCGTGAACCGGTCGAAACCGGGCTGGCGGCGTGTCGTCCCGGCGCCGCGCATCCAACACACGGAGGAGCAATGCTGGTGCTGATTGGCGTGCCGATCGTCGTGATCGGTTTCGCGCTGCGTTTCAACGCGCTGCTGGTGGTGACGATCGCGGGCGTCGGCGGCGTGGTGGCGGGGCTCGTGAAGGACTGGGTGCCGATCGATTCGCCGTTCGCGGTCGTCGCCGCCTATACGGTCGGCATGGCGCTGTTCACGATGATCATGGGCAACGGGTTCGCCGCGTTCCCGGTGATGACGGCCGGCATCGGCCTGCCGCTGATCGTCCACCAGTTCCACGGCAACCCGGCGATCCTCGGCGCGATCGGGATGCTGAGCGGCTTCTGAGGTACGCTGATGACGCCGATGGCCGCGAACTTCAACATCGCGCCGGCCGCGCTGCTCGAGCTGAAGGACAAGAACGGCGTGATCAAGGCGCAGTGGCCGACCGCCGTGCTGCTGCTGGCCGTCAACACGCTGCTGATGTACGCGTTCGTATTCCGCTTCTGACGAGATGCCCATGACCGACCGACTGACCCCCGAACTCGCGTCGAAATTCGCGTCGCTCGCGCTCGCGCACCTGACCCGCGAATATCCGAACAAGCTCACCCATTCGCTCGAAGGCCCGCACGACGTGCAGGGGCCGCGCGCATTGCACCCGATCTTCTACGGCAGCTACGACTGGCATTCGTGCGTGCACGGCTACTGGCTCGTGCTGCGCGTGCTCGAACGCTATCCGGCGTTGGCGGAAGCCGCCCGGATCATCGCCGTCGTCGACGCGCATTTCACCGACGCGAACGTCGTCGGCGAACGCGCGTATCTCGCGCTGCCGCACAACAGCGGCTTCGAGCGGCCGTACGGATGGGCGTGGCTGCTGGCGCTGTCCGCGCAGCTGGAGCGGCTCGCGCTGAAGGGCGTGGTGCCGCAGGCCGCCCGCTGGGCGAAGACGATCGCGCCGCTCGCCGACCTGTTCGTCGCGCGCTTCGAGACCTTCCTGCCGAAGGCGACCTATCCGCTGCGGGTCGGCACGCACTTCAACACCGCGTTCGCACTGGCGCTCGCGCTCGACTTTGCGCGCGCGACGCAGCGCGACGGGCTCGCGGCGCTGATCGTCGATACCGCGAAACGCTGGCACCTGAACGATGTCGCGTGCCAGGCGTGGGAGCCGTCGGGCGACGAGTTCCTGTCGCCCGCGCTGATGGAGGCGGAGCTGATGCGGCGCGTGCTGCCGGCCGCCGAATTCGACGGCTGGTTCGTGCGTTTCCTGCCGGATCTCGCGCGCGGCGAGCCGGCGACGCTGTTCGTGCCGGCGACGGTCAGCGACCGCAGCGACGGCAAGATCGCGCACCTGGACGGCTTGAACCTGAGCCGCGCGTGGTGCCAGCGCGCGCTGGCCGGCGCGCTGCCGGAAGACGATGCGCGGCGCGCGAGGCTGCTCGATGCGGCCGACCGGCATCTCGCGAGCGCGCTCGCGCACGTGGCCGGCGATTACATGGGCGAGCACTGGCTCGCGACGTTCGCGCTGCTGGCGATCGAAGGCTATATGTACTGAGTCGGTCAGGTTTTCGTGAGGCGCGACGGCTTTGCATCCGGCGCAATACCACTTTCCACCGGCCGATCGACTCGACCCGGCGGCAGACTCGATACACTGCCGTACCGGTTGCACGGGCCCCGGCATTCAGGCCCCGACGAAGGAGACAGGACAGATGGACACCCAACGCGCAGCGGTCGTGACGTACCGCGGCAAGGCGATCGAGAATAAACACGTCGCCGACGTGGCGGTGGTGGATGCCGGCGGCAAACTGCTGTTCCGGCTCGGCGATCCGTACCGGATGACGCTCGCGCGCTCGGCGGCGAAGCCGGCCCAGGCGCTGTCCGTGATCGAGACGGGCGCGCCCGAGCGGTTCGGTTTCGACGACGCGGACATCGCGTTGATGTGCGCGTCGCACAGCAGCGAGGAGCGGCACATCGCGCGCACGCGGGCGATGCTGGAGAAGGTCGACGCGCAGGAGTCGGATCTGCGGTGCGGCGGGCATGCGCCGCTGTCGGACGCGGTGTACCGGTCGTGGATCAAGCGCGACTACACGCCGACCGGCGTCTGCAGCAACTGTTCGGGCAAGCATGTCGGGATGCTGGCCGGCGCGCGGGCGATCGGCGCCGCGATCGCCGACTATCATCTGCCGGAGCATCCGATGCAGGTGCGCGTGAAACAGGTGGTCGCCAATGCGTGCGGCCTGCGCGACGACGAGGTCGACTGGGCGATCGACGGCTGCAACCTGCCGACGCCGGCGTTCTCGCTCGATCGCCTCGCGCGTCTTTACGCATCGCTGGCCGACGGCGCGGATACGGTGGCAGCTGGCGCGGCCGCGGCGACCGATCGCGTGCGTGCGCTGGCGCGCATTCATCATGCGATGACGGCCCATCCGGAGCTGGTCGCCGGAGAAGGGCGCTACTGCACGGTGCTGATGGACGCGTTCGAAGGGCAGGTCGTCGGCAAGCTCGGTGCGGATGCGTGCTACGGGATCGGCGTACGCGCATCGGCGCGCACGCGGGCACTCGGCGCCGACGGCGCGCTCGGCCTCTCGGTGAAGATCGAGGACGGCAACATCGACGTGCTGTACATGATGGTCAGCGAACTGCTCGAGCGTCTGCAGATCGGCACGGACGCGCAGCGCGCGCGGCTCGCCGCGTTCCACCGGCCGCGGATGCTGAACACGCAGGGTGTCGAGATCGGGCACGCGACGTTCCCGTTCGAATTGCAGCCGGCCTGACGGGCGTCGGCGCACCGATGCCGCAGGCCGGAGGTGCGTGCGGCAGCGGCGCCGGCTTGCCGGCCGGTGCGCCCGCAGCGGCTACGCGCCCGCGTCGCGAATCTTCGTCAGCTCGACTTCCGACAGCTCGCCGATGTGCGCGAGATGTTCCGCGAGGAAGTCCTTCAGCACGCGCAGCTTCGCCGAGCTGCGGCGGTTCGCGAGGTACGCGATGTAGATGTAGTCGCCCGTGAGCTTGTTCTGCAGCCGGTAGCGCGGCAGCACGGCTTCGAGCCGGCCGCTCGCGAGCAGGTCGCGCACCAGCCAGATCTCGAATTCGGCGATGCCGAGCCCCGCGCAGGTTGCATCCAGCAGCAGTTCCGAATGATCGGTGACGAGGTTGCCGGCCGGCAGCACGCTGTGCCGCGCGTCGCCGCGCGCGAGCTCCCAGCGCGGATCGCCTTCCGGGTGCACGTAGCGCAGGCAGTTGTGATGCCGCAGGTCGTCCGGTGTCGCGGGGCGCCCGCAGCGGTCGAGATAGCCGGGCGTCGCGCACAGGATGCTGTCGTTGCGCGACAGCCGGTGGACGACCAGGTTGTCCAGATAGTTCTCGCCCTCGTGAATGTCGAGGTCGAAGCCGCCGGCGACGAGATCGTTGTGGTTGTCGGTGAGCCGCACGTCGAGCTGGATCGTCGGGTAGCGCGCGAGAAACGGCGCGATCAGCGGCGCGAGGTGGCGGCGGCCGAACGCGACCGGCGCGGTGAGCTTCAGCGGGCCGCTCGGCTGCGAATTGAGCTCGGCGACGACGCGCAGCGTGTCGTCGAGATCGGCGATCAGCGTGACCGCGCGTTCCAGGTAGATGTGGCCGGCCTCGGTCAGCGTCACGCTGTGCGTCGAGCGATGCAGCAGCGCGACCCCGAGCGCGTCCTCGATCGCCGTGATCTTGCGCGCGACGGTGGACGTCGACACGTGCATCTCCTTCGCGACCGCGGAAAAACTCCCCATTTCGACGACCCGCACGAACGCGCGCATCGCGCCGAGGTGATCGATGCCGGTGTCTCTTGCCATTGTTTTCATTCGTCTCTCGCTGTTGCGTCCCACGCAAAACTGCTTTCGATAATACAGAGACGAGCTTCTTTATGCAAAGGCATAGAATGCGATCCCGTCGTACGGGGAAGCGGTGAACGCAGCCGCGTTGCCGCGGCGGCACGAGACATTTCAGGAGGGGCACCATGACGGAAAACGGCTTCCGCGTCGAAGCGGATCTCTTAGGGAAACGAAGCATTCCGGATTCGGCGTACTACGGCGTCCATACGCTGCGCGCGAAGGAAAACTTCGATATTTCGGGGCGCACGATCGCGTCGTTGCCGTACCTCGTCATGGCGCTCGCGGCGGTGAAGGAAGCCGCGGCCGACGCGAACTGCGAGCTCGGGCTGCTGCCGGACGCGTATCGCGACGCGATCGCCGCCGCCTGTGTCGAGATCCGCGAAGGCCGCCTGCACGACCAGTTCGTGGTCGACATCATCCAGGGCGGGGCCGGCACGTCGACCAACATGAACGCCAACGAGGTGATCTGCAACCGCGCGCTCGAGATCATGGGGCATGCACGCGGGCAATACGAATACCTGCATCCCAACGAGCACGTCAACCTCGCGCAGAGCACGAACGACGTCTATCCGACCGCGATCCGGATCGCGACCTGCTTTGCGGTCGAGCATCTGCTCGACGCGATGGCGCGCCTGCGCGATGCGTTCGCGGAGAAGGCCGACGCGTTCGCGGATCTGTTGAAGCTCGGCCGCACGCAGTTGCAGGACGCCGTGCCGATGACGCTCGGCCAGGAGTTCTCGACCTACGCGGTGATGGTGACGGAAGACATCGCGCGCCTGCAGGAAGCCGGCTTGCTGATGCGCGAGATCAATCTCGGCGCGACCGCGATCGGCACCGGCATCACCGCGCATCCGCAGTATGCGGAGAAGGCGCTGGCCGCGCTGCGCCGCATCACCGGCCTGGACCTGAGCACCGCGCCGAACCTGATCGAGGCGACGCAGGACTGCGGCGCGTTCGTGCAGGTCTCCGGCGTGCTGAAGCGGATCGCGGTCAAGCTGTCGAAGATCTGCAACGACCTGCGGCTGCTGTCGAGCGGCCCGCGTGCCGGCTTCGGCGAAATCAACCTGCCGCCGGTGCAGGCCGGCTCGTCGATCATGCCGGGCAAGGTGAACCCGGTGATACCGGAAGTCGTGAACCAGGTCGCGTTCGAAGTGTTCGGCAACGACCTGACGGTGACCTTCGCCGCCGAGGCCGGCCAGCTTCAGCTCAACGCGTTCGAGCCGGTGATCGCGAGCGCGCTGTTCCGCAGCTTCGGCCACCTGACGGCCGCCTGCACGACGCTCGCGGACCGCTGCGTGAGCGGGATCACCGCGAACCCCGAGCGGTTGCGCGAAACGATGGAGCGGTCGGTCGCGCTCGCGACCGCGCTGAACCCGTACATCGGCTACAAGCGCGCGACCGCCGTGGCCGCCGAGGCGCACGCGAGCGGCAAGTCGATCCGCGAAGTCGTGCTCGATCGCCAGCTGATGACCGACGCGCAACTGGACGAGGCGCTGCAGCCCGAAGCGCTGATCCGTCCGCGCGCGTACTGATTCCGGCCGCGCGGCGCCGGCGCCTGCCGCCGGCGGCCCGCGCGCGGCCGTTCCCGCAGCGCCCGCCGACGGGCGCGACACATCAAGAAACGGAGACACACCATGAAGCACGCCAGCGAGCGCGCGGCCGACCCGGCCGGCGGCGCGGACCCCCGTCATGCCGATCGCGATGCGATGTTCGCGTCGCACGAAGCCGGCTATGCGCAGCACTTGAAGCCCCGACACGTGCAGATGATCGCGATGGGCGGTGCGATCGGCACCGGCCTCTTTCTCGGCGCGGGCGGCCGCCTGCAGAGCGCGGGGCCCGCATTGGCCGTCGTGTATCTCGTGTGCGGCGCATTCGCCTTCCTGATCATGCGCGCACTCGGCGAGCTCGTGATGCACCGGCCGACCAGCGGCTCGTTCGTGTCGTACGCACGGGAGTTCATGGGCGAGCGCGCGTCGTTCGTCGCGGGCTGGATGTACTACCTGAACTGGGCGACCACCGGCATCGTCGACATCACCGCGGTGGCGATCTACATGAAGTACTGGGCCGTGTTCACCGACGTGCCGCAGTGGGTGTTCGCGCTCGGCGCGCTGGGGATCGTGTCGGTGATGAACATGATCGGCGTGAAGGTGTTCGGCGAGATGGAGTTCTGGTTCTCGATCGTCAAGGTGGGGACGCTCGCGCTGTTCCTCGCGGTCGGCGCCGTGTTTCTCGCGAGCGGCCATCCGGTTGCCGGGCAGATGCCGGGGCTGCATCTGGTCGCGGATCACGGCGGGATCTTCCCGCACGGGATCCTGCCGGCGGTGCTGATCGTGCAGGGCGTCGTGTTCGCGTATGCGAGCATCGAGCTCGTCGGCGTCGCGGCGGGCGAGACCGCCGATGCGCGCAAGGTGCTGCCGAAGGCGATCAACAGCGTGATGTGGCGCATCGCGCTGTTCTACGTCGGCTCGGTCGTGCTGCTGACGATGCTGCTGCCGTGGACCGCGTACAGCGCGCACGAAAGCCCGTTCGTCACGTTCTTCAGCAAGCTCGGCGTGCCGTACGTCGGCACGGTGATGAACGTCGTGGTGCTGACCGCCGCGCTGTCGAGCCTGAACTCCGGCCTTTATTCGACCGGGCGTGTGCTGCGTTCGCTCGCGATGGGCGGCTCGGCGCCGCGCTTCGTGTCGCGGATGAACGCGCGCGGCGTGCCGTACGGCGGGATCCTGGTCACGGTCGCGGTCAATGCGATCGGCGTGCCGCTGAATTACATCGTGCCGGCGCAGGCGTTCGAGATCGTGCTGAACATGGCGTCGCTCGGGATCATCACGACCTGGGGCTTCATCGTGATGTGCCAGATCCTGTTCCGCCGCGCGGTCAATCGCGGCGAGCTGAGCCCCGTGTCGTTCCGGATGCCCGGCGCGCCGTTCACGTCGTGGCTCACGCTCGGGTTCCTGGTCAGCGTGCTGGTGCTGATGGCGTTCGATTACCCGGGCGGCACGTGGACCGTCGCGATGATTCCCGTGGTCGTGCTCGCGCTGGTGGTCGGCTGGAAGCTGGCAAAGCGCGGTGCCGAGCGACAGGCTGCTGCCGAGGCTGGCGTGCCGATCGTTGCCGATCCGGCGAGCAACGTCTGACGACAGGCCCGGGCGGGCGACCGCCCGGTGCGCTCAGTTCAATCCGGCGCGTGCGCCGACCCAGCGGCTGAAGTCGCCGGCCATCTGCGCAGTCAGTTCGTGGCCGGCGTCATAGAGCTGCGTGTCGTGCGCGACGCCGAGCGCCGTCAGCTTCGCGTCGGCCGTGTTCGCCCACGCGACCGGCAGCTTGTCGTCGAAGCGGCCGTGCATCACCAGCGCGTGCAGCGGGCTCAATGCATCGCGCGACGCGATCAGCGGATCGATCTCCGGCAGGATGCGCCCGCACAGCACCGCGAATGCGGCGACGTCGGCCGGCGAGGTGAGGCCGACGCTCGCGCTCATGATGCCGCCCTGGCTGAAGCCGGCGATCACGGTGGGCAATGCGGCGGGTTCGTTCCCGGTGTCCCGCGCGCGCAACGCGCGCAGCAGCGCGATCAACTGCACACGGCTCGCCTCCGCGCGGGCCGCATCGATTTCCGGGCCGTTCGGGCCGAAGCGCACCGGAAACCACGCGTGCTGGCCGGGGCCGAACGTCAGCGGCCCGCGCACGAACGCGATTTCGAGGCGCGGATCGATCGTGCCGGCCAGGTTCAGCAGGTTGGTTTCGTTGCCGCCGACGCCGTGCAGCAGCAACAGGCGGCCCGCGGGGCGGCCGGCGGCCGGGCGCAGCCGGTAGTGGAGGCCGGATTCGGGATCGGTGGTCAGCGGCAGGACGTCGGTCATTGCGTGGGTCCGGTGGGGAAGTGATCCGATAGTCTAGAACGCGCGGACGGGGAGATGAATCGCCGGATGGTGATTGATTGTTTCCCGATGGGAATGAATGCGTAGCCAGAATGTCCGGCTACGCGTGTCCCGTCGCGAGCAAATTTCCCGAAAGGCGACCGTTCATCATCAATATGTCGACCGCACGACTCGCCGCCGCGACCCACAGTTGGAAAAATATCCACGTTTTGTCGATGCATGGAGTGCTGAGATGGAGGCTGCCAAGATTTTCGAGCATGGTGGATCGCAGGCTGTCCGCTTGCCCAAGGATTTCCGCTTCGATACCACGGAGGTCCGGATTCGGCGGCACGGCGCGTCTGTCATCCTCGAGCCCGTGCCGCAAGACTGGGCGTGGCTGACGCCACTGATCGGCCCGGTTGATGCCGATTTCGAGGAAGCTGCGACAACCGAGCCCGCCGCTCATGAATGCTCTGGGCCGGACGTGTTCGAATGAAGTTTCTACTGGATATCACCGCAACCGGATCACCGTCGACTTCAACTCCGTGTACTTCTCCAGCGCGTGCAGCGAGTTATCGCGCCCATTGCCCGATTCCTTGAAGCCGCCGAACGGGAAGTTCATGTCGTCGGTTTCCTCGTAGCCGTTCACCCACACCGTGCCGGCCCGCAGCCGCCGCGCGGTTTCGTGCGCGGTCGTCAGGTTGGCGGTCCACACCGACGCCGCGAGCCCGTAGCGCGTGTCGTTCGCGAGTGCGACGGCCGTATCCAGATCGTCGAACGCCGTCACCGCCAGCACCGGCCCGAAAATCTCCTCGCGCACGATCCGCGCATCGGCCCGCGGACAGTCGAACACGGTCGGCTCGACGTACTGGCCGCCGCTCGCGGTGCGCGCGCGCCGGCCACCCGCGAGCAGCGTCGCCTCGTCACGGCCGGCGTCGACGTAGCCGAGCACGCGCTCGACCTGCGCGGCGTCGATCAGGCTGCCCATCCGCGTGTCGGGCGACAGCGGATCGCCGGGCGCATACTCGGGCGCGATCGCGAGCACGCGCGCGACCAGTTCGTCGCGGATCGCGCGATGGACGAGCAGGCGCGAACCCGCCGTGCACATCTGCCCGGTGTTGTAGAACACCGCGTGCGCGACGGTGCGCGCCGCGCGTTCGAGATCGGGGCAATCGGGCAGCACGATCTGCGGCGACTTGCCGCCGAGTTCGAGCCATACGCGCTTCAGGTTCGAATCGGCCGCGCAGCGCGCGACTTTATGGCCGATCGCGGTCGAGCCGGTAAACGCGATGCAGTCGACGTCCGGATGCCGCGCGAGCGCTTCGCCTGCATCGCCGAACCCCGGCAGCACGTTCAGCACGCCGGCCGGCAGCCCGGCCTGCGCGGCCAGCGCGGCGAGCCGCAGCGCGCTCAACGGCGACTTCTCGGACGGCTTCAGCACGACGCTGTTGCCGGCCGCGAGCGCGGGCGCGCATTTCCACATCGCGATCATCGCGGGGAAATTCCAAGGCACGACCGCCGCGACCACGCCGATCGGCTCGCGCGTGACGAGCCCGACGAGATGCGCGTCGGCCGGCGCGACCTCGCCGCCGGTCTTGTCGATCGCCTCGGCGAACCACTCGGCGCAATACGCGGTGGACGGAATGTCGATCGTGGTCGTATCGCCGACCGGCTTGCCGGTGTCGAGCGTTTCGAGCAGCGCGAGATCGTCCGCGTGCTCGCGGATCAGCGCGGCCCAGCGCAGCAGCACGCGCTTGCGTTCGCGCGGCGATGCGTTGCGCCAGATGCCGCTTTCGAACGCGCGCTGCGCAGCCGCGACCGCGAGGTCGGCGTCGGCCGTGCGGCAATGCGCGACCTGCGCGAGGACGCGGCCGTCGATCGGGCTCGTGCAGGTGAAGGTGGCGCCGTCGTGCGCGTCGCGGAACGCGCCGTCCACGAACGCGCGGGAAGCGATGTCGAGCTGGCCGGCGCGGCTGCGCCAGGCGTCGTGCGTCTGCATGGGAAATCTCCGTCGTGGTTCGGCTTGGTCAGCGGGAAGTGGAGGTAGCGGAAGCAGCGGGCACCGCGCGGCGGATCGCGATCGCACGGCCCGCGTGCGGCTCGCGCGGCGCGCGCGCATGCTCGGCGTGAATCGCGTCGAGATGCCGGCGGATCGCGTCCGGAAACGGCGCCGAGCGTTTCGCGCGCATGTCCACGTGCGTGAGCAGCTGTTCGCCGGTCGCGAGCTGCGCGCCGGTCGTCGCGTGATGCATCGAATGGAGCACGTGCAGCCGGCGATCGTCCAGGTCGAGCAGCCGCACCGTGAGCCGCAGCGGCTCGCCGAGCATCGCTTCGCGCAGGTGGCGAATGTGCGTTTCCGCGGAATAGATCGAGCAGCCGGCTTCGCGATAGTCGTCGTCGATGCCGAAGTAGCGGAAGAACGCATCGCTGCTGTCGCCGAACACGAGCAGGTAGCACGACTCGCTCATGTGGCCGTTGTAGTCCACCCACTCGGGCTGCACGATGCAGCGATGCAGTTCGAGCGGCGTCGCGATCGGCGCGGCCGGATCGTACGGGCGCGACTTCTGTCCTTCGTAGGCCGAGCGCAGGCGCGGCTCGGCGGCGGGGCTGAGGGTGGTCGTCATCCAGTGCACTCCGAGGTTCGGAACGGGCCCGCACGTCGTCCGCGGGGCTGCCGGTCGATGTTATGACGGGTTGAACGTTTTTTCAATAATGAAATCGCCGATGGGTGTAAACACCGGTGCATCCGATCTCGTCAATCGATTGAACATTCATTCAACAAAACCTATACTCGCCAGCGCCGCGGTGCCGAAGCGAAGCAGGCGGGCGGCGTTCAAGCACAACGGAAAATCGAGCCGCCGCGCGCGGCAACCGGAGACACCGAAAATGAAGAAGCGCTTCCTGCTGGCCGGCATGATGTCGGTGATGGTCCACGGCTACGCCCATGCCCAGAGCAGCGTGTCGCTGTACGGGATCATCGACGGCGGCATCACCTACGTGAACAACACGGGCGGCGCGCACGCGTACCTGTTCGACGACGGCGTGTCGTACGGCAACCGCGTCGGCCTGATGGGCACCGAGGATCTCGGCGGCGGCAACAAGGCGGTGTTCAAGCTCGAGAGCGGCTTCCGGCTCGGCACCGGCAGGCTGAACCAGGGCGGTGCGATGTTCGGGCGGCAGGCGTACGTCGGGCTCGGCAACGACTGGGGCACGCTGACGTTCGGCAATCAGTACGACTTCGCGTTCGACTTCACGGCCGCGTACAACGTGAGCGCGTTCGGCAGCGGCTACGGCGTGCACCTCGGCGATTTCGACCGCCAGAGCGGCGACCGGCTGCAGAACGCGGTGAAATTCGTCAGCAATAGCTTCCACGGGCTCGTGGTCGGCGGCATGTATTCGTTCAGCAACGACGCGGGCAGCTTCCACGATGGCAGCGCATGGAGCGTGGGCGCGAGCTACACGCACGGCGATTTCTCGGCGGGCGGCAACTACACGCGGCTCAACGCGCCGCGCAGGCTTGCCGCGCTCGATCCGTATGCGCAGATGGGCGTGCGGACGATGCTCGGGCAGACGGTCGCGACGGTCGACCCGGCGACGGGCGCCGTCACCGACCTGCACGATTCGACGCCGTTCTCGATCGATTCGCAATCGATCTTCGGTGTCGGCGCGTCGTACACGTTCGGCAAGCTGACGCTGAACGCGGACTTCAGCAACACGACGTTCAAGGGCTACGGACAATCGTCGACGATGCGCGTGTACGAAGCGGGCGGCCTGTACCAGGCGACCGTGCCGCTGTCGCTCGTCGCGGGCTATCAGTACACGACGTTCGAAGGGCATCACTGGCACGAAGTCGCGCTCGGCGCGCATTACGCGCTGTCGAAGCGCACCGACGTGTATGCGGCGGTCGACTGGATGCGTGCATCGAACGGCGTCGACGCGGTGATCGGCTACAGCTTCACGCCGTCGACGAGCCGCACGCAGGCCGCCGCGCGCGTCGGCATGCGGCATAATTTCTGATCCTTACTCGTTCCCGGGCCGGGTTCGGCCGGCCCCGTCGATCATGTCCGATCCTTCCTTGAATGGCGACGTCGTCGCCGCGCTGCGCGACGCGCTCGGCGACGATTGCATCGGTGTGGGCGACGCCATCGGCGCGCGTCATTTCACGAACTACGGCGAAGCGGCCGGCCCGCGGCCGCGTGCGCTGGTGCGGCCGCGCAGCGTCGACGACGTGAGCCGCGCGCTCGCGATCTGCACCGCGCATCGTCAGACGGTCGTGCCGCAGGGCGGGATGACGGGGCTCGCGGCCGGCGCCGAGCCGGCTGCGCAGGACGTCGTGCTGTCGCTCGAACGCATGAAGGGCGTCGTCGAGATCGATGCGGACGCGGCCACCGTCACCGCGTGGGCCGGCACGACGTTGCAGGAGCTGCAGCAAGCAGTGGACGACGCGGGATTCGCGCTCGGCATCGATCTCGGCGCGCGCGGCTCGTGCCAGATCGGCGGCAACGTCGCGACCAACGCGGGCGGCAATCGCGTGATCCGCTACGGGACGACGCGCGAGCAGGTGCTCGGCCTCGAGGTCGTGCTGGCCGACGGCACCGTGCTGAGTTCGCTGAACAAGATGCTGAAGAACAACGCGGGTTACGACCTGCGGCAGACTTTCGTCGGCAGCGAAGGCACGCTCGGCGTCATCACGCGCGTCGTGCTGCGGCTGCATCCGCGGCTCGCCGCGCCGTCGACCGCGTTGTGCGCGGTGCGCGATACGGCCGCGGCGCTCGCGCTGCTGCGCGACGCGCGTGCCGCATGCGCGGACTTGCTGAGCTTCGAGGCGATGTGGCCGGCATTCTACGGCTACGTGTGCGCGCACACGCCCGGCATGCGCGCGCCGCTGCCGGCGGATGGCGGCGTCAAGGTGCTGATCGAATGCGCGAGCGGCGATGCCGCGCAGACGGCCGAACGGTTCGAAGCGGTGCTGGCCGACTGGCTCGAACGCGGACTGATCGACGATGCGGCGCTCGCACAGACCGCGGCCGATGCGCAGGTATTCTGGACGGTGCGCGAAGGGCTCGCGATCGACGATCTCCCTGGTCTCGTCAATTTCGACGTCGGCATTCCGCCGCGGGCGACGGAGAAGTTCATCGACGCGTGCGAGCGCGCGCTGAACGCACGCTGGCCCGGGGCGCACGTGTTCTTCTTCGGCCACCTCGGCGACAGCAACCTGCATGTGTGCGTTTCCGCGCCGTATGCGGCGGGTGAGGGCGCGCACGACGTCGACGCGGTGTTGTATCCGCTCGTGCGCGATGCGGGCGGCTCGGTGTCGGCCGAGCACGGGATTGGCCGCTATAAGCGCGACTGGCTCGGCTGTTCGCGCAGCGACGCCGAGATCGCCGCGATGCGCCGCCTCAAGCATGCATTCAATCCGTTCGGACTGCTCAATCCCGGCAAGGTGATCTGAACGGCAGAGCGTTCTTCGTCTTCGATGGACGACTCGGCAATCAGGCAGCGGCCCGCTCACGCATCACGCGAGCGGGCCGCCGCGTTTCAGGCCGGCATCACGCGTCGAGCCGCACCAGCGCATCGACGGCCACCGCGCCGCGTTCCATCACCAGCAGCGGATTGACGTCGAGTTCGACGAGCGTGTCGGCATGCGCCTGTGCGAAGCGTGCGATCGCCATCACGTTCGCGACGACCGCATCGAGATCGGCCTTCGGCCGCCCGCGATAGCCGGTCAGCAGCGGGCCGAGCTTCAACCCGAGCAGTGCGTCGCGCACGTCGCTTTCGCGCACCGGCAGCAGCAGCGTCGCGGTGTCGCGGATCAGTTCGACCAGCACGCCGCCGGTGCCGAGCACCAGCGCGAGACCGAAATTCGGCTCGCGCTTCACGCCGACGATCAGCTCGAGCAGCGGCGCGTCGGCCATCTTCTCGACGAGGATGCGTTCGACGTGCACATCCGGCGCATAACGCGCGACCTGTTCGGTCATTCGCGCGACGGCCGCGGCGACGGCTTCGGGCGAGCCGAGCTTCAGTGCGACCGCGCCGGCTTCGGTCTTGTGCGGCAGGCGATCGCTGACCACTTTCACGCAGACCGGAAAGCCGAGCCGCTGCGCGGCGGCCGGCGCATCGGCGGGCGCGACGCATTCGGCCGGCGGCACGTCGAGCCCGTGCGCGGCCAGCATCTGCTTGCTCGCCCATTCGTCGTGCAGCGTCGCGGCGCCGTTGCCGCCGTCGCCCGCGCGCAGCACCGGCAGCGCGTTCAGCGCGTCGGCGTCGAGCACGCGGCGGCGCGTGTCGCCGTAGGTCATCGCCGCGCCGATCGCATCGATCCCGTCGGCAAGCCCCTGCAGCGGCGCGATGCCGGCGGCGGCCATGCGGGCCGCGTGATCGGGCGGCGTCAGGTCCGGAAACACCGAGATCACCGCGCCGACCACGCCGTGCTGGCGTGCGGAGGCCGCGAACGCGTGCGCGGCGATATCGCACAGCGGCCGCTCGCCGGTCGCTTCCTGCGGATAGTCGAGGATCAGCGCGGCGGCGCCCGGGCGATCGGCGAGCAGCGCGTCGCAGCATGCGCGCATCCGGTCGGGGTCGCCCCACGGCGTCGTCGTGAAATCGAGCGGGTTCGCGATCGTCGCGTACGCGGGCAGCACGTTGCCGAGCGCGTCGCGGCCCGCATCGCCGACCGGCGGAAAAGCGATGCCGCGCGCTTCGCCGAGATCCGCGACGAGCCCCGCATCGCCGCCGGACGTCGCCAGCGCGGCGAGCGTGCGGCGCTCGGGCACGCCTGCGATCGCGAGCAGCTTCAGCGTCTCGACGAGGCCGACCGGGTCCTTTACGCGTATCACGCCGAGCCGCCGGAACAGCGCGTCGTACAGCGCGTCCGAGCCCGCGAGCGAACTCGTGTGGCTCATCGCGAGCTGCGCGCCGAGCGTCGACGTGCCGCTCTTCAGCGCGACGATCGGCACACCGCGCGCGAGTGCGCGTGCCGCCGCCTCGCTGAACGCGCGCACGTCCTTCAGCCCTTCGAGGTGCACGCCGATCGCGCGGATGCGTGGATCGTCGACGAACGCATCGACGAGGCGCGCGATATCGACCGACGCCTGGTTGCCGACGCTCGCGAGATACGCGAACGGCACCGAGCGCGCGCTCATCGACAGGTTGTACGCGAGGTTGCCGCTCTGCGTGATCACCGCGACGCCCGATTCGACGCGCGGCGCGCAATGCGCGACCGGCCACAGCGCGCTGCCGTTCAGCCCGTTGATCAGGCCGTAGCAATTGGGCCCGAGCACGGCCATGTCGCCGGCCGCGTCGACCAGCGCCTGCTGCAGCGCGGCGCCGTCGGCGCCCGTTTCGGAGAAACCCGACGCATAGACGATCGCGCCGCCGGCGCCGCGTGCGGCGAGCGCGCGCACGACGTCGATCGCCTGGCGCGCGGGCACCGCGACGAACACGGCGTCCGGTGCGGCGGGCAGGTCGGCGACGCTCGCATGGCAGCGCACGCCGTCGATCTGCGCATGATGCGGATTGACGAGCCGGATGTCGCCGGCATAGCCGTAATCGCGACTGCGCTGCACGGCGCCCGCGATGCCGCGTCCGCCGACGAACGCGATGCTGGCCGGGTCGAGCAGCCGGCGCAGATTGGCCGCCGCGGCCGCGCGGCGATCCCTGACTGCGGGAGAGGAAGTCATGAAAGGTCCTTTCGGAAGTCGCGCCGGACGGGCCGGCGCGACGATTCGCGTCAGCTGTAGCGTCGGAGGATTTCCTTGGACAGGATATGGCGCTGGATCTCGGACGTGCCTTCCCAGATGCGCTCGATGCGCGCATCGCGCCAGAAGCGTTCGATCGGCAGTTCGTCCATCAGCCCCATGCCGCCGTAGATCTGCACCGCGTGATCGGTCACGCGGCCGAGCGTCTCGGTCGCGAGCAGCTTCGCGAGTGCGGCGTCGCCGTCGGTCATCGTGCCCTGGTCGAGCTTCTGCGCGGTGTACAGCGTGACGAGTTCCGCCGCGCGGATCTCGGTCTGCATGTCCGCGAGCTTGAACGACGTGCCCTGGAAGTCGCCGATGCGCTTGCCGAACTGATGACGCGTCGCGGCCCATTCGGCGGCCATCTCGAACGCGCGCTGTGCGCGGCCGATGTTGTTCGCGGCGACCATCACGCGGCCGGCGGTCAGCCAGTCGTTCGCGAGCTCGAAGCCGCGATGCTCTTCGCCGAGGATCTGCGCGGCGCTCACGCGGCAGTCGGAGAGGAATATCTCCGACTGGTGATAGCCGCGCAGGCTCGTGCAGTGCGGGCCGCGCCGCACGGTCATGCCCGGCGTGTCCTTGTCGATCAGGAAGCAGGTCACGCGCTTGCGCTTCTGTCCGCGCACTTCCTCCTCGCCGGTGACGGCGAACAGGATCACGAAGTCGGCCGTGTCCGCGTGACTGATGAAGTGCTTGCTGCCGTTGATCACGTAATCGTCGCCGTCGCGCACCGCGCGCGTGCGGATGCCCATCGCGTCGGAGCCGGCGCCCGGCTCGGTCAGCGCGAAGCAGTCGACGCGCTCGCCGCGCACGGCCGGCTTCAGGTAGCGCTCGATCTGGTCGCCCTTGCACGCCATCAGGATCTTGCTCGGGCGCGCGACGAACACATGCAGCGCCCAGCTCGTGCGGCCGAGCTCGCGCTCGACGAGCGCCTGCGTCACGTAGTCGAGCCCCGGGCCGCCGGCACTCTCGGGCATGTTGAACGCATAGAAACCGAGCTCGAGCGACTTGCGGCGGATCGAGTCGGCGAGTTCGGGCGGCACGTCGTCCGCACGATCGACCGCGAATTCATGGGGCTGCAGTTCCTTCTCGACGAACTGGCGCAACGACGTCACCAGCATTTCCTGCTCTTGGGTCAGCGAAAAATCCATCAATCATCTCCCGACAAAATGAGGTGCGCGGCCTTCGACCGATGCGCGAAGCGCTTCCTGGCCGTCCTCGCTGTGACCGCACGCGACGCCGGCCGCCAGCTCGCCGCGCAGTTGCTCGGCGAGGGTCTGCGTGAGCGATTGCGCGAGCAGCGCCTTGGTGTGGCCGAACGCGACGCTCGGCCCTTGCGCGAGACGCGCGGCGAACGCGGCGACGTACGTTGCGAAATCGTCGGCGTCGACGACTTCGGACACGAGCCCCGCGGCGAGCGCGTCCTGCGCGTTCCAGCGTTCATTCAGAAAGATGAAACGGCGTGCGACGTCGGGGCGCGCGATGCGCGGCAGGAACCAGCTTCCGCCCATGTCGGGGCTGTAGCCCATGCCCGTATACCCGCAGCGCAGCGTCGCGGCCGTGCTCGCGATGCGGAAGTCGCACGCGAAGCCGATGTCGGTGCCGGCGCCGACCGTCGAGCCGTTCAGTGCGGCGATCGTCGGACGCGGAAATGCGGCGAGCGTCTGCACGAAACGGTGCGCGCGCTCGGTCCAGCCGTAGGTGTCGAGTTCGCCGTTGCGCTCGGCCTCGGCCCATTCGTCGACGTCCGCGCCCGCACAGAACGCGCTGCCGGTGCCGGTCAGCACGACGCAGCGCACGGCCGGATCGTTCGCGAGCGCGTCGAGCGTCTCGCGAAGAAAGTCGAGATGCGGCCGCGCGAGCGAATTGCGTTTCGCCGGGCGGTTCAGGCGAAGGGTCACGACGCCGTCGTGCCGTTCGATTCGAATGTCCTCGATGCTCATGCTGATCACTGTCTCCTGGTTGTTGTGTGTCGGGGTGGTGTCAGAGCCGGCAAGGGTCGCCGCTACTTGCGGACCGCATTTCGGCATAGTATAAGTTCTGTTAAATGAACGTTCAACCCAATTGTGAGTCGACCAGGAGACACACGATGAGCGCGGTGATGGAGACGTCGGCAGGTGTGGAGGACGGCAGGACCAGGGCGCATGTGGTACGCGCGGCGGCGCAGCAAGCGGCGAGCGGCGCGGGCCTGCAGATCGATCGCGTGTCGAAGCGCTACGGCAGCGTGCATGCGCTGCGCGAAACGACGATCGACATTCCGCGCGGCGAATTCCTGACGATCCTCGGGCCGTCGGGTTCGGGCAAGACGACGCTGCTGACGATCGTCGCGGGCTTCGAGCATCCGAGCAGCGGCGACCTGCGCGTCGGCGGCCGCAGCATCGTCGCGCTGCCGCCCGAGAAGCGCAACTTCGGGATGGTGTTCCAGGGCTATGCGCTGTTTCCGCACATGACGGTCGAACAGAACGTCGCGTATCCGCTGATGGTGCGCAAGCAGAAAGGGCCCGACGCGGTGAAGCGCGTGAAGGCTGCGCTCGATCTCGTGCGGCTCGGCCATCTCGCCGATCGCCTGCCGCGCCAGTTGTCGGGCGGCCAGCAGCAGCGCGTCGCGATCGCACGCGCGCTGGTGTTCGATCCCGATCTCGTGCTGCTCGACGAGCCGCTCGGCGCGCTTGACCGCAAGCTGCGCGGCGAGGTGCAGGTCGAGCTGAAGGCGCTGCACGAGCGGCTCGGCGCGACGTTCCTGTTCGTCACGCACGACCAGGAGGAAGCGCTGTCGATGTCGGACCGCATCGCGATCATGCGTGACGGCCGGCTCGAACAGATCGGCACGCCGGACGGGCTCTACGAGCAGCCGGCCAACCGCTTCGTCGCGGACTTCCTCGGCAAGAGCAATTTCATCGAAGGTGTCGCGCTCGGCGGCGATGCGGCGACGACGCATTACCGCGTCGGCGATGCGCGC
Organism: Burkholderia sp. BCC1993; assembly: GCF_905339865.1. Taxonomy (NCBI): domain Bacteria; kingdom Pseudomonadati; phylum Pseudomonadota; class Betaproteobacteria; order Burkholderiales; family Burkholderiaceae; genus Burkholderia; species Burkholderia sp. BCC1993. Next base: position 59,282 of record NZ_CAJPGZ010000003.1, on the reverse strand, counting down.
TTCGTCGCGCCTGCGTGCGGTGCGCGGCCTGACGAGCCGCTGCTGTTCGCGCTGCGCCCGGAGAAGGTGGCGGTCTCGGCGACGTCGTGCGGCGGCGCGCACAACGAAGTGGCGGGACGCATTCGTCACTGGAGCTATTTCGGTTCGTCGTACCGCTTCGAGATCGAGACGTCGGCGCTCGGCTGCGTGACGGCCGACGTGCCCGCCTGGCGTGGGCTCGCGTCGCCGCGCAGCGGCATGGACGTGTTCGTGCAGTGGGAGCGCGACGCGACGTGCCGGATCGCGGCCGACTGACGCGGCGAACGCTGCATCCCGCGCGACGCGGCACGAGCTGCCGTCGCCGCCGACTCACCGACTGACGGATTCACCGATTCACCGACGCCCGAAAACGACGAGACGCGTGCGGGCGCAGACCAGCCTGGAGGAGACACCATGACGAACCGCCATCTGCAGGACCTGCTCGACCAAGCACGCGAACTTCAACCGGCGACGTCGCAGCGCCGCCGCGATTTTCTGCGGTTGTGCGCGGCGGCCGGCATCGCGCCGACGCTGCTGTCGCTCGGCGCGAAGGACGCGCGCGCGTCGAACCCGAAGGAAATCGTGCTCAGCGCATGGGGCGGCGAAGCGCGTTCGGCGTTCCGCTCCGCGTACATGGACCCGTTCACGAAGGCGAGCGGCATCCGGATGGGCTACGACTCGTCGCCGGAGGACGGCAAGATCAAGGCGATGGTCGAGAACCGGAACGTGATCTGGGACGTGATGGATCTCGACGGCTTCGCGGCGATCAAGCTCGGCAAGCAGGGCTTCCTGCGGCCGATCGATTATTCAGTCGTGGGCCGCAATACGCTGCCGGGGCTCGCATCGGACTTCGGCGTGCCGTCGTACCTGCTGAGCTACGTGCTCGTCTACGACGCGCGCAAGTTCGGCGCGAATCCGCCGAAGAACTGGGCCGATTTCTGGAACGTCGGCAAGTTTCCGGGCAAGCGCGGGCTGTGGAAATGGATGGGCGGCGCGCTCGAAGCTGCGCTGATGGCCGACGGCGTCGACAAGGACAAGGTCTATCCGATCGACGTGCCGCGCGCGCTGCAGAAGCTGAAGGCGCTGCGCTCGAATGTGCTGCTGTGGGATTCGGGCGCGGACAGCCTGCAGCTGCTGCGCAGCGGCGAAGTCAGCATGGCGTGCATCTGGCATACGCGCGCGAACGTGATCCAGCGCGAGAGCAACGGCCGGTTCCGCTATACGTGGGAGCAGGGGCTCGCGTCGTGCGACGTATGGGGCGTGCCGAAGAACAATCCGTCGGGCGACGCCGTCTGGCAGTTCATCAAGTTCGTGCAAGGCGTCGAGCCGCAGGTGCGCCTGCTGTCGCTGCTCGGCAACGGGCCGGTGACGCCGGCCGCGACCGCCGCGGTGCCGCAGGCGCTGCGCGCCGACAACCCGGGCACGCCGGAGAACTGGGCGAAGCAGTGCAAGGTGAATCCCGAGTGGTGGGCGCAGCACTACGAAGCGACGCTCGCGCAGTACACCGACCTGATGTCGTCGTGAGCCGCCTCGTGAGCGTGACGCCATGAATACCCTGTCTACTCCCGTCCCGGGCGCGGTCCCGCTCGGCCGCGCGAAGGCCGATCGTTACTGGCTGCTCGTCGTGCCGCTGCTCGCGGTGCTGATCGTGCTGTACGTGTATCCGCTCGTGCGTGTGCTGTGGCTCGGCTTCACCGTGCCGGAGCCCGGCCTGCACAACTATGCGCGGCTGCTCGGCAATCACGGCGTGCATCGCGTGCTGTGGACCACGCTGCGCGTATGCGCGGTCACGACCGTGTGTGCGGTCGCGCTCGGCTATGCGATTGCGTATGCGATGGCGCACGTCGGCCCGCGTCAACGGATGGCGCTGATGTTCGGGCTGCTCGTGCCGTTCTGGGCGTCGGTGCTCGTGCGCGCGTTCTCGTGGCTGTTCCTGCTCGGCGAGCAGGGTCTCGTCAACACGCTGCTGCTGCGCATCGGGCTGATCGACGCGCCGCTGCCGCTGATGCGCAACGAGGTCGGCGTCGTGATCGGGATGATCCACTTCATGATTCCGTACGCGGTGCTGCCGCTGTACGCGAACATGAAGGGTATCGATCCGCAGCTCGCGCGCGCGTCGCAGGGGCTCGGCGCGGGCGCGTTCGTCACGTTCCGCAAGGTGTATTTCCCGCAGACGCGACCGGGCATCGTCGGCGCGGCGATCCTCGTGTTCATCTTCTCGCTCGGCTTCTACGTGACGCCGGTGATACTCGGCGGCGGCCGCACCGTGATGATCGCCGAATACATCAGCACGCAGATCCTGCAGCTGGTGAACTGGGGCAGCGGGGCGGCGCTCGCGTCGCTGCTGCTCGCATCGATCCTGGCCGCGCTTGCGCTGCTCGCGCGTTTCGTCGACCTGCGCGAGCTGTTCGGCGCACGCTGACCCGAACGGAGGAGGTTCCGATGAACACCCGAATGACAGCAGGACGCGCGCTCGTGGTCGGCATCGCGTGGGCCGCGATCCTGTTCCTGATGCTGCCGCTACTCGTGTCGGTGCCCGTTTCGCTGACGCCGAGCGACTATCTGTCGATGCCGGACGGCGCGCTGTCGCTGCGCCACTACCGCGTGCTGCTCGACGACGACGGCTGGGTGTCGAGCTTCCTGCAGAGCGGGCTGATCGCGCTGGTGTCGTCGGCGATCTCGGTCGCGCTCGGCACGCTGTGCGCGATCGGGCTGTGGAAAGTCGCGTCGCGGCGCGGCGAGTTCGTGCGCGGCGTGATCCTGTTCCCGCTGATCGTGCCGCCGATCGTGTCGGCGCTCGCGTTCTACCGGCTGTGGGGCGAGCTCGGGATGCTCGACAGCTATCCTGCCGCGATCCTGTCGCACGTCGTGCTGTCGGTACCTTACGTCGTGGTGGCGGTTTCGGCGTCGCTCGCGACCGTCGGGCTGCGCATCGAGCAGGCATCGCGCAGCCTCGGCGCGAACGTCGCGCAGACGCTGCGCTACGTGATCCTGCCGTCGATCAGGCCGGGCGTGCTGTCGGCCGCGGTGTTCGCGTTCATCCTGTCGTGGGACGAGCTCGTCGTCACGCTGTTCATCTCGAGCCGGAACGTCTATACGCTGCCGCGCCGCATGTGGGACGGGATGCGCGAGAACGTCGATCCGGCGATCGCTTCGGTGTCCACGCTTTTGCTCGTCGCGACCTGCGTCGCGATCGGCCTGTCGCTGCTGCGCAAGCGTGCGGCCGGGTCGGTCTGAATCCAGCAGTTCAACGTTACGTTGCGGAGAAAACTCGCACCATGAAAGTCCTGATCGTTCACGCCCATCCCGAACCGCAGTCGTTCACGACGTCGATGCTGCACCGCGCGGTGAGCACGCTCGAAGCGCAGGGGCATACCGTGACGGTGTCCGACCTGTACGCGATGCAGTGGAATCCGGTCGCGAGCGCGGCCGATTTCGGCATGCGCAAGAACCCCGACTATCTCGTCTACGCGCTGGAGCAGCGCGAGAACGTTGCCGCGCACGCGATCGCGCCGGACATTGCCGCGGAACTCGACAAGCTCGCCGCGTGCGACCTGCTGATCCTGAGCTTTCCGCTGTTCTGGTGCTCGGTGCCGGCGATCATGAAGGGCTGGATCGACCGCGTGCTCGTGTCGGGCAAGGTGTACGGCGGCGTGCGCTTCTACGATCGCGGCGGGATGCGCGGCAAGCGCGCGCTGCTCGCCTATACGTGCGGCGGCCGCGACTACATGTTCGGCGCAGACGGCGTGCATGGCGAGATGGACCTGATGCTGCGCCACGTGCTGCGCGGCACGCTCGGCTACGCGGGCTTCGACGTGCTGCCGTCGTTCGTCGGCTATCACGTGCCGTACATCGACGACGCGGAGCGCGCGACCGTGCTCGAACGCTACGACGCCTATCTCGCAGAGATCGACCGGCACGAACCGATGGCGTTTCCGACGCTCGACGATTTCGACGGCGACATGCGACCGCGCGAACGCGCGCCGCAGGAAGCCGCGCAGGATTGACCACGCCCGGCCGCGTCGCTGCTGTCCCGCTTATCCATCCGACCGCATGTGAGTTCGAGCGATGACCCTGACGTCGAGCGACGTGCTGCTGTTCCTGACCGGGCTCCTGACGCTGTTCTGTCCGCCCGTCGCGATTCCGATGTATGCGGCCGTCACCGGGCATTTTCCCGACGTGACGCAGCGGCAGATCGCGTTCAGGCTGTTCGCGTGGATCGCGGCGCTGATGATCGGTGCGGTGTGGGGCGGCCAGTTCCTGCTGCGCATGCTCGGTCTCACGCTCGGCGCGCTGACGCTGACGGGCGGCCTCGTGCTGTGCCTGTGGTCGATCCCGATGATGCGCGGCACGGCGAACGACGAGCGCAGCGGCGGCGACACGCGGCTCGAATATGCGCAATGGCGCAGCTACATCGCGGTGCCGCTGATCTTCCCACTGTCGATCGGCAGCGCGGTGATGTCGCTCGTGATCACGACCGCGACGCGCTTTCATACGCCGGCCGACCTGATGGCGCTGAGCGCGGCGTGCATGCTGCATGCGGGCGTGATCGGGCTCACGTATGCGTGCTCGGCGTCGTGGTGCCGCCGGCTCGGCGAGATCGGCAGGACGCTGGTCGAGCGGCTGTCGGGCATCGTGCTGACCGCGATCGCGTTCCAGATGCTCGCACAGGGCGTGCGCGAACTGTTGCCGGGGCTCGCGCATTGACGGCCTCGCGGGGCCGCGTGCGATCCACCTCCTTACCCTGAACGATGGAAATCACATGAAAACAGTAGGCATGTACCTGGTCGACCTGCTCGCCGCCTACGGCGTCGACACGGTGTTCGGCATTCCCGGCGTGCATACGATCGAGCTGTACCGCGGGCTCGCCGGCAGCGCGCTGCGCCACGTGAGCGCACGCCACGAGCAGGGCCTCGGCTTCATGGCAGACGGCTATGCACGCGCGACCGGCAAGCCCGGCGTGTGTTTCGTGATCACCGGCCCCGGGATGACGAACATCGCGACGTCGATGGCGCAGGCGTATGCGGATTCGATTCCGATGCTGGTGATTTCGAGCGTCAACGCGTCCGGCGACATCGGCTCCGGCAACGGCCATCTGCACGAACTGCCGGACCAGCATGCGTTCGCGGAGAACATTGCCGCGTTCAGCTACACCGTGCCGCGCGCCGATACGCTGCCGCAGGCGATCGCGCGCGCGTTCGCGGTGTTCTCGGGCGGCCGGCCGCGCCCCGTGCATCTGCAGATTCCGCTCGACGTGCTCGCTGCGCCGGCCGACACGTTGCCGCCGGTGCCGGCCGCGCCGCCGCGCATCGCGCCCGGCCCCGCATCGGCCGACGGCATCGACGCATTGCGTGCGAAGGCGGCCGCCGCACGCGCACCATTGATTCTCGCGGGCGGCGGCGCACTCGACGCGGCCGCCGACGTGTGCTGGCTCGCGGAGACGCTCGACGCGCCGGTCGTGATGACGATCAATGGGCGCGGCGTGCTGCCGAGCGCGCATCCGCTCGGCGTGTCATGGTCGGCGTCGAGCGACGCGGTGCGCGCGCTGATGCGCGACAGCGACCTGATCGTCGCGCTCGGCACCGAGCTCGGCCCGACCGATTACGACCTGTATGCGACGCGCAGCTTCTCGATGCCCGCGCCGCTCGTGCGAATCGACATCGATCCGCAGCAGCTGTGCCGCAACGCGGTGCCCGCGCTGCCGCTGCTCGGCGACGTCGGCGAAACGCTGCGCGCGCTGCGGCGCGTGTGGCCGGCCGATGCGCGGGCGCGCAGCGACGGCGATGGCGTCGAACGCGCGGCGACGTGCCGTGCAGCCGCGCGGCACGAACTGAACGACGAAATGCGGCGCGATCTCGCGCTGCTCGACAGCGTGCGCGACGCGCTGCCCGATGCGGCGCTCGTCGGCGATTCGACGCGGATCGTCTATGCGGGCAACGTCGGCTTCGCGGCGTCGCGTCCGCGCAGCTGGTTCAACGCGTCGGTCGGCTTCGGCTCGCTCGGCTACGGGCTGCCGGCCGCGGTCGGCGCGAGCCTCGGCGATGCATCGCGGCCGGTGGTCTGCCTCGCCGGCGACGGCGGATTCCAGTACACGCTCGCCGAACTCGGCACCGCGGTGCAGCATCGCGCGCGCGTGATCGTCGTACTGCTGAACAACGGCGGTTACGGAGAGATCAAGCGTGCGATGGTCGACGGCGGCGTCGAGCCGGTCGGCGTGGATCTGCATACGCCCGATTTCGTCGCGCTCGCGCGTGCGTATGGATGGGGCGCGCAGCGCGTCGAAGAAGGTGCGTCGCTGGCCGGTGCGCTCAGCGAAGCGGCTGCGCACGACGCGCCGTACCTGATCGAGATTCGCGCGGCCTGAAAATGCGAACGGCCTCGCAATGCGAGGCCGTCGTGCCGGTTGTGGCGCGAGTGCGCCGGCTTGCCGGCGCGGCGCGTTGCGTGCGTTACGCGCGCTTGCGCGCCGTCTTCGACGGCGGCAGGAACGAATCGACGACGCGCAGGCAGCTCGTCAGCGCGTCTTCCGCGGTAAACGACGTCGGGTCGCGCGCGAGTTCGAGCCAGAAGCCGTCGATCACCGCCGTCAGCGTCAGCGCGGCGAGTTCGCTGTCGACGGTGCCGCCGCGCACTTCCGCGATCTGGTCGAACAGCTTCTTCAACGCCTGCCGGTAGCCGGCATACAGCTCCTTGTGCGCCTTGCGGATCACCGGATCGCTGTGCGCGACGCTCCAGAAGCCGAGCCAGACCTTCACGTTCTTCGGCGCGAACACCGGCGCGGCGAAACACACCTTGATGATCGCGTCGAGCTTGTCCTCGGGGCCGGTCGCGTTCGCGGCGGCCGCGCGCGACACGTCGAGCAGGTCGGCCGCGAGCCGCTTGTAGGTCTGCGCCATCAGTTCGTCTTTCGACTGGAAGTGATGGTTGATCAGCCCGCGCGACACCTTCGCTTCCGCACAGATGCGGTCGATCGTGGTTTCCGAATAGCTGTAGCGCGCGATGCAGCGCATCGTCGCGTCGATGATCGATTGCTGCCGCACCGCGGGTGTTTCTCGGATGCCGCGGCTGCGGGTCTGAACCGGTGCGCTGCCAGAAGTCTTTTTCACGGGGTGACCTTACGGAATCGTCATGGCACCGATTATAGGGGAGTGTCGGACGCTTGTTCAATTACAGCGACGGAACCCGCGAAAACCCTTGCTTCCGGATTATTGAAATCTGTTGAACCCTTGTTCAACAGAGCCTATACTCGACTCCGCATGAGGTTGGTCGGCCATTCAACAAGACGCCGCGATCCCGCGCGGGACGGGCGTGAGAATTCGACACAGGAGACAGCATGTTGGCGCGGGTGGAGAGCGTGAAGACGGCGGTCGAGGAGCGCGTGCAGGTGACGGACCTGCACAAGCGGTTCGGCGAGCTGGAGGTGTTGAAGGGCGTGTCGCTGAGCGCGCGCGAAGGCGAAGTGATCTCGCTGATCGGCGCGAGCGGCTCGGGCAAGAGCACGCTGCTTCGCTGCATCAACCTGCTCGAGACGCCGACCCGCGGGCGCATCGTCGTCGATGGCGAGGAGATCGGGCTGAAGCTCGACCGCAAGGGCCACACCGTGCCGACCGATCCGCGCCAGGTCGAACGCATTCGCACGCGGCTCGGCATGGTGTTCCAGAGCTTCAATCTGTGGGCGCACCGCACGGTGCTCGAGAACGTGATCGAGATGCCCGTGCACGTGCTGCGCGAACCGCGCGCCGAAGCGCTCGCGCGCGCCGAGCAGCTGCTCGAACGCGTCGGCCTCGCCGACAAGCGCAACGTCTATCCGGCGTTCCTGTCCGGCGGCCAGCAGCAGCGTGTCGCGATCGCGCGCGCGCTCGCGATGCGGCCGAAAGTGATGCTGTTCGACGAGCCGACTTCCGCGCTCGATCCCGAACGCGTCGGCGAAGTGCTGAAGGTGATCCGCGATCTCGCGTGCGAAGGCCGCACGATGATCCTCGTCACGCACGAGATGGCATTCGCGCGTGACGTGTCGAACAAGGTGCTGTTCCTGCACGAGGGACGCGTCGAGGAGAGCGGCACGCCGGCCGAGATCTTCGATGCGCCGCAGAGCGAACGCTGCCGCCAGTTCGTCAACGCGCACCGGCAACGTCACTGAACCGATGGCACGGCCCGCGCGTGCCTGCCTGCGCGGCCGGCCGCACCGATGCCGGCCGTACCGATTTCGTATCTTTCCAGCCAGGAGTCCGACCATGAAGCGTGTCGTTCGCAGTCTGCTGTGCCTGTTGAGTCTCGTTCTCGCGGCGCTTGCGCCGTTCGGTTCCGCGCATGCGTCGTCGGGCGTGCTGCGCTTCGGCGTCGCCGCCGAGCCGTATCCGCCGTTCCTGATGAAGAGCCCGACCGGGCAGTGGAGCGGCTTCGAGGCCGACCTGATCCGCGCGGTGTGCGAGCAGATGAAAGCGAAGTGCGAGATCAAGGAAGTCGCGTGGGACGGCATCATCCCGGCGCTGCTGAGCGACAAGATCGACGTGATCTTCAACTCGATGTCGATCACGCCGGAACGCCAGAAGGTGATCGCGTTCTCGCGGCCGTACTACGAGACGCCGGGCACCTTCGTCGGCGCGAAGAACCAGAAGCTCACGCTGACGCCGGACGGCCTGAAGGGCAAGGTGATCGGCGTGCAGGGTTCGACCGCGAACGCCGAGTTCATCAAGATGGCGTACGGCAAGACCGCGACGGTGCGGCTCTACAACACGCAGGACGATTGCAACTCGGACCTCGTCGCGGGCCGCATCGACACGATGTATCTCGACCAGCTCGGCATTCTCGACTTCCTGAAGTCGAAGGACGGTGCGACGTTCGAGCTGAAAGGCCCCGGCAGCGTGAAGATGGATCCGGCGATCTTCGGCTACGGCGTCGGCGCGGGGATGCGCAAGGCCGATGCGCCGCTCAAGCAGCAGATGGACCAGGCGCTCGAGCAGCTGCATGCGTCGGGCAAGTACGCGCAGATCGCGAAGAAGTATTTCCCGATCGACCTCTGGCCGCACTGATCGCACGATTTCGCGCCGACGGGCGCCACGCACGGACGAGGAGGCGGCATGGACGGTTGGGGATGGGTGAGCTACCTGGGCATGGACCCGGACGGCTGGGGCGTCGCGCTGCTGCAGGGCGCGGGCGTGACGCTCGAGATTTCGCTCGGCGCGTTCGTCGTCGGCATCGTGCTCGGGCTCCTGGGCGCGACCGCGAAGCTGTCCGGCGTGCGCGCGTTCGAGCGGCTCGCGCAGGGCTACACGACGCTGTGCCGCGCGGTGCCCGAGCTGCTGCTGATCCTGCTGCTCTACTACGCGGGCACCGACGCGATCAACCTGCTGATGACGGCGATCGGCGTCGGGCCGGTCGCGGTCAACGGCTTCGCGGCCGCGGTGATCGTGCTCGGCATCGTGCAGGGCGCGTATGCGGCCGAGATCATCCGCGGTGCGATCCTCGCGATCCCGTACGGGCAGATCGAAGCCGCGCGCGCGTTCGGCGCACCGCCCGCGCTCGTGTTCCGCCGCGTGACGCTGCCCGCGATGGCGCCGTATGCACTGGCCGGCTTCGCGAACCTGTGGCTGATCCTCGTGAAGGACAGCGCGCTGATCAGCGTGGTCGGCTACAGCGAGCTGCTCTACACCGCGAAGCAGGCGGCCGGTTCGACGCGCGAGTACCTGCACTACTACCTGATGGTCGCGGCCGTGTATTTTGCGATCACGTCGCTGTCGGGCATGCTGTTCCGCGAGATCGAGCGGCGCTTCGGCCGCTGGATGCCGGCATCGTGACCCACGTCCCGCCTTTCCACGCATCTTTCGACCGAACCGGATCAATGCCATGGATCTGAGCGTACTGTCTTCCTACGGGTCGCTGCTGCTGCTCGGCGTGCTGACCACCGTCAAGCTGCTCGTCGTGTCGGCCGTATTCGGCTTCGGGCTCGCGATCGCCGTCGCGTTCGCGCGGCTGTCGGGCAATGCCGTCGTCGCGCGCGTGAGCAAGGCGTTCACCGAGGTGATCCGCGGCACGCCGCTGCTCGTGCAGATCTACCTGATCTACTATGGCGTCGGCTCGCTGTTCGCCGGCTGGCCCGCGCTGCGCGACAGCGTGCTGTGGCCGTTCCTGCGCGACGGCTTCTGGTATGTCGCGTTCGCGCTGGTGATCAGCGTCGGCGCGTACGTCGGCGAAGTGCTGCGCGCCGGGCTGCGCGGTGTGCCGAAGGGCGAGATCGAGGCCGCGCGCGCGATGGGGATGCGCCCGTCGATGATCGCGCGGCGCGTGTGGCTGCCGCGCGCGATCCAGATCCTGCTGCCGACGCTCGCGGGCGAAACGGTGATGCTGCTGAAATCGACCGCGCTCGCGTCGACGGTCGCGGTGATGGACGTGCTCGGCGCCGCGAACTACATCCGCGCGCAGACCTTGCGGACCTACGAGCCGCTGCTGGCGATCGCGGTGATCTACGTCGTGCTCGCGTTCGCGATCGAGCGCGCGTTCGGCCGGCTCGAGCGGCGTGTGCCGGTGCGCATGCCGCGTTGAACGAACCCTTGATGGCGCGGCGGCCGGGCGGGCGCCGCGCGACGGAGAACACATGAACTATTCGAAGCTGGTCGAGCGCCTGCAGGGCAAGCGCACGACCGCCTGGGACATTCATTACGCGGCGCAGGCGGCCGTCGCGGCGGGCGAGCCGGCGATCGTGCTGAGCGTCGGCGATCCGGATTTCCCGACCCCCGACGTGATCGTCGAACGCGCGGTGACCGCGCTGCGCGGCGGCGATACGCACTACAGCGAAGTGCGCGGGCGTGCCGAGCTGCGCGCGGCGATCGCGCGCGAGCATGCGAAGGCGTGCGGGCAGGCGGTCGGCGCCGAGCACGTGATCGTGACGGCCGGCGCGCAGAACGCGCTGTTCGCGATGGCGCTGTGCCTGTGCGAGGCCGGAGACGAGGTGCTCGTGCCGGAGCCGATGTACCTCACGTACGAAGCCAGCGTGCGCGCGTCGGGCGCGACGCTCGTGCCGGTGCCGGTCGATGCGGCTCGCGGTTTTCATCTCGACGTCGACGCGCTCGAAGCAGCCGTGACGCCACGCACGAAGGCGATCTTCTTCGCGACGCCGTGCAATCCGACCGGCGTCGTGATGCCGCGCGCCGATCTCGAACGGATCGCGCGGCTCGCGTGCGAGCGCGACCTGTGGGTCGTGTCCGACGAGGTCTACGCGGAGCTGACGTTCGAGCGCGACATGGTCAGCATCGCGTCGCTCCCGGGGATGGCCGAGCGCACGGTGACGATCGGCAGCCTGTCGAAATCGCATGCGATGCCGGGCTGGCGGGTCGGCTGGGCGATCGGCCCGACCGAGCTGATCGAGCATGCGGAACGGCTCGCGCTGTGCATGCTGTACGGACTGCCCGGCTTCGTCCAGCAGGCGGCCGTCACCGCGCTCGACAACAAGGCCGCGATCGTCGCCGACATGCGCGAGCTGTATCGGCGCCGCCGCGACCTCGCGTACGCGCGCCTGCGCGACGTGCCGGGGCTGCGCTGCCTGCTGCCGGAAGCCGGGATGTTCATGATGGTCGACGTGCGCGGCACGGGGCTGGATGCGCACGCTTTCACGTGGGGGCTGTTCCGCGCAAAGCAGGTCGCGCTGCTCGATGCGAGCGCGTTCGGCGAGACGGCGTCGGGTTTCGTGCGCTTCGGCTTCGTCGTCGACGATGCGAAGCTCGCCGACGCGTGCGCGCGCATCGCGGCATTCGTCGCGAGCCTCGGCGGGAACGCGCGCGCGGCGTCGTGATGCACATCCCGAACCGGAAGGAGGAGCGACGATGATCGAAACGCTGACGTGGCAGGTGCAGGGCGACGGCGGCCAGCCGCTCGCGATCCGCGCGTGGCGGCTGTCGGGCGGCGACGGGCCGCGCGTACACCTGCAGGCCGGCGTGCATGCGGACGAGATCGCCGGCATGCTCGTGCTGCACCGGTTGCTGCCGCAACTTTGCGCGGCCCACGATCGCGGCGTGTTGCGCGGCACGGTGACGGTCGTGCCGCAGGCGAATCCGCTCGGGCTCGCGCAGTTCCGGCAAGGGCGGCTGCTCGGCCGCTTCCACGACGCGACGCATCGCAATTTCAACCGGCACTTTCACGAATCGACTGCCGCGCGACGGCCCGCGACGACGTTCGCCGCGTGGCAGCGCACGCTGTTCGACGCCGCGTGCGACGCCGACATCGTGCTCGATCTGCACACCGATTCCGAGGCGCTGCCGTACGTGTACCTGCATCGCGATCTGTGGCCGGCCGGCCGCGATCTCGCGGCCGCGCTCGGCGTGGACGTCGCGATCCTGTGGGACGAGGACGACGACGGCGCGTTCGAAGGCGCGATCGCCGCGCACTGGGCGCGCAACGGCGATTTGCGCGAGCGACTCGTCGCGACGATCGAACTGCGCGGCCAATCCGACGTGTCCGACACGCTCGCCGAACGCGATGCCGACGGCATCCTTGCGTTCCTGCGCGGCCGCGGCGTGATCGCGGAACCGGCGGGCGTGCGCGACTGGCATGGCGACGCCGTGCCGATCGCGCACATGGAAACCGTGCTCGCGCCGGTGTCGGGCGTGCTCGTGTACGAACGCGAACTCGGCGCAACGGTCGACGCCGGCGAGCGCATCGCGCGGATCGTCGCGCATCCGGGCGTGCCCGGCAGCGAGCACGTGCTGGTGGCGCCGCAAGCCGGGCGCATCGTCACGCGCAATCGCGAGCGGCTGGTCGCGCAGGGCGACGTCGCGTTGAAGCTGACCGGGTCGCGGCCGTCGGCAGGCTGGTCGGGCGGTGCGCTCGATCCGTGAGCGGCAATGACGCGGCCCGCGCATGACTTCCGTTATCGCGCGTGAATGACTGCGCGAGCGATTCGATTCACGGATAATGCGCAAACGTTTTACCGGTATTCGACCGGATTGAATTGCTGGATCGAGAATCGAAGAATAAATGTCCGGATGCGATTATTCCGCGCTGCCCGGCAAGCGGCCAGCGCCTCGAAGGCTGAAGGTTAACGGCCCATTCGCGGAAAACTTTAGGATTTTCCAGCCGCAATTAATCATTGCGATTTTCTCAACGGCCGATTGATTTTCAGTCATCGGACAGTCATACACCATCCCCGATAATTCGCCGCTCACATTCTTTCAATAGGCCAGAGCGCGATCGAAGCCGGATCGCTGCGGGGAGCTGTACTCATGACCATCCGTCATCGCATTACGCTGCTAGTCGTCCTGACGTTTTTCGCGCTGTCCGCGATCGGCGTGTACGCCGTGTACCAGACGCGCAAGAGCGCGTCCGAAGTGCGTCAGGTTACCCAGGGAATCGTGCCGAGCGCGCTCGCGTCGGCGGATCTCGTCGCCGATGTGAAGAACATCCAGATCGCGACGATGACGCTGGTGTACGCGCCCGACGCGAACACCGCCGCGCAGGCGCGCGACGAACTGAAGGCGAAGCAGGGTGCGCTGCACGCCGCGCTCGACGCCCAGGCGAAATCGGCGGTCGGCCGCGCACAGGAAGGCCTTGTCGCGCAGGCGAAGGACAGCGCCGCGAACTACTTCGCCGCGATCGACGACACCGTGAAAATGAAGGCCGACGGCAAGCCCGAGATGGCGCAGGCGTACCTGTTCGCGAACGTCGCGCAGTATCGCGACGAACTCGAGAGCATCGTCGACACGCTGCGCGTCGAGAAGAACCGCCAGAAGGACGACGCGATCCGTGCGCTGAACGGCATGCTCGCGACGACGGCCACCGCGATCGCGGGGGTGGCGGGCACGGTGATCGTGCTGCTGACCGCGCTCGGCTTCGTGCTGTATCGCCAGATCACGCGTCCGCTGATCGGGATGCAGACGGCGATGAGCGAGATCGCGACGAGCCAGGACTTCACGCGCCGCGTGCCGGTGGGCCGGATGGACGAGATCGGCCATTCGATCGTCGCGTTCAACGGGATGATCGAGAAGATCCAGGAGAACGCCGCGCAACTGAAGCAGAAGACGGCCGACATCCAGGCGATGCTGCAGAACATGCAGCAGGGGATCCTGACCGTCGTCGAAGGCGGGGTCGTGCATGCGGAGTATTCGGCTTACCTGGAGACCATCTTCGAGACCGGCGACATCGCCGGGCGCGACCTGATGGCGCTCGTGTTCGACGATTCGAGCATCGGCGCCGACGCGCGCTCGCAGGTCGATGCGGCCGTGCATGCGTGCCTCGGCGAGGACAGCATGAACTTCGCGTTCAACGAGCACCTGCTCGTCAACGAAGTCGCGAAGCGGATGCCGGACGGCCGCGAGAAGTGGCTCGACCTGAGCTGGTCGGCGATCACCGACGAGTCCGACACGGTCGTGCGGCTGATGCTGTGCGTGCGCGACGTGACCGAGATTCGCGAGCTGACCGCGCAGGCCGGCGAGCAGCAGCGCCGCCTCGAGATGATCGGCGAGATCCTGTCGATCAGCCAGGACAAGTTCCACGACTTCGTGCACAGCGCGAAGGGCTTCCTCAGCGAGAACGAGCGGATGATTCGCCAGCATGAACGCGCGGATCACTCGATCGTCGCGGCGCTGTTCCGCAACATGCACACGATCAAGGGCAATGCGCGCACGTACAGCCTGCAGCACCTGACCAACATCGTGCACGAAGCGGAGCAGGCGTACGAATCGCTGCGCCGCGCGGACGGCGGCCCCGAGTGGAACCGCGATGCGCTGATGGACGACCTGGCCCGGGTGCGCGAGGCGGTCGACCACTACGCGACGATCAACGCGGTCACGCTCGGCCGGCATGGCGAGGCGGCGCAGCATGGCGGCGCCGACTTCCTGATGGTGGAGCGCGCACATATCAGCGAGAGCCTGCGCATGCTCGACGGCGCCGATCCGGCGAACGCAGGCGACTGGCACGCGGCGCGCGATTCGGTGCGCCGCCTGTTGAGCCAGTTCGGCACGCAGGGCATCGGCGATGCGCTGGGCGGCGTGATCGAATCGCTGCCGTCGCTCGCGGCCGAACTCGGCAAGCCGGCGCCCGTCGTGCATATCGACAGCAACGGCCATCGCGTGCGCAGCGAGATCGGCGCGACGCTGACGAACGTGTTCATGCACCTGCTGCGCAACGCGATCGACCACGGCATCGAAACGTCCGACGAGCGTCGCGCGGCCGGCAAGGCGCCGGCCGGCAAGATCGACATCGCGGTCGACGTCGACGGCGAGGCACTGCGCTTCGTGCTCGGCGACGACGGCCGCGGCCTCGCGCTCGACCGGATTCGCGGGATCGCGCGCGAGCGCGGCTGGATCGACGCCGGCAACGAAGCCGGGTTGACCGACGAAGCCGTGGCCGAACTGATCTTCCGCCCGGGCTTCTCGACCGCGCGCGCGGTGACCGAGGTATCGGGGCGCGGCGTCGGGATGGACGCGGTGCGCAACTTCCTGAAGCGCGACGGCGGCGATATCGCGCTGCGCTTTACCGACGATCGCGTCTGCGCGTCGTATCGCGCGTTCGAGACGATCGTGTCGCTGCCGGCGCGTTTCTCGGCGGACGATGCGGTCAACGGCGTGGCCAACGCTGCGACGCGCGAAGCCGGGC
The DNA here is from genome assembly GCF_905339865.1 of Burkholderia sp. BCC1993. Lineage (NCBI taxonomy): Bacteria > Pseudomonadati > Pseudomonadota > Betaproteobacteria > Burkholderiales > Burkholderiaceae > Burkholderia > Burkholderia sp. BCC1993. The sequence continues at coordinate 43,679 of NZ_CAJPGZ010000003.1, read as the reverse complement.
AGCCGGCGCACGCCGTGAACGTCGACGCAACGGAGTGATCGTGCAAGCGTGGATGATCCCGATCGGCGCCGCGCTCGCGGGCGGACTGGTGGTCGCGGCGGTTGCCGCGATCGTATCGCGCATCGCGCGCGCGCGGCTCGTTGCCGCGCTGACGCGCGAAGCGGATGCGTTGCGCGCCGCGCTCGGCGCGGCCGATGCGCGGGCCGACGAAGCCGCGGCGGCACATGCAGAAGCCGCACAGGCATGGACGCGCCGCGAAACGGAGCTCGAGGACACGCTGGCGCGCGAGGCAGCCGGCACCGGCGAGCAGCGCGACGCGCTGCAGGCGCTCGCGGCCGAGCGCGCCGCGCTGTCGCAGCACGCGACGAAGCTCGCCGACGAAGCCGCGCGGCTGCGCGGGCTGGCCGGCACGTTCGAGCGCTGGCACGAGCAGATGATCTCGCTGACCACGCAGAACCAGGACATGCGCACGAAGAACCAGGAGCTGTCGGCGATCGTCGCACACGTGTCGATCGTATCGCTGAACGCGTCGATCGAGGCCGCGCGCGCGGGCGCCGCGGGACGCGGCTTCTCGATCGTCGCGAGCGAGGTGCGAGGGCTTGCCGCGCGCTCGCAGCAACTGTCGAACAGCTATCGCGACAGCCTGAACCGCAACGATCTCGTGACGGCCGCGACGTTCCAGGACATCCAGGCCGGCGGCAAGATGATCACGGCCGCGCTTGCGACGGTCGAGACGCTGGCCGGGCAGCTGCATGCACGGCTCGAAGGAGCGGCGGCGTGATCAGTGCGCAGGCCCGCGCCGGTTTCGAGCGGATCTTCTTCGATGCGGCGCGCACGCGGCTCGCGTCCGGCGGCGCGTGCGAGATCCGGCCGGCTGTCGACGACGCACACGGCGCATCGCATGACCCATCCCGCACGAAGTCGCGCGCGATGCCGAAGCTCGCAGAGCATGTCGCAGTCCTGACGATATCCGCGCTGCATTTCCGGCTGCTGCTCGCGCTGCGCTTTCGCGACGACGAGCCGGCGCGCCGCCATTTCGCTGCGGCGACACCCGGCGCGAGCGCGCAGCGGCCGCTGCCCGAAGCGTTCATGGAAATCGCGAACCTGTGCTGCGGCGCGATCAACCAGGCGCTGACCGTTCCGTTCCCCGATCTCGGGATGTCGACGCCTTACCTGCTGAGCGGCGCGAGCATCGACTACCTGCCGGCGCTGAATCCCGACCACGTGGCCGCGTACGACGTGACGCTCGACGGCGACGTGCGGATCGGCGCGACGCTGTGCGTGTGCGCGAACGCGCCGGTCGATTTCCACGTGCCGGAAGCGGCGAGCGTGGACACGGGCGGCGAGCTCGAACTGTTTTGACCGATTGCGAGGACTCCGCGACATGACCGTAGACCAACCCGTCAGCAAGGTGCTCGTGCTCGACGACAGCCGCGCGCATGCGGCGACGCTCAAGCGCTTCTGCGACGAGCACAACCTGGTCGGCCTGACCGTGCGGCGCAACCGGCTGCTGAAGGTGCTGCGCTCGAACATCGATCTCGGCGCGATCCTGCTCGCCGAGGACTACGGCGGTTCGCCGGACGAAAGCGCGATCATCGCGACGCAGATCGATGCGCTGCGACCGGAGCTGCCGATCATCCTGCGTCGCACGTCGGATGCGTCGCGCGACGGGCTGCCCGATGCGCTCGCGCGCGTCGCGTGCGCGGCCTACGTCGCCGACGACCTGACGCCGCTCAAGCGCGCGATCGACGAATACCTGTTCGGCCGCGACTATCCGAACGCGCTCGTGCGCGGCATCGCGGAGATCACCGAGGCGCGGCTCGACAGCCTGTTCCCGGGCCTCGCGATCGAGCGCGACACGCCGTGCATCGTGCGCGACCAGATCATCTTCGGCGAGGTGTTCAGCCTGATCGCGCTGGAAAGCGCATGGTGCCGCGGCTACATGCTGCTGCAGACGAGCGAGCAGCCGCTGCTCGACATGATCGGCGGCACGCGCGACGACGGCCGCGCACCCGATTTCCGCGACGTGAACAGCGTGCTCGGCGAGCTGACCAACCTCGTGTGGGGCGCGTTCAAGAACCGCTATCTCGGCGACGCGGAGGCCCTTGCGCGCCATCCGGTGCAGGTGCCGCTCGTCGTCAATCACAAGCAGAAGTTCATTTCGTTCGGCGGCGACTGTCCGCAGCTCTGTTTCAAGTACCGGATGACCGACCCCGCATCGGGGCGGTCGGTGCGGCTCGACCAGCGTTTCGTGTTCAGCCTGAGCTGGTCGCCGGAGGATTTCCGCGAATCCGTGCAGGACGTGGGGCCGATGGTCGAATCGGGCGAACTCGAACTGTTTTGAATATTGAAGTCAGCAACGACGAAAGGGGAAGACGGCATGGCAAAGATTCTGGTGGTCGACGATTCGGGCACGGTGCGCGACGAAGTCGCGGGTTTCCTGCGCAATCACGGGCTCGACGTCGCGACGGCGATGGACGGCAAGGACGGGCTCGCGAAGCTCAAGGCGACACCCGGCGTACGTCTCGTGATCAGCGACGTGAACATGCCGAACATGGACGGCCTGACGATGGTCGAGAAGATCCGCGGCGAGCTTGCGAATACGTCGGTCAACGTGGTGATGCTGACGACTGAAAGCAGCCCGGCGATGAAGGAGCGCGGCAAGGCCGCCGGCGTGAAGGGCTGGATCGTGAAGCCGTTCAAGGGCGATGCGGTGCTCGACGCGCTGAAGAAGCTCGCGGGCTGAGCCGATATTCGGCGGGAGCGGGTTCGATACCGGTTGAGTGTTCGAGTTTGCGGTTCGGGACGCGCGACCGCTGCGTCGCCGGTTGCAACGGGACGTTCGCAGGCGAGCATGCCGAGTACGCGCAGGGCGGTGCGATCCGCATTCAGGACGGCGCGACAGGCGAAATTCGCGATGTGCGCTCCTGCACGCGGCCCTGACCACGCACGCGAGTGGCGCGCCGCCCGATTCCCGCGAACGTCTGCTTCGCCGGCGGTCCGTCCGCTTCGCTGGACGTCACACGCAAACTGGAGGACGATTCGTGATCATGTCGATCGCGAATCCGGACGCGTGTTGCCCGTGCCGCCGGTTCGCGTCCGATCGAACCCCATCGAGCGGAACATCATGGAATCCAGTCACGAGATGGCCGAACCGATCCTGCTGCGCGAGGCCCACGACGGCGTCGTCACGCTGCGGCTGAACCGGCCAGAACGGTTCAATGCGCTGTCAGAAGCGATGCTGGCGAGCCTGCAGGACGCGTTCGATTCGCTGGCCGCCGATCCGCACGTGCGCTGTGTCGTGCTCGCCGCGCAGGGCAAGGCGTTTTGCGCGGGCCACGACCTGCGGCAGATGCGCGGCAAGCCTGAACTCGATTATTACCGCACGCTGTTCGCGCAATGCAGCCGCGTGATGCTCGCGATGCGCGCGTTGCCGGTGCCGGTGATCGCACGCGTGCAGGGCATCGCGACGGCGGCCGGCTGCCAGCTCGTCGCCGCGTGCGACCTCGCCGTTGCGGCCGACACCGCGCGCTTCGCGGTGTCGGGCATCAATGTCGGGCTGTTCTGTTCGACGCCTGCCGTTGCGTTGAGCCGCAACGTGTCGGCGAAGCGCGCGTTCGACATGCTCGTCACCGGGCGTTTCATCGATGCGGCGACGGCCACCGCGTGGGGGCTCGTCAACGAGGCCGTGCCCGAGGATGCGCTCGACGCGGCCGTCGCGCGCAAGGTTGCGGAGATCGTCGCGAAGAGCCCGGCGGCGGTGCGCTACGGCAAGCAGATGTTCTACCGGCAGCGCGAACTGCCGCTCGACGACGCATACGCTTTCGCGGGCGACGTGATGGCGCGCAACATGATGGAAGAAGACGCCGGCGAGGGGATCGATGCGTTCCTGGAGAAGCGCAAGCCGACGTGGCGTGCGTAGTTCGTAGCGCGTGGCACCGGTGGACCGGTTGCGCTCGCGGGGCGGGGTCTGCGTCCCGCCTGTGCTTCGCCGTTGGCACATGCCGCAAAAGCAGACCGCAAAAACAGGCCGCAAAAACAAACGGGCCGCTCGACGCGGCCCGCAAGCGGATTCCGGGCGTCCGGATGCGCAGCGACCCGCGAGCGTGCCGCCGCCTCCGCGCCCCGGGTTATCGCCCGTAGCTGCCCGTGCGCAGCGCCGGCTGCACCGTCGACGCGCCGGGCGGCACGATCACGACCGGCACGCGGCGCGCGAGCGCGCACATCAGCTCGTAGCCGATCGTGCCGCTGGCTTCCGCGACGTCGTCGACCTTCACCTGATCGCCCCACAGCTCGACGCTCGAGCCGATGCCCGCGTCCGGACACGGCGTCAGGTCGACGGTCAGCATGTCCATCGACACGCGGCCGACGATGCGCGTCATCACGCCGTCCACCGCGATCGGCGTGCCGGTGGGCGCGTGGCGCGGATAGCCGTCCGCGTAGCCGCACGCGACGACGCCGATCCGCATCGGCTGGCCGGCGGTGAAGCGGCGGCCGTAGCCGACCGTTTCTTCCGGCGCGAGCGTCTGCACGCCGATGATCTTGCTGGTCAGCGTCATCGCGGCCATCAGCGGCGTGTCGGCGATATGCCGCGACGCGCCGGTCGGCGACGCGCCATACAGGATCGTGCCCGGCCGAACCCAGTCGCGATGCGCGCGCGGATGCCACAGCACGGCCGCCGAATTCGATGTCGAGCGCTCGCCCGGAATCCCGGCGGTGGCCGCATCGAACTGCTCGAGCTGCCAGTCGACTTCGCCTTCGTCGGCGTTCGCGAAATGCATCATCAGCGTGATCTTGCCGATCGACGGCGCGGCCGCCGCGCGCTCCCACGCGGCGCGGAATGCGTGGGGCCGGTAGCCGAGCCGGTTCATCCCGGAGTTCATCTTCAGCTGGATGTCGATCGGCTGCCGAGGCTTCGCGGCGATCAGCAGGTCGAGCTGCGCGTCGCAGTGCACGGCCACCGTCAGCCGTTGGCGGTCGGCCAGTTCGACGTCGGCCGGCTCGAAGATACCTTCGAGCAGCAGCACCGGCTTGTCCCAGCCGAGTTCCCGCACGCGCACGGCTTCGCCGAGATCGAGCAGCGCGATGCCGTCGGCGGCAGCGAGGCCCGGATAGATCCGCTCGATCCCGTGACCGTATGCGTTGGCCTTGATCACGGCCCACACGCGCGATTGCGCGGCGGTGCGGCGGATGAAGTCGAGGTTGTGGCGGACGGCGTCGGGACGGATATGGGCGACGATGGGACGGGGCATGGGCGGGCTCGGGTCGAAAGTCGTTCGGTGCGCGCGCGGCGACGCGGCGCGGGTCGGCGGGCTGGCGCGGCGACGCGCCCAGCCAGTGTTGAGCGCTATCTTATTGGTGTTCGACCAGTTTTAATTAACGTATTTATCGGTGATTTGGTGGAATTTTTGGTGCGGGACCCATCCGGCCACGGCGTTCGGCAGCCTTCGATGCCGAGTCTCCCGTCTAGAAAACCGGCGCGCGAACAGCGCGACGCAATGCTAAGCTCTGCGCGATCCTGTCATTGATCAATGTAATCATAAAGGAGGAGACTTTGATGACGACGTCCCAGCTGTGCCTGTTCATCGTGGCACTGTTGCCGTTCCCGATGACGTTCCTGGCCAAGGCCCGCAAGGGCTACGACAACCACACGCCGCGCGAGTACCTCGCGAAGCTCGAAGGCTGGCGCGCGCGGGCGCAGGCCGCGCACCAGAACGCGTGGGAAGCGTTCGCGCTGTTTACCGCCGCGCTGGTGGTCGCATGGCACAACGGCGCGAACGCGCATCACGTCGACCAACTGGCGATGGCGTTCGTCGCGATCCGCGTCGTCTACATGCTGATGTACCTGCTGAACTGGGCGTCGCTGCGCTCGCTCGTGTGGTCCGGCGGGATGGCGTGCGTCGTCGCGCTGTTCTTCGCGACGCCGTGACGCGGCAGCGAACCGGCGATGCCTGCGCCCGCTGTGCGCGTGGGCTCGCTACGCACCGCCCGCGCCGCGCGCGTGACTGTCGTTGGATGCGGGCGCAACGATCTTCGCGCGCTGGAGCGGCGGTGCATCGGCTTCGCGGCGCAGGAACGCGATCAACGGATCGAGCAGCCGGTGCCGCGCCGACGGATTACGGCGCAGCACGAAGCGCCATGACGCATCGCGCTCGAGGCCCGGCACCAGCGGCACCAGGCGGCCGCTGCGCAGTTCGGGCTCGATCAGCGGCACACGGCCGAGCGCAATGCCCGCGCCGCCCACCGCCGCGCCGATCACCTGGCTGAAACTGCTGTAACGGACGATCTTCGTCTCGAAGTCGTCCGGCAGGCCGAAGTGCACGGCCCAGTTGCGCCAGTCGATCTCCGGGCTGTTCTCATGCATCTCCTGCAGCAGCCGCGAGCGGCACACGTACCCGGATGCGTACGGGAACAGCTCGGGGCTGCACACCGGAAACACGGTTTCCCGCATCAGGATGTCGTCGTCGGCGCGCAGCCGGTGCGCGGGCACGTGCACGATCGCGAGATCGACGCCGCTGCGCGCGAAATCCGGTTCGTCGTCGACCACGACCGCATGCAGCGGCGTGTCGGGATGAAGCGACGAGAACTCCGCGAGGCGGCGTGCGAGCCACATCGACGAAAACGGCGCGTTGGCGGACACCGTCAGCCGTTGCGCGGTGGTGCCGCGAATCTCGGCGCACGCGTCGGTCAGCTTCGACAGCGCATCGCTGACGGCCGGCAGCAGGCGGGCGCCCGCTTGCGTGAGGCCGATGCCGCCGAGCCCCGTGCTGCGTTCGAGCAGGCGGGCACCCAGCGATTCCTCGAGCGCGCGGATCTGGTGACTGATCGCGGTCGTCGACACGTTCAGCTCGGCCGCCGCGCGCGCGAACCCGCCGAGGCGGACGGCCGCCTCGAAGGCACGCAGCGCGCTGAGGGGTGGGAGGTGCGACATGCGGGGTATTGTAGTTGACTCAACACCCGTTGAAAAATCATCTTTTGCCGCGCGTCGGGGGCGCGGGTAGCCTTGGTCCGGTCAATCGAACCGCAACGAAAAAACCGACCGGAGGGCTTCATGTATTTCGACCGACGACTATGGGCGATGATGGCGGGATTGCGCTGGCGGGTTGCCGCCGCGGTCGCGCTCGGGCTGCTCGCGATGGGTGTCGGCATCCTCCGGTTCGTGTTTCTCGGCCGCGTGCTGGCGCTCGTCTTTGCCGGCGCGCCGGCGCGCGATATCGCCGAAACCGCCGTTGCGACCGCGGCCTGCGTGCTGCTGCGCGCATGGCTCGACCATCGCCGCACGGTGCTCGCGCAGCACACGGCCGGGCGCGTGCAGTCCGCGCTGCGCGCGCGGCTGTTTGACCGGATCGCGGCGCTCGGCCCCGCATGGTTCAGCGGCGAGCGCACGGGCGGCGTGATGCTGGCCGTCGTCGACGGCGTCGAGCAGCTGCAGACCTTCTTCGGCGTCTACCTGCCGCAACTCGTGATCGCCGCGTGCGCGCCGGTGATGATCTTCGCGGTGCTCGCATGGTGGGACGTGCCAACGGCTGCGATCCTGCTGGTCGCGGCGCTCGTCACGCTCGCGCTGCCGCAACTCGTGCATCGCGCCGACCGGCGCGCGGCGCTCGCACGCTCGGCCGCGTTCAAGGCGTTCGGCGAGGAGTTTCTCGACGCGGTGCAGGGCCTGCCGACGCTGAAGGCGTTCGGACAGAGCGGCGCGTTCGGCGCGAAGCTGGCGGCGAAGGCGCGCGCGTTGTCCGACAGCACGTTCTGGGTGCTCGCGCTCGGGCTGCTGACGCGGCTTTTCACCGATCTCGGCACCGGCCTCGGCGCGGCGGCGGCGATCGCGGTCGGCGCATGGCGCGTGCGCCACGGCGACATGAGCCTCGAGGCGCTGCTGATCGTGCTGATGGCCGGCAGCGAAATCTTCCGGCCGCTGCGCGACCTGCGCGGCGTGCTGCACCAGGGGATGATCGGCCAGTCGGCGGCGAACGCGATTCACGCGCTGCTCGATGCGGGCAGCGACACGCCGGCCGCCGCGGCGCCGCGCGTGCCGCACCTGCGGCCGGAGATCGTGTTCGACGGCGTCAGCTTCGCGTATCCGGGGCGTCGCGCGGATGCGCATGCGGCGCTGGGCTTCACGGTGCGCGAAGGCGAGACGGTCGCGATCGTCGGCCCGAGCGGCGCGGGCAAGTCGACCATCGTGCGCCTGCTGCTGCGCCAGCACGATGCGCAGGGCGGCACGATCCGCATCGGCGGGCACGACGTGCGTACGCTCGACGCCGATCAGGTGCGCGAGATGATCGCGGTGGTCGCGCAGGACGCGACGCTGTTCGACGGCAGCGTCGCCGACAACCTGCGGCTCGGCCGGCCTGACGCGAGCGACGCCGACATGATCGCGGCCGCGCGAGCCGCCAACGCGCACGATTTCATCTCGGCGCTGCCCGACGGCTATGCGACGCGCATCGGCGAACGCGGGCTGATGCTGTCGGGCGGCCAGCGCCAGCGGATCGCGATCGCTCGCGCGCTGTTGCGCGATGCGCCGATCCTGCTGCTCGACGAGGCGCTGTCGTCGGTCGATGCGGAGAACGAAGCGCTGATCCAGCAGGCGCTCGACCGGCTCACGCGCGGGCGCACGACGCTCGTGCTCGCGCACCGGCTGTCCAGCGTGATCGGCGCAGATCGCATCCTGGTGCTCGATCAGGGGCGGGTGGTCGATGCGGGCACGCACGCGGAACTGATCGCGCGCGACGGCCCGTATCGCCGGCTGATGGGGCCGCAGCTGGAAGCCGCCGCCGAAGCCGTCGGCACGGCCGCGATTGCCGGCGGCGCGGGCGCGCGTGCTGCATCGGGCCCGCAGGTCCGGCCGCTGAACGACGACGCGGCGACGATCGGCTGGCCCGAAACGTTGCGCGCGCTGCTGCGCTTCGTCGGTCCGTGGAAGGGCAAGGTCGTGCTGACCGTGCTGTTCGGGATCGGCCGCGTGCTCGCGTTCATCGGCGTCGGCGTGATCGGTGCGCGGGTGGTCGGCGGCGTGTCGGACGGACACGCGAACGGCGCGCTCGTCGCGGCGCTGCTGGTCGTCGCGCCGGTCGCGGCGGTGCTGCACTGGCTCGAATCGTGGCTCGCGCACGACATCGCGTACCGGCTGCTCGCCGAGATGCGCATCGCGCTGTTCGCGACGCTCGAACGGCTCGCGCCGGCCGGTTTGCTGCGGCGCCGCTCCGGCGACCTGGTAGCGCTCGCGACGCAGGACGTCGAGACCGTCGAATACTTCTATGCGCATACGCTCGCGCCGGCGTTCGTCGCGGTGCTGGTGCCGGCCGGCGTGCTGGTGCTGCTCGCGTCGGTCGCATGGCCGCTCGCGCTGGTGTTGCTGCCGTTCCTGCTGTGGGCCGGGCTGGCGCCCGTGCTGGCGCGGCGCGACGTCGACCGGCTCGGCACCGGCGCACGCGAGGCGCTCGGCCTGCTCGGCGCGCACCTGACCGAAACGATCCAGGGGCTCGCGGAACTGACCGCGTTCCAGGCGCTCGCGCGCCGGCGTGGCGCGTTCGTCGCGGAAGTCGACGCGTACCGGCAGCAGCGCGCGAAGCTGCTCGACGATCTGTCGGCGCAGAGCGCCGCGCTCGAAGTCGCGAGCGGGCTCGGCGGGCTGGCCGTCGCGGCGCTCGGTGCGCTGCTGTGCGCGCGCGGCTGGTTCGCGCATGAAGCATTGCCGCTGCTGGTGCTGGTCGCGGTGGCCGCGTTCATGCCGGTGGCGGAGATCGGCCAGGTCGCGCGGCAGCTGGCCGACACGATTGCATCGACGCGGCGCTTGCGCGCGCTCGAGAAGGAGCCGGTGACGGTCGTCGACGGCGCGCATGCGCTGTCCGGCAGCGCGACCGTGCGGTTCGAGGAAGCGGGCTTCACGTACCCGGGCCGCGGCGTGCCGGCGATCGATCGCGTGAGTTTCGAGGTGCCGCCCGGCAGCACGGTCGCGCTGGTGGGCGCATCGGGCGCCGGCAAGTCGACCGTCGCGAGCCTGTTGCTGCGCTTCTGGGATCCGCAGCACGGACGCGTGACGCTCGGCGGCGTCGACCTGCGCGATCTGCGGCTCGACGATCTGCGCCGGCACATCGCACTGGTCGCGCAGGATACCTATCTGTTCAACGACACGCTCGAAGCGAACATCCGGCTCGCAGCGCACGATGCATCGGACGAGGACGTCCAGCGCGCGATCGACCACGCGGCGCTGGGCGCATTCGTCGCGCGGCTGCCCGACGGGCTCGCGACGCGGGTCGGCGAGCGCGGCGTGCAGCTGTCCGGCGGACAGCGCCAGCGCGTCGCGATCGCGCGTGCGTTCCTGAAGGATGCGCCGGTGCTGATCCTCGACGAAGCGACGTCGCACCTCGACACGATCAGCGAGCAGCAGATCCGCGCGGCGCTGGAGGACCTGATGGCACAGCGGACGTCGATCATCATCGCGCACCGGCTGTCGACCGTCCGCAACGCGGACACGATCCTCGTGCTCGAGCACGGCAGGATCATCGAGGCGGGAACGCATGCGGCGCTGATCGCGCGGCAGGGTGCGTATGCGCGGCTGGTTTCGCATCAGGCGAGCGGGGTGGCGGCGTAAGGGACGTCGCGTTGAAGTCATGCCGGGCGGCGTGGCCGCTCGCGGTTCATTCCGTTCGTTGAGCGGCGGCGGTTGCCGGCGAACGCCGCTCGCCCGCCCCATCCCCGAGTCCAGGCCCCGCCGCGCGCTCCCGCCCTCATTTCCCCTGCCTTTTCCTCTGACCAATCCCGCCCGTCCGGCGCGGGTTTGTCTCGATGCAATTACCTGTTGCGCGTTTTTTTGTTGTCGTAGTATCCGTGTTGACAACACTTGTTGCACTAATGTCTAATTCAACATCGCATGTTGCGGTGCGGCTTGATGTCGTCGTTCCCCGGCCACCCGGCCGGTTACATCGCTCAACCATGCGGAGAAATGCCATGAGTCGCCGTTCCTTCCTGAAAGCCGTCGCGGTCGCTGCCGCGCTCGGCGCCAGCATCGCGCACGCGGACACCAAGACGCTCGTCGTCGGGACCGATACGTCGTTCATGCCGTTCGAGTTCAAGCAGGGCGACAAGTACGTCGGCTTCGATCTCGACCTGTGGGCGGAGATCGCGAAGGACCAGGGCTGGAAGTACACGATCCAGCCGATGGATTTCGCGGGCCTGATCCCGGCGCTGCAGACGCAGAACATCGACGTCGCGCTGTCGGGGATGACCATCAAGGAAGAGCGGAAGAAGGCGATCGACTTCTCCGCGCCGTACTACGACAGCGGGCTCGCGGCGATGGTGCAGGCCGACAACACGTCGATCAAGTCGATCGACGACCTGAACGGCAAGGTGATCGCCGCGAAGACGGGCACCGCGACGATCGACTGGATCAAGGCGCACCTGAAGCCGAAGGAGATCCGCCAGTTCCCGAACATCGACCAGGCGTACCTCGCGCTCGAGGCCGGCCGCGTCGACGCGGCGATGCACGACACGCCGAACGTGCTGTTCTTCGTGAACAACGAAGGCAAGGGCAAGGTGAAGGTCGCGGGCCAGCCGGTGAGCGGCGACAAGTACGGGATCGGCTTCCCGAAGGGCAGCCCGCTCGTGCCGAAGGTCAACGCGTCGCTCGTGAAGATCAAGTCCGATGGCCGCTACGCGCAGATCTACAAGAAGTGGTTCGGCGCCGAGCCGCCGAAGATGTGAGCGTGACGGCGCAACAGGGCGCGGCCGGGTGGCCGCGCCGGTCTTGAATCGAACGGGGAGCGACACGTGAATTTCGATTGGTCGGCGATCTGGGCGGCGTTACCGGACCTGATGGACGGGGTCCGGTTGACGGTGTTCATCGCATTTTTCGGGCTGGTGGGCGGGTTCGTCGTCGGGATGATCGCGGGCATGTTCCGCGCATACGGACCGAAGGCGATGAACGTGCTCGCACAGGTTTATATTGAACTGATCCGCGGCACGCCGATCGTCGTGCAGGTGATGTTCCTGTACTTCGCGCTGCCGCTGCTCGCGCATATCCGCATCGACGGCCTGACGGCCGCGATCATCGCGATCACGGTGAATTCCGGCGCGTATCTCGCGGAAGTGGTGCGCGGCGCGCTGCTGTCGATCCCGAAGGGGCTGACGGAAGCGGGGCTCGCGATGGGCCTGTCGATGCCGCGCGTGCTGCTGAAGGTGGTCGGGCCGCTCGCGTTCCGCCGGCTGATTCCGCCGCTCGGCAACCAGTGCATCGTGAGCCTCAAGGACACGTCGCTGTTCATCGTGATCGGCGTCGGCGAACTGACGCGCAAGGGGCAGGAAATCATTGCCGGCAATTTCCAGGCCGTTGAAATCTGGACCGCGGTGGCCGTCATCTACCTGATGCTGACCGGCGCGATGACGCTGACGCTTCGGCTCGTCGAAAAGAGGATGCGCATCTTATGAGCATGATCGAATTCCAGAACGTGTCGAAGAGCTTCGGCCATGTGCCGGTGCTGAAGCATATCGACCTGAAGATCGACGCGGGCGAAGTCGTGGTCGTGATCGGTCCGTCGGGCTCGGGCAAGTCGACGATGTTGCGCTGTATCAACGCGCTCGAGAAAATCACCGGCGGGGAGCTGCTGGTCGACGGCCAGAGCGTGCGCGGCAACGCGTCGACGATTCGCAACATCCGGCTCGAGGCCGGCATGGTGTTCCAGCAGTTCAACCTGTTTCCGCAGATGACCGCGCTCGAGAACGTGATGTTCGGGCCGATGCAGGTGCGCGGCGCGTCCCGCGCCGACGCGCGCGACCAGGCGATGGCGCTGCTCGACAAGGTGGGCCTCGAATCGCGCGCGAATCATTACCCGTCGGAGCTGTCGGGTGGCCAGCAGCAGCGTGTCGCGATCGCGCGTGCGCTCGCGATCCGGCCGCGGCTGATGCTGTTCGACGAGCCGACCTCCGCGCTCGATCCGGAATTGCGCCACGAAGTGCTGAAAGTGATGCAGGATCTCGCAACGGAAGGGATGACGATGATCGTCGTCACGCACGAGATCGGCTTCGCGAAGCGGGTCGGCACGCGGCTCCTGTTCATGGATCAGGGCGGCATCGCCGAGGACGGCCATCCGGTCGACCTGATCGACCGGCCGCCGACGCCGCGCCTGAAGGAATTCCTGAAACACGTGTCCTGAACGAAACCGAATTGCCCGACATGCCGCTTTCCCTTACTCCCGTCATCGCCGGCACGCCGTTCGACATCGGCGTGCGTCTCGGCGAGCTTGCCCGCCCTGTGTTCGATGCGTACATGCAGCAGAGCAGCGCATGGCAGGCCGTGCGCCGCTGGCGCGGCCATCCGTTCGTCGCCGCGCTGCGGCAGGCCGCGCTGGCCGCGTACCCCGACCTCGTCGCGGAACTGGACGGGATCGCGGCGGGCGTCGGCTGGCCGGCGGAGGACATCTTCCTGTGGAACTGCCGCGGCGAACTGATCCATAACGCGCCGGACGGCTGCACGACGCTCGCCGGGCGCGACGCGCACGGCACGCGCTGGATCGCGCACAACGAGGACGGCGATCCGTACCTGCGCGAGCGTTGCCTGCTGGTCGACGTGCAGCCGCAGGGCAAGCCGGGCTTCATCAGCTTCTATTACCCGGGCTCGCTGCCCGGCCATACGTTCGCCGCGAACCGCGCGGGCATCGCGCAGGCGATCAACAACCTGCGGATCCGCACGCCCGCGGCCGGCGTGCCGCGGATGATCCTCGCGCGTGCGGTGCTCGATGCGACGTCGCTCGACGCAGCCGCCGACGTGCTGCGCACCCATGCGCGCGCGAGCGGCTTTCACCACACGCTCGGCGCGACCGGCGATACGCGGTTGCTGAGCATCGAGGCGAGCGTCGCGCGCTGTTCGGACAGCGAAGTGTCGCAACTCACCGGCCACGCGAATCATCTCGTGCATCCGGGCTGCGACGCGGAAGCGCAGATCGTCACGCAATCGTCCGGCGATCGCCAGCGGCGCGTCGATGCGCTGACGCCGGAAATCGATGCGATCGACGAAGCCGCGCTGCTGCGCGTGCTCGGCGATCGCGCACCGGAAGGGCTGCCGATCTATCGCGACGATCCGGCCGACCCCGACGACGAAAACACGCTGGCGACCGCCGTGTTCGCGATTCGCGACACCGCGATCGACTTCACCGTTCATCAACACGGCACGCAGCGCTTCGCGACGCGCATCGTGCCGTCCGCGCACGCACCCAGCGCGCCCTGACCATGAGGCAACGCATGACGACCGTTTTCCATCGCGCTCCGCGCGCCACCTTGCCCGTCGCCGTCGCAGGCGACGGCATCGAGATCATCGATTCGACCGGCAAACGCTATATCGACGCATGCGGCGGCGCGGCCGTGTCGTGCCTCGGGCACAGCAACCAGCGCGTGATCGATGCGATCAAGCGGCAGGCGCAGCAACTGCCGTATGCGCATACGTCGTTCTTCACGACCGAGGTGGCCGAGGAGCTGGCCGATCGGCTCGTCGAGGCCGCGCCGGCCGGCCTCGAACACGTGTATTTCGTGTCGGGCGGATCGGAGGCGGTCGAAGCCGCATTGAAGCTCGCGCGCCAGTATTTCGTCGAGAAGGGCGAGCCGCAACGCCGCCATTTCATCGCACGCCGCCAGAGCTATCACGGCAACACGCTCGGCGCACTCGCGATCGGCGGCAACGCATGGCGGCGCGAGCCGTTCCTGCCGCTGCTGATCGAAGCGCACCACGTGAGCCCGTGCTATGCGTATCGCGACCAGCAGGCGGGAGAAACCGACGAAGCGTATGCGCAGCGCCTGGCTGACGAACTGGAGCAGAAGATCGTCGAACTCGGTGCGGAAAACGTCGCGGCGTTCGTCGCGGAGACGGTGGTCGGCGCGACGGCCGGCGCGGTGCCGCCGGTGCGTACCTACCTGAAGAAGATCCGCGCGGTGTGCGACAAGTACGGCGTGCTGCTGATTCTCGACGAAATCATGTCGGGGATGGGGCGTACCGGTTACCTGTTCGCATGCGACGAAGACGGAGTCGCGCCCGACCTGCTGACGATCGCGAAAGGGCTCGGCGCGGGTTACCAGCCGATCGGCGCGACGCTGGTGAGCGATCGCATCTACCGGACGATCGTCGACGGCTCGGGCTTCTTCCAGCACGGCCACACGTATCTCGGCCACGCAACCGCCTGTGCGGCCGCGCTCGAAGTGCAGCGCGTGATCGCCGAAGAGAAGCTGCTCGACAACGTGAAGGCGCGCGGCGAGCAACTGCGGGCGTCGCTGCGCGAGCAGTACGGTGCGCATCCGCATATCGGCGACGTGCGCGGCCGCGGGCTGTTCGTCGGCGTCGAACTCGTGCGCGATCGCGACAGCAAGGCGACGTTCGATCCCGCGCTGAAGCTGCATGCGGCGGTCAAGCGCGAGGCGATGCAGCGCGGCCTGATGGTGTATCCGATGGGCGGCACGATCGACGGCGTGCACGGCGATCACATCCTGGTCGCGCCGCCGTTCGTCTGCACCGCGCAGCAGATCGACACGATCGTCGAGCGGCTGTCCGGCGCGATCGACGCGGCGCTCGCGTCGGCCGGCGCGTGAATCACGACTTCACCGAACCCTCGCCATGACAGACAGACTGCCTCCCTTCGATCCCGCCTCGGCCACCGACGAGCAGAAGGCCGTGCTCGCGGACATTCTCAGCGGCCCGCGCGGCAACCTGAACGGGCCGTTCCTCGGCTGGATCGCGAGCCCCGAGCTTGCGCAGCACGCGCAGCGGCTCGGCGCGTTCTGCCGCTATCGCACGGGCCTGTCGCTGCGCCTGTCGGAACTCGCGATTCTCGTGACGGCCGCGCGCTGGCGCTCGCAGGCCGAGTGGCACATCCACCATCCGATCGCGCTCGATGCCGGCGTGCCGGCCGCGACGGCCGAAGCGATCCGCCGTGGCGTCGAGCCGGCATTCGAATCGGACGACGATGCGCTGATCCATGCGTTCGCGACCGAGCTGTACGACACGCGGCGCGTGAGCGATGCGACGTTCGCGCGCGCACAGGCGCGATTCGGCCACGAGACCGTGGTGAACCTCGTCGCGCTGCTCGGCTATTACGCGCTCGTGGCGATGACGCTCAACACGTTCGGGATGCGCGCCGACGGACAAACCGAGTTACCGTTTCCGGAATAATCGCCGCATGTGCGCGGGTCGGCAGCATGCCGCGCGCGCAATCCGGTTGCGTCGAAAAGCCCGTCGTCACGGGCTTTTCGGCGTGCCGGCATGATTCGATCGGCATCGACATCGACCGCCCGATGAAATATCGTTGGGCGCAGCGCATCAACGATGCGTTCGGGCACCTGCTGATGCGCGCGGCCGCGTCGCCGAACGAAACGGGCGACCGCATGGGTGGGCTCAATCATGCATTCAAGTACCTGTATGCGATTCGCCGCGCCGGCAAGCGGCTGAAGGCGTGGAATCGCACCGTGTACTACGTCGTCGAGTGGGCGCTGTTCGGCGGGATCGCGGTCGCAGATCTTCTGCATCTGAAGGCGAAAGGCGGACGGTGCCGAACCGTCAGACGATAGGGCGCGGCACCGTCGGGCCTCGGCGCGCTTGGGGTCGACGTCAATGCAACCAATTGTATTCGTGCGGGATCATGCGCGAACGCACGCGTATCATGGCTTGTTCACGTCGATTTGGATCGGTGAGCAAGCATGACTCGTACCCGTAAGACATTGATGATCGCCGGTGGTCTGCTGGTTGCCGCGGCAGGCACCGGCTACGTGATGCTCCTGCGTGCGGACCACCGCGCGATCGCGGAAGCCGGGATCGGCGATTCCGCAGCACCTGCCGCCGCCGTGACAGCGGCGAACGACGGCCACACCGCACAAGGCACGATCGCGCCGCCAGCGCCCGTTGCCGTCCCGTCCGCGCATGTGGACGAGGCCGTGCCGCAACCAGCGGCCGTAGCGCCGCCCGCCGCGGCCGCTGCGCGTACGCATGCGGCACCGGCATCCGCCGCCGTCGCGCCGGTCATCGCCGCACCGGCGCCACCGGTGAAACTGAGTGCGCCGCCACCGACCGTCCACGTCGTGACGGTCGAGCCGGACGATGCGACCCCGCCGAAGGCCAAGCTCGCGCAACCGGTACCAGCGCCGTTACAAGCAGCGCAACCGGCCCAGCCGGTGCAATCGACGCAATCGGCGCCGCCGGCCCAGGCCGCGCAGGCAACCCGGCCGAGTCAGCAGGCGTATCAGCCTCCGCAGCATGCGGCGCGCAAGCGCGACGGACTCGAGCGGCACGCGGCAGCATCGCCCGTCATGAAATCCGAAACCCCTGAAACCGCTGCGCTCGTGCGTGAATCGGCGAAGCTGGATCCGTCGTTGCCGGCGCCGCAATACGTGGCGACGCCGAGCGGCGATCGGCAGCACACGTCGGCGGGGGGGAATGCGGTCGCTGCCGCGATGACCGACCAGCTGGTCAGGCAGTCGAGCAGTATCAAGGCGCCTGCACCGGCGAACGCCGGGCCCGGGGCAACCCAGTGAGAAGGGCGCCGCAGCGCTCGCGCCGTGCTGCTCCGCACCGGATGAAAAAGGGCCCCGCACGCCGACCAGGGCATGCGGGGCCAAGAGAGACGAACCGGTGCGGTGCGTCGCGCGTTACGCGGCGATCGCTTCTTCGGCCTGCGGCGCGTCGGCCGTAGCCGGCGTCGCGTCCTGCCGGATCAGGTGATCGAACGCGCCGAGCGATGCCTTCGCGCCTTCGCCCACCGCGATCACGATCTGCTTGAACGGCACCGTCGTCACGTCGCCGGCGGCGAACACGCCCGGCACCGACGTCGCACCGCGCGCATCGACGACGATCTCGCCGTGCTTCGACAGTTCGACCGTGCCCTTCAGCCATTCGGTGTTCGGCACGAGGCCGATCTGCACGAACACGCCTTCGAGATCGACGCGCTTCGTTTCGCCCGAACGCAGATCCTTGTAGACGAGCGCGTTCAGCTTGCTGCCGTCGCCGGTCAGCTCGGTCGTCTGCGCCTGCGTGACGATCGTCACGTTCGGCAGGCTGCGCAGCTTGCGCTGCAGCACTTCGTCCGCGCGCAGTTGCGCACCGAATTCGATCAGCGTGACGGCTTTCACGATGCCGGCCAGGTCGATTGCGGCCTCGACGCCCGAGTTGCCGCCGCCGACCACCGCGACGCGCTTGCCCTTGAACAGCGGGCCGTCGCAGTGCGGGCAGTACGCGACTCCGCGGTTGCGGTATTCGCGCTCGCCCGGCACGTTGATTTCGCGCCAGCGCGCGCCGGTCGCGAGGACGATCGTCTTCGCCTTCAGCACCGCGCCGTTCGCGAGGCGGATTTGATGCACGTCGCCCGGAATCAGCGCGTCGGCGCGCTGCACGTCCATGATGTCGACGTCGTACTGTTTCACGTGCTGCTCGAGCGCCGCGGCGAACTTCGGCCCTTCGGTTTCCTGCACCGACACGAAGTTCTCGATCGCCATCGTGTCGAGCACCTGGCCGCCGAAACGCTCGGCGACGACGCCCGTCGCGATGCCCTTGCGCGCCGAGTAGATTGCCGCGGCCGCACCGGCCGGGCCGCCGCCGACGATCAGCGTGTCGAACACCGGCTTGTTCTCGAGCGACTTCGCGGCGCGCGCGCTGGCACCCGTGTCGAGCTTCGCGAGGATTTCCTTCACGCTGCTGCGGCCCTGGCCGAACGATTCACCGTTCAGGAACATCGTGGGCACGGCCATGATCTGGCGTGCTTCGACTTCGTTCTGGAACAGCGCGCCGTCGATCGCGACGTGGCGGATGCGCGGGTTGATCAGCGACATCACGTTCAGCGCCTGCACGACCTCCGGGCAGTTCTGGCACGACAGCGAGAAATACGTCTCGAACGCATAGTCGCCGTCGAGCGCGCGGATCTGTTCGATCACGTCGTCGTCGAGCTTGACCGGATGGCCGCCCGTCTGCAGCAGCGCGAGCACGAGCGACGTGAATTCATGGCCCATCGGAATGCCGGCGAAGCGGATGCCGGCCGGCTTGCCGGGTTCGCCGATCGAGAACGACGGCTTGCGCTCGGCGTCGTCGCGGCGTTCGGTCACGGTCACGCGCGACGTCAGCGACGCAATCTCGTTCAGCAGCGCAAGCAGTTCCTGCGATTTCGCGCTGTCGTCGAGCGACGCGACGAGTTCGATCGGGCGCGTGATCTTTTCGAGGTACGCTTTCAGTTGGTTCTTGAGATTGGCGTCGAGCATGGCGTTTCGGATTCCGTATTGATTTGGCTGCTCGGGCACGTCGTGCCGGAGGAGGGTGCGGGCCGCGCAAGGCGGCCCGGCTGGGTGCTTGTTGGGCGCCTCGAGCGAGGCGCGCCGGGCGACCCTTAGATCTTGCCGATCAGGTCGAGCGACGGGGTCAGCGTTTCTGCACCCGGCGTCCACTTGGCCGGGCACACTTCACCCGGGTGCGCCGCGATGTATTGCGCAGCCTGCACCTTGCGCAGCAGTTCGCCTGCGTCGCGGCCGATGCCGTTGTCGTGGATTTCGCACAGCTTGATCTCGCCTTCCGGGTTGATCACGAACGTGCCGCGCAGCGCCATCCCTTCTTCCTCGATCAGCACGTCGAAGTTGCGCGACAGCGTGAGCGTCGGGTCGCCGATCATCGGGTACTTGATCTTGCCGATCGTGTCCGACGTGTCGTGCCATGCCTTGTGCGTGAAGTGCGTATCGGTCGACACGCCGTAGATTTCGACACCCAGCTTCTGGAATTCCGCGTAGCGGTCGGCGAGGTCGCCCAGCTCGGTCGGGCAGACGAACGTGAAGTCGGCCGGGTAGAACACGACGACGGACCACTTGCCCTTGAAGTTCTCTTCGGTCACGGGCACGAAATCGCCGTTGTGGTATGCGGTTGCCTTGAACGGTTTGATTTGGGTGTTGATGATCGGCATCTTGCGAGTTCCTTTGCTTGGGTGTTGATGAAGTGTTGCCAGTATCCGGGTTCACCCTTGGTTTGTGAAATTGCTTGTTTCAATCCGCGGCATCGGGAATTTCTATCTGCATCCGGCCCCCGTCGCGGCGGCCCGTCCGGGCGGCCCGTGCCATCCGGGCCGGGTCTTCCGGCGGATTTCGGCCCGCCGGCGCTTCTGACACATTGGGCGTGCGGGAGGGCGCGGCGCCGGGCGACGGTGCCGCGCCCCGCGCAAGGGTCCGGCGCCCGTTCGGCACGAACGGCCGCGCGGTCGTTCGATACTCCCCGTCCCACTGCCGCCATGAACCTCTTTTCCGGACGCGCCGCGCGCGCGCTGCTTGCCTGGTTCCGCGAGTTCGTCCCCGAGCGGCGATGCCTGCATCGGCCCTTGCGCGGCGCGGCCTGCGTACTCGTGACCGTGTCGTGCGCCGCGCCGGCGCTGGCCCTCGATGCGTCCGCGCCAGCGGCGCCCGCAGCGGTGACGGTGCCGGCCACCACGGCGACCGGGCTCGTGCAGATGCCCGACGGCCAGCTGCTCGCGCCGGAGTTCGCCCGCATCGTCACGCGCGGCGCGCTCGTCGTCGCGGTGCTCGGCGTCGATCAGCCGCCGTTCTTCATGTCGCGCAACGGCGCATTGGCCGGCGTCGACATCGACCTTGCCGACGAACTCGCCAAAAAGCTCGGCGTGCCCGTGCAGTTCGACCGCGATGCGCGCACGTTCGACGACGTCGTTCATCTGCTCGCGACCGGGCAGGCCGACGTCGCGATCAGCAAGCTGTCGCGCACGTTGCCGCGGGCGCAGGTGGTGCGCTTCAGCACGCCGTACATCAGCCTGCGGCGCGCGCTGCTGATCAACCGCGTCGGCTTCGCCGAACTCGCGAAAGGGCGGCCGCTGCCCGAAGTCGTGCGCGACTATCGCGGCACGATCGGCGTCGTCGCGGGGTCGGCCTACGCCGAATACGTGCGCAACGATTTCCCGGCCGCGCGGGTGCGCACCTTTCCGAGCTGGCCGGCGACGCTCGACGCGCTGAACGCTGGCGCGGTCACTGCCGTGTATCGCGATGAGCTCGCGATCAAGCGCGTGATGCATGACGACCCGACCGCGCCGATTCGGCTGCGCGTCGCGACCTTCGACGACCTCACCGACGCGCTTGCCGTCGGCGTGCCGGTGTCCATGCCGACGCTGCTTGCGTTCGTCAACCAGTTCCTGGCCGAGCGCAACAAGCGGCTCGACGTGAAGTCCCTGCTCGATGCGATGGGTCACTGACATGAACATGAACGAGAACATCAGGATCACACCACGCATCGAGCGGCTGCATGCGCTCGCGATCCATCCGTTGACGGTCTTCGGCAGCCTCGCGCTCGGAATCGTGGCGGGCGTGCTGTGGCCGGACGCCGCGCCGAAGTTCGACTACGTGGGCCAGGTGTACGTCGGCCTGCTCAAGATGACGGCGCTGCCGTTCATGACGGCCGCCGTGATCTTCAGCCTGCAGCGGCTGCTGCGCGACGGCAACGCGTCGGATCTCGTGCTGCGCGTGATCACGGTCTTCGGCTGCGTGTCGGTGTTCGTCGTGGCGGTCGGCGCGGTCGTGCTGGTCGCGATGCGGCCTGGCGAGCACCTGTCGACCGCGACGCTGAAGGCGTTCGGTGCGCTGGTCGGAAGCGACGGCGCGGCGAGCGATACCGTGATGACGCTGTACGGCAGCGATCCCGCGGAGAAGTCGTCGGGCCTCGCCGACATGCTGATCGCGCTGGTGCCCGGCAACTTCTTCGCGGCGCTCGCGAGCGGCGACACGCTGAAGGCGCTGGTGTTCTCGCTGTTCTTCGGGTTCGCGTCGGGGCGCGTGCCGGCAAGCATCTCGGCGGCGCTGAGCCAGACGCTGGAGACCGTCTATTGCACGTGCCAGAAGATCATGCACTGGCTCGCGTATCCGACGCCGATCGTGCTGTTCTGCGGCGGCGCCGCGCAGATCGGCACGTCGGGGTTCGGGCCGCTCGAGGCGATGGTCCGCTTCGTCGCCGCGTTCGCCGTCGTCGCGCTCGTGCTGATCGCGGCGGCGATCGTCGTGATCTGGAAGCGCTCGGGCGCGACGCTGGCCGGGACGCTTGCCGGCTTGCGCACGCCGTTCGCGATGGCGCTCGCCACGCGCAGCAGCGTGGCCTGCATGCCGAGCATGATCGAGTGCCTGGCCGACGGCTTCGGCTTTGCCCGCGCGCGCGTCGAGCTGGTCGTGCCGCTCGCCGTGTCGCTGCTGCGCGTCGGGCCGATGGTCTATTACGCGAGTGCGACGCTGTTCGTCGCGCAACTCTACGAACGGTCGCTCGGCCCCGGCGAGCTGTGCGTCGTGCTGGTCGCGTCGGTGCTGGCCGGGTTCGCGTCGACGGGCACGTCGGGCGTCGTGACGGTGTCGCTCACCGGCATGGTGTGCGCGGCGCTGCACCTGCCGTTCGAGGCCGCGTTCGTGCTGTTCGTGGCGGTCGATCCGTTCTGCGAGATATTGCGGACGCTGTTGCTGGTGATCGGCAACTCGGCCGTCGTATCCGCGATCTGCGCGCGGCCGCCGCGCGCGTGAAAGGAGACGTCATGGCACTCGTCGGCGTACTGGGCGGAATGGGGCCGCTGGCCACGGTCGACTTCATGCATCGCGTGATGCGCCTGACGCGTGCGCGTTGCGACCAGGAGCACCTGCCGATGGTCGTCGCGAACCTGACGCAGACGCCCGATCGTTCGCGCGCGATCATCGACGGCGGGCCCGATCCGCTGCCGGCGCTGCTCGAGGGCGTCGCGCTGCTGAACCGCTGCGGTGTCGACGTGATCGCGATTCCGTGCAATTCGGCGCATCACTGGTATGCGCCGCTGCGCGAATGCAGCGCGGCGCCGATCCTGCATATCGTCGATGCGTCGGTGGCCGCGTTGCCGGCCGGCGTGCGGCGCGTCGCCGTGCTCGCCACGGGCGGCACGCTGGTGTCGGGTTTCTACCAGACGGCGCTGCGTGCGCGCGGCTTCGAGCCCGTGATGCCGGACGTGGCCGCGCAGCGCGACATCGCCGCGTGCATCGCGGCGGTCAAGGCGGGGAAGATCGATGCGTCGGTGCGGTGCCTGTCGCGCGCGCTCGCGACGCTGGCGCGACGGGACGTGGGCGTCGCGGTGATGGGCTGCACGGAAATCCCGATCGCCGCGCGTGCGGTGCGCGATGCGCCGTTTGCATTGGTCGACAGCACGCACGAGCTGGCGCGCGCGACGGTTGCCTATGCGGCCGAGCGCGGATGGGGGCGGGCGGTGTGACGCGCGGCGACGGCGGGACGCGCGGATGTCCGCCACGCATGACGGACGCCGCTCGCGCTAGATCTGATACGGCGCGCGGACGCCCGGTTCGGTGACGGGAAAATCCTTCGTGTTGCGCGATACGAGCAACAGGCCGTTCACTTGCGCCGATGCCCAGACGATCGCATCGGGCAGACGAATGCGACGTTCCTTGCGAATCGTTACGGCGCGGTTCGCCACCATGCTGTCGAGCGGGATGATGTCGAACGACGAAAGCCATGCGCGAATTGCCGCATCGTCGCCGGCCGTCGCGCCGACCATGACTTCCATCCAGGTCACCATGCTGATCGCCCGGTAGTCGTAGCGGGCCAGCTCCGCGCGCGCGGACTCCGCGCCGCCGAGATAGTCGATCAGGATGTTGGTATCGAAGAGGGCTCTTACCATTCCGCGCGCAGTGCCTCCTGCCAGGCGAGCCCGTCGAGCGCACGCGCTTTCCAGAGACCGAACACGGTGTGGGCATGGGGCGGCCGTTGCTGCACCTGCACGAGGCAGGCGTCGGCCGGAAGCGCGCGGCCCGGATACCTGGCCGCGCTTTGAGTGTCGATGTGTGCTTTTACCATTCCGAACGCAGTGCCTCCTGATAGGTGAGCCCGTCGACCGCGCGATCCTTCCACAGGCCGAATACGTGATCGGCATGCGCGCGCTTGTGTTGCGCGATATACGCGTCGATCGCATCGCGAATGATCGCGGCGCGAGGGCGTTGCTCAGTCTCGACGATGGCGGCCAGTTCGTCGAGCTGGCCATTCGACAGATCGATCAGGATACGGCTCATCGCAACCTCCGATATATGATATGCATATCATATATACACGTGCGGACGTCCGCAAGTCACCGACTTGCCCGGCAAGCGCGCCGTTCCGCCGGCAGGCGGCGGAACGGCGGCTCAGGCGGCGATCTTCCTCAGCCAGTCGGCGAGCCGTCTCGCCCCGTCCGGCATGTCCGCATCCTCGCGCGTGCACAGGTAGTAGTCGCGTCCGTCGTCGAGCGCGTGGTCGAACAGCTTCACGAGTTCGCCGCTGGCCAGTTCGCGCTCGACCAGCGGCGCGCGCAGCAGCGCCGCGCCGAGATCCGCGCGCGCCGCGCTCAGCGTCAGTTGCCCGTCCTCGAACATCGGCCCCACCGCATGCGACACGTGCCGCACGCCGGCGCCCTGCAGCCAGTTGACCCAGGTGCTGCGATCCTCGTCGTGCACGAGCGGCGCCTGGGCGAGATCGGCCGGCGTGCGGAACGGCCCGTGGCGCTTCAGGAACGACGGGCTGCACATCGGCACCATCGCGCCCGGCAGCAGCCGCTCGCAGCGGTAGCCGGGCCAGTCGCCGGTGCCGAAGCGGATCGACAGGTCGGACGCGTCGCTTCGATAGTTGCGGTGATGCGCATACAGCACGGTCACGTCGACGTCGGTGTTGTCGGCGAGGAACGCGTGCAGCCGCGGGATGAACCAGCCGATGCCGAGCAGCGGGATCAGGCTGATCGTGATCTGCCGCAGCGACGACCGGTCGCGCACGAAGCGCGTCGCGCTGCGCAGCACCGAGAACGCGGCGCTGATCGAGCGGTAGTAGTCGCGCCCTTCGTCGGTGAGCGCGAGCAGCCGGCCTTCGCGCACGGTCAGCGGCGTCTGGATGAACGCCTCGAGCAGTTGCAACTGGTGGCTGACCGCGGACGGCGTGATGTCGAGCTCGTGCGCGGCCGCAGTGACCGACCCGAGACGCGCGAATGCCTCGAACGCGCGGACGGCGCGTAACGGCGGATCGTGCGGCAATTGTTCGATATTTTTCATGTGTCGAATTTTATCGAAAAATCAGGGTAAGCGACATCATAAAAATATCCTTTATTTACAGGCGATTGCGCTATTGTGTCGGGAATGGCATAAGCATCCAACAATTGAATATTTGAGGTGAGAGTGCTGAATATTTAATATTTTTCATGTTTTGATTCGAGTCCCCGAGCCCCCGCACATGAAAATCGCCTTTCTTCCCGCCAGCTTCGCATTCTCCGCGGCCGCGCTGATCGCCGCCGTTCCCGCGTTCGCGCAGTCCGCGCCGCAGACGATCCTGATCGGTCTCGCCGCGCCGCTCACCGGCCCGTCCGCGCGGATCGGCAAGGATCTGCAAAACGGCGCGCAACTCGCGATCGACGACGCGAACGCGAAACATCCGAGCATCGGCGGCAAGCCGGTCGTCTACAAGCTCGTCGCGGCCGACGATCAATCCGACCCGCGCACGGCCGTCGCGGTCGCGCAGCAGCTCGTCGACCAGCACGTGATCGGCGTCGTCGGCCACTGGAACACGGGTTGCAGCGTGCCGGCGTCGCGCGTCTACCGCGATGCGGGCATTGCGCAGATCGCGCCGGCGTCCACCGGCCACCAATACACGCAGCAGGGCTACGCGACGGCGTTCCGCATCATGGGTCACGACGATGCGGGCGGCAATTTCACCGGCGCCTATGCGGTGAAGACGCTGAAGGCGAAGCGCATCGCGGTGATCGACGATCGCACGTCGTTCGGCGCAGGCCTCGCCGACCAGTTCATCAAGGGCGTGCAGGCGAACGGCGGCACGATCGTCGATCGCCAGTACGTGAACGACAAGACGACCGATTTCAGCGGCGTGCTGACCGCGGTCAAGGGCAAGCGCGCGGATCTCGTGTTCTTCGGCGGGCTCGACGCGCAGGCCGCGCCGATCGCGCGCCGGATGCGCCAGCTCGGCGTGAACGCGCCGCTGCTCGGCGCCGGCGGCTTCGTGAGCCAGACCTTCCTGTCGCTCGCGGGCAAGGACGGCGACGGCGTGACGGCGCTCGAACCGGGCCTGCCGCTCGACCGGATGCCGGGCGGCAAGGCGTTCGACACCCAGTACCGCGCACGCTTCAACGCGCCGATCGAACTGCATGCGCCGTTCGCGTACGACGCGGCGGCCACGCTGATCGCGGCCGCGCAAAAGGCCGGCACGACGCAGCCGGCGAAGCTGGTCGCGGCCGTGCGCGCGATCGACCGGCCCGGCGTGACCGGCCGGGTCGCGTTCGACAGCGAAGGCAACCTGAAGGACCCGGCATTCACGATCTACCAGGTGCGCGGCGGCAAGTGGACCGTCGTCGACGTGCTCGGCGGCGCGCACCCGGCAACGAAATAACGACGGAGACGAACCCCATGACCGACACCACCCACGCATCCGCGGCGGCACCCGAGGACACGCGCCTCGGCATCCTCGCGCGGCGCCGCATCGAAGCGGAAATCATCAAGCCGATCTACGAGATCATGAAGCGCGAATTCGGCACCGAGCGCGCGCAGGCCGTGATCGCGGAGGCCGTGCGCGGCGCGGCCGTCGACGCGGGCCGCACGTTCGCCGCGCAGGAGCCCGACGGCACGAGCGTGCAGTCGTTCATCGCGCTGCAGGTGCTGTGGGAGAAGGACGATGCGCTCGACGTCGAGGTGCGCCGCGCGGACGACACGCACTACGACTACGACGTGCATCGCTGCAGCTACGCGGAGATGTATCACGCGATGGGGCTCGGCGAGATCGGCCATCTGCTGAGTTGCGCGCGCGACAGCCATTTCATCGAGGGTTACGACCCGCGCATCGCGCTGACGCGCACGAGCACGATCATGCAGGGCGGCAAGCGCTGCGATTTCCGCTATGCGCTGCAGGCGGCGCCGCGCGACGACACCCCGGAGGCCGGCAATGCGTGACGACCTCGCGACCGCACCGCGCGTCGACGGCGCGCGCCTGTGGGCATCGCTCGAACGCATGGCGCAGATCGGCGCGACGCCGAAGGGCGGCGTCTGCCGCCTCGCGCTGACCGACCTCGACCGCGAGTCGCGCGACCTGTTCGTGCAGTGGGCACGCGATGCCGGCTGCACGGTGCGGGTGGACCGGATGGGCAACGTGTTCGCGCGCCGCGCGGGCCGCAATCCCGACGCCGCGCCGGTGATGACTGGCTCGCACGCCGATTCGCAGCCCACGGGCGGCCGCTACGACGGCATCTACGGCGTGCTCGGCGGCCTCGAGGTCGTGCGCGCGCTGAACGACGCGGGCATCGAGACCGAGCGCCCGATCGACGTCGTGATCTGGACCAACGAGGAAGGTTCGCGCTTCGCGCCGGCGATGATCTCGGCCGGCGTGTTCTCGGGCGTCTATCCGCTCGAATACGGGCTGTCGCGCACCGACGGCGCGGGCAGGACGATCGGCGAGGAACTCGCGCGGATCGGCTACGCAGGCACCGAGCCGGTCGGCGGCTATCCGGTGCATGCAGCCTACGAACTGCATATCGAGCAGGGCGCGATTCTCGAACGCGCGGGCAGGACGATCGGCGTCGTGACGGCCGGGCAGGGGCAGCGCTGGTACGAGGTGACGCTGACGGGCGTCGACGCGCACGCAGGCACGACGCCGATGGAATTCCGGCGCGACACGCTGGTGGGCGCCGCGCGGATGATCGAATTCGTCGATGCGCTCGGCCGCCGCCATGCGCCGCACGCACGCGCGACGGTCGGGATGATCGAGGCGCGGCCGAATTCGCGCAACACGGTGCCGGGCGGCTGCTTCTTCACGGTCGAGTTCCGCCATCCCGACGATGCGGTGCTCGACGAACTCGACGCGGTGCTGCGTGCGGAACTGGCGCGCGTGGCGGCCGACGCCGGGCTCGGCGCGCAGATCGAGCAGATCTTCACGTACCCGCCGGTGCCGTTCGCGCCGCGCTGCATCGACGCGGTGCGCGATGCGGCGCAGGCGCTCGGGCTGTCGCACATGGACATCGTGTCCGGCGCGGGCCACGACGCGTGCTACGTCGCGCGCGTCGCGCCGACCGGCATGATCTTCGTGCCGTGCGTCGACGGGCTGAGCCACAACGAAGCCGAGGCGATCACGCCGGAATGGTCGGCGGCGGGCGCCGACGTGCTGCTGCGCGCGGTGCTGCAAAGCGCGCAGGAACCGGGCGCCTGACGCGCACCTGACGGGCGCGGCTTACTTGCCGGCTTTGCGCCGCGCCATGTACGCGAGGTAGGTGACGATCTGGTCGAGTTCCCGGTCGCTCAACTGATCGGGCGGGAACGCTGGCATCACGCGGCCCGGCCAGTCGCGCACCGCTGCCGGGTTGCGGATGTAGCGGCGCAGCGCGGCCGGCTGGAAGTAGTCGACCGGATTCATCGGCGTGTTCAGGTCGGGGCCGGCCTGGCTGCTGCCCGCGCCGTCGAGGCGGTGGCACGCGAGGCATTGCGTGACGAACAGCCGCTGGCCCGCACGGGCCGGATCGTTCGCCGGCAACGCCGGATCGACGGCGAGCGACGGCCAGCGCGCGAGCGGCGACGATTCGATCGCGACGCGCACGATCTGATACGGCCACTGCTCGCCGCGCACCGACGACGCGTCCGGCCCCAGCCACACGAGATAGAACGGCCCCGCGCTGACCTGCTTGCCCGGCAGCTTCGGCCACGGGTGCGCGGGGTCCTCGATCGCGAGCCACGCGACGGCGCCGGCCGGCGCACGGCGGCGCGCGAGGTCCAGCGGCAGTTGCGCGGCGAAACCGTCGGCCGCGCGCGTTTCGAGCACGCCGTCGGCCGGCAGCTGCGTGTCGCCGAGCAGGGCGGCGAACGGTACCGCGCGGAACGTCATCGGCCGGCCGTACGCGATGTCGCGCGGCACGTGGATGTCCGTCGCGTCGGCGCGCACGAGCAGCGCCTGGCGCGTCACGACACGAGGCGTGCCGTCGGTTTCGAGTTCGAGCGAGCCCTGGGCGGACGCACGCGTCGCGATCAGGCACACCGTCACCAGCAACAGCGAAAACCACCGGCGCTTCAGCATTCGTTCTCCGTGGGGGCGTTCCGGCGGCGGCAGAAAGGCGAGCGCCGCGGCCGAGGGATGGAATCGGGCGACAGTCTATCCGGTACGGGCAGCGCTGGCGACTTCGGCGCGGGAGCGGGGTCGGCACGAGGAGTCGGGCCGGGCTGCCGCTGCGAGCCCGACTACCGGGCGGTTAACGGGAGATTAACGGGCGCGGCCGATGCGCGCGGGGGGGATCGCACTGTGCGATTCGGGCAAAGGCGCGAACGCCTGGATCGATCGCGTCGGGCCGGATCGACGTGCCGGGTCGCCGTCAATGCGTCGGACACTGCGCGTCGGCCTTCGGCAACGGCGTTTCCCGTGTCGTGTCGAAATCCGCTTCGCGTGCGCCGGACGGCGTCAGCGACACGAAATGCATCGTCCCGCCGCGTGCCGGGAACCCGGCGATGCCGGTCGAGCCCCACGGAATCGGCGAACGCTGCACGCCGCTCACCGACATGCCCGTCGGCGAAAGCGCCAGGGTCAGCAGCCGCCCGTCGCGGATCGGCACATAGGCATGCGTGCCGTCGACACCGATCCCGGCCTCGCGCACCGACGCCGGCAGGCAGTCGAGCGTGGCCAGACGACGGCCGTCCGGGTCGATCAGCATCGCGACGCCGCGATTGTCCGCCGTCGTCGTGACGACGACGAAGCGGTCGACCGCCGGCACATACGCGGACGAATAGACGTAGTACTGGATCGTGTCGTTCAGCGGCCCGAGCATGTCGAGTTTCGCGGTGACCGGATCGAACATCGCGTATTCGAGCGTCGCGTCCGTGCTGCCCTCGATGTATTTTTGCCAGACCAGCAGCGCGCGCCGCGGCGAACCCGCGACCACGGGCCACCATTCGCGGCGGTGCGGCGCGACCGGCACATGGTTCACCACGCGTCCTTCGGCATCGTAGGTTTTCACGTAGACGCCGTTGCCGGTGCCGAGGTTGTCGATGCCGCCGCCGTCGATCCAGTCGGCGGAATAGAACACGACGAAGCGTTCGCCCACCGCGGCGACGTGGCCCGAGTGGCCGCCTGCTTCGACGTCGTTCGGGTAGGGCTTGACCGGCTTCAGGTCGCGCCGATAGACGCCGTATCGCTGGCTGACCACCTGCGGCGTGTTCCAGCCGTCCTCGAACGTGACGAAGATGTCGCCGCGCGGGTTCTGCGCGATCGACACGGGCTCCTGCGCTTCCGGGCGGCTGATGAACGTATGGACGCGCAGCAGGTGCGGCTTGCCCGGCAGCCATTCGCCGACGTACACGTCATGCGGCCAGTCGCCGTTGCGCAGTGCGCCGCGCGGCACGATGCCCGAGCTGCTGAAGAACACCCAGCGCCGGCCGTCGCCGGCGTCGGCCACGCCGATCCCGTGCATGAAGCGCCGCGAGTCGCCGCGCTCCTGCGGCGACTGCGGCGACGCGGGCGCCTCCACGGTAACGGTGTGCACGACCGGCGCGCCAGCAAGCGCGCGCGACGGCGCGGCGAAGGCGCAGCACGCGCCGCAGAGCACGGTCGCAACGCGCCACGCGGCGGCGCGCCCGAACGCATGCAGGCGCGCGGTGGCGACCTGCGCCGCGACCGGCCGCCGCATCATTCGACGGTGACCGATTTCGCGAGATTGCGCGGCTTGTCGACGTCGGCGCCGCGCGCGCAGCCGACGTGATACGCAAGCAGCTGCAACGGGATCACGTTGACGATCGGCGACAGCGCGTCGCCCGATTCGCGCACGCGGATCAGGTGCGTGTCGCGGTCGGCGTCGATCTCGAGATGATGGCCGGCGAGCACGTACAGCCGTCCGCCGCGCGCGCGTACCTCGGCCATGTTGGACTTCAGCTTCTGGAACAGTCGGTCGTCCGGCGCGATCGTGACGACCGGCATCGCGCTCGTGACGAGCGCGAGCGGGCCATGCTTCAGTTCGCCGGCCGGATAGCCTTCCGCATGGATGTACGACACTTCCTTGAGCTTCAGCGCGCCTTCGAGCGCGATCGGATAGTGAATGCCGCGCCCGAGGAACAGCGCGTTCTCGGTGCGCGCGAACTTCGCGGCCCAGCCCATGATCTGCGTTTCCAGCGCGAGTGCGTGGCCGATGCGGTCCGGCAGTTCGTGCAGCTGCTTCAGGTGCATCGCGACCTGCGCGGCGTCGAGCCGGCCGCGCTGCTGCGCGAGCGCGAGCGTCAGCAGGAACAGCGCGACGAGCTGGGTCGTGAACGCCTTGGTCGATGCGACGCCGAGCTCGATGCCGGCGCGTGTCAGGAAGCTGAGCGGCGCGCTGCGCGCGATCGAACTCGTTGCCACGTTGCAGATCGCCATCGACATATCCTGGCCCATCGCGCGCGCGCGCTCGATCGCGCCGATCGTGTCGGCGGTCTCGCCGGACTGCGAAATGCCGACGACGAGCGTGCGCGGATCGGGCACGGTATCGCGATAGCGGTATTCGCTCGCGATCTCGACCTGAGCCGGGATGCCCGCGATGCCCTCGAGCCAGTATTTCGCGGTCAGGCCCGCGTAGTAGCTGGTGCCGCAGCCGAGCAGCAGCACGCTTCGGGTCTTCGACAGCAGCGCACGCGTGCTGTCGCTGCCGCCGAACAGCGCGGGCGAGACCGTGTCGATGCCGGCGATCGTGGCGGCGATCGCCTTCGGCTGTTCGAAGATCTCTTTCTGCATGAAGTGCTGGTACGGGCCGAGCGCGGCGTCGTCGTCGCGCGCCTTGACGAGGCACAGCGGACGCTGTGCCTCGCTCCCGATCGCATCGACCACGGCGATCCGCTCCGGCGTGATCAGCGCAACGTCACCGTCTTCCAGGTAGACGAAACGGTCGGTCAGGTCGCCGAGTGCCGCGCAATCGGACGCGAGATAGTTCTGGTCCGCGCCGATGCCGATCACGAGCGGCGAGCCCGCGCGCGCGGCGACGAGCCGCTGCGGCTCGCGCGCGCTCAGCACGGCGATCGCGTACGCGCCGTGCAGCCGCTTGACCGCGCGAATCACGGCATCGAACAGGTCGTCGCGATACACGCTGTGGATCAGGTGCGCAATCACCTCGGTGTCGGTCTCGCCGCGAAACGTATAGCCGCGCTCCCGCAGTTCGGCGCGCAGCGCATCGTGGTTTTCGATGATGCCGTTGTGCACGACCGCGATCGTGTCGCCCGACATGATCGGGTGCGCGTTCATTTCCGACGGTGCGCCGTGCGTTGCCCAGCGCGTGTGCGCGATGCACGTCTGCGCTTCGAGACCGAGCGTCAGCACGCGGTCCTGCAGGTCTGCCACGCGCCGCAACGTGCGTTCGCTGCGCAGGCAGCCGTCACGCAGCACGGCGATGCCGCACGAATCGTAGCCGCGATATTCGAGCCGGCTCAGCGCATTGACCAGTTGCGGGACCTGATTTTTCAGGCCGCTTGCTCCGACGATTCCGCACATGATTCACCTCGTCAACAGGAAGTTTCCGGCCGGCGCGCGACGCGCGCCAGCACGATTTCAGGAGCGCCGTCGCGTCATGCGGCGTGCGTCGAGCGTCGTGCGCAGTGCGTCGCGGCACGGCGCCGGCGACCTACTCGCGGGGCTGCGGTCCCGCATGCGCGATCCATTCGATGCCCGAGATCGAGCCGTTCGCATCGTGCGACGCGACGAGAATGCGCGTCGTGCGCCGCGCGCCGCGCCGGCGGGTGCCCGCGAGCGCGGTCGGCGGCACCGAGCGCATCTTCACGCTGGCCGAGCGCCGCAGCATCTTCGACACGCGCAACCGGTACGCGAGCGGATGCACGACGCGTCCCGCGATCAGCCACGTGACGATCGTGCCGGCGATCAGCGCGATGCTCGTCACGTAGAACACGATCTGCTCGATCGGCATCTCGGCCTCGTTGAACGGCAGCAGGTAGCGGTACGTGTAGATGCAGATCGATGCCCATACTCCTCCGACCAGCGCGGGCCGCACGAGGCGGAACCATGCGACGAGCACGGGCCCGACGATGACGCCGCGCTCGGCGATCATTTCGCGCGGCGCGCGCAGGGAAAGGTCAATAATCGGCGCGTTCTTCATGTTGAATGCCTCGGTCGGGACTGACCCAGACGGCGCGCTTGCCGCGGCCCCGCAGTACGACGGCGGGCAGGGCGACGACGGTGGTGATCATGCTGATCAGCCAGAACGCGACGGGGTACCAGACGGTGTCAAGGAAATACATCAGGAGTTTTTCGTCGTAGCGACGATCGATCATGCTGCCGATGATCAGCTGCAGGATGCAGGTTGCGACCAGCAGCATCCCGTGCCAGTGCGGCACCACGGACACATGCCAG
The DNA here is from genome assembly GCF_905339865.1 of Burkholderia sp. BCC1993. Lineage (NCBI taxonomy): Bacteria > Pseudomonadati > Pseudomonadota > Betaproteobacteria > Burkholderiales > Burkholderiaceae > Burkholderia > Burkholderia sp. BCC1993. The sequence continues at coordinate 10,345 of NZ_CAJPGZ010000003.1, read as the reverse complement.
TCGGGCGGAAGCGGGTAGACGACGTCGACGAGCGCGAGCAGCAGGATGAACGACATCGAATAGGCCCATGTGATGCCGATCAGGTACTCGATGAACAGCGGCCACATCATCATCTGGGTCGGCCGCGCGAGCGTGCCCGCGTACTTGATCAGCACCTGGATGCCGCCTTTCGCCCAGCGCAATCGCTGCCGGTAGAGACCCTTCAGCGTCTCGGGCATCAGGATCCAGCTGAGCGCGTGCGGCTCGTACACGACGCGCCAGTCGCGGCACTGCAGCTTCCAGCTGATGTCGATGTCCTCGGTCAGCATGTCCGAGCTCCAGTAGCCGACGTCGGCGAGCGCGGTCTTGCGGAACATCGTGATCACGCCCGACACCGTGAAGATGCGGCCGTACACCTGCTGGGTGCGCTTGATCAGGCCAACGATCGACGAGAATTCGCCGACCTGCATGCGTCCCAGCAGCGACGTGCGCGTGCGGATGCGCGGGTTGCCGGTGACCGCGCCGACGCCCGGGTCGGTCAGGAAGTGCTCGAGCATCCAGCCGATCGCGTCATGCGCGAGCAGCGCATCGCCGTCGATGCAGAGCAGGTATTCCGCGTTCGATACCGCCGCCGCGGTGGTGAGCCCGACCGCCTTGCCTTCGTTGCGCGCGTGATGGATGACAAGCAGCCGCGGGATCTCGACGGCCAACTCGTTGAGGATGTCGCCCGTGCGGTCCCGGCTGCCGTCGTTGACCGCGATGATGTCGTAGTTCGGGTAGTCCATCGCGTTGAGGTGGCGGATCACGCTGCGCGCGTTGGCGGCCTCGTTGAAGCACGGCACGACGATCGAGATCTTCGGGATGCCGCTCGCGGCGATCGTGCGCGTCGACAGCTCGCGGCCTTCCTCGAGCAGGAAGTAATGGACGACGCCACCGATCATCCACAGATACGACATGAAGAACGGATAGTAGAAGACGAAGTCCTGCAGGCGCTGGATGATGCCGTGGGTGTTCATGGCGTCTTGGTCCCCTGTGCATGCTGCATCTGCATCAGCGCGTTGATGGAGGTCGGATCGAGGCGCGACTTCAGCGACATCACGTCGCGCATCACGTCGAGTTCCGGCTGGCCGTTCAGGAAGTTGTCCGGGTAATAGCCGAAATTCACGGCGCCCTCGCTGCGCAGTCGTCGCATTTGCGCAAGCAGCGTGCCCGCCGGCACTTGCTTCTGCGTGTGCCAGTCGTACGACTGCAGTTCGAACACGGTGCGCTGCAGCCCGCGCTGCTTGGCGCGGACGGCCCGCACGAGCTGGTCCAGCCAGCCCTCGGGATCCTTCGCCTGCTCCATGTACGGCATCGCCATCAGCGCGACGTAGTCGTAGGTGGCGAGGAAATCGTCGTAGTTCTGCGCGTACCACGCTTCCGATTCGGGCTTCAGCACCGGCAGCGCATAGATGTTGCGTGCGGTCAGCACGTCGCCCACGTTCTGGTGGGCCAGCACGATCTGTTCGAGCTGGCGGGTCAGGTCGATCAGGTAGCGCGACTTCTGGCGCGTCCAGCGTTTCAACAGGTCGGGGTTTTCGCGGATCTTGCCGACGTCGGCCGGCAGCCCCCACTGCGAATAGGTGCGCAGCGCATGCCGGCCCGCATCCTCGTAGTCGTCGAGCACGGCGTCGTCGCCGAACAGGATGCCGCTGAACGACGCGTGCTTGCTGAGATCCTCGTAGATCTGCTGGATCATCAGCCGCGCATCCGGATCGAACGGACTCAGCCGGAACACGCGCGTGCCGTTCTCGCGGGTCGGCGCGCCGCCGAATGCGCTGACGGCCTCGAGCCCGCGCTGCTTGTCCGGCGGCGGCCGGAACGCGAGCACCGGCATCCACGCGTACACCTGCACGTTGGAGCGCGTGTTGAGCTGCCACGCGGCGCGCGAGAACAGGTCGGCGCGCATCGGCAGGTGCCGGTTCGGGAAATACACCGCTTCGGCCACGCCCGTGCCTTTCGGGTCGGCATACGCCTGCAGGTACACCGATTTCGGCTGCATCCGGTAGATGCGTTCGATCAGCTTGCCGAGATTCGCTTCCTGCCGCGCGGGATCCGGATCGTAGACCTGGTCGAGATCGACCTGCACGGTGCGCTCGGGCACGTCGACGTCGCCGCGGTTGGAGGCCGGCTCGCGCATCGAGCGTTCGAAGCCGCCGATGTCGACGTCGTACATCATCAGGATCCGTCTCAGCCGGTCCAGCGGCACGTCCGGCGTATTCGGGCCGGCATCGAGGCTGAACTGGATGTCCATGCCGAGCGACGTCGATATCTGGCGCACGGGCTGGTTTTCCGCGCCGTATGGCCACACCATCGAGCGTGCAACGATGCCTGTGTGTTCGCGGATCTGCCGCACGCACGTCTGCAGGTCGTCGTGCACGCGTGCGTGGAATTCGGCGTCGGTTTCATAGCGTTTCTGGTCTTGCAGGTACAGGTGCGACGTGGTCGCCGGCAACTCGTTGCCTTGCGGATTCGCGATCGCGCCGTGATGGAGGTTGTGGGTATGGCAGCCGAGCTCGACGAGGTCCGACTGGCCGAGCTTTTTCACCTCGTCCCACGACAGGAAGTAGTCGCGCGGCACCTGGACCTTGTCGCTGATGCGGATCGGCGCGTTCGGCGGCGCATCGATCCACGCGGTGACGATGCCCATCACGGCCGGATACTTGAAGCGCTCGAGCAGCGGCAGCACTTTCGTGTAGTGGCTGCGAAAGCCGTCGTCGAACGTGAGCAGCACGGCGCGCGGCGGCAGCGGCTTGCCGCCGTGCCGGGACGCCTCGATCTGCTTGACCGTGATGGTGTGGTAATTGTTGGTCTGCAGCCACGAGAAGATCGCGGTCAGCGTGCCGGTATCGACCGCGAACGGATCGATCAGTGCCGACGGGGGCTTGAACGACTGCATCAGGTTGTCGCGCACGTCATGCAGGCAGATGACGCGAAACGTCTTGCCGTCGGCCGGATCGGATGGCGGCAGCAGGTCGATCATCTTGGCGTTCGTCACACCCGGGAACAGCGAACAGGCGGTGAACGTGCCGAGGCATCCGCACATGAAGGTCCGTCTGGTTTGCATTGCGCGATCTCCTTGCTAGAACGGCAGGTTGAGCGACAGGAAGCCGGTTTCGGAGCGCTCGCGCTGGCCGTCGTACGCGTGGCTGCTGATCTCGACGCCATAGCTCAGCGTGATGTCGTGCTTGAACGTCCACGCGTGCTCGAGGCGCGCGCTCCACAGCGGGCTGGTGCCGAAGCCGCGCTCGTTGTACACGCCGCCCGACGCCGAGACGCGCTGCTGCAGCGCCATGTCGCCCTTCTTCCACAGCGTCAGCTGGTGCATGACGGTCGCCGCGGCCGCATAGTCGCGGCCCGGGCTGAAGTAGGGCGCGTCCCGGCGCGTGTTGCTGTCGGTGCCGAGATCCAGCGAGACGTTGACGAGCTGCTTGGCGGACGTGTACACACGCTGCGTGGCGATTGCCGTGATTTCCTGGTGCAGGTTCGAATCGCTGTAGCGGCTTACGCCGTAGCTCAGCTTGACCTCGCGGCGGTCGTTCTGGCGATACACGACCGAGGCGTTCGCGGAGCGGCCCCAGATATGCGCGGCATACGCCTTCCACGGCAGCGAGTTGTCGTTGCTGTCGAGGCCGGCGCTGACCGTCCAGTAGTCGTTCAGCGCGTACGCGATCGTCCCGCGGCCGCCGGTTCGGCCGTCCCCGCCGAACGAGCGCGTGACTTCGCCCAGCACGGTGAGCGGCCCGTGCCGGTAGTCGCCGCCGATGCCCGTGCGCGTGCGGCTGACGCTGCCGGAATCGGTTTGCGCATGGCCGAAGAACGTATGCGAGAAGACGCGCCAGTTGTCGCCGAACGGTTGCGAATACACATAGCTGTCCGACGTGAAGCTGTTGTCGGCCAGCGCGCTGTTGCCGTGCTCGAAGCTCAGGTCGGTCGTGAACACGGGGCTGCGGTATGCCTTGTAGTCGCGCTTGAAGCCGCGCACGGCGCCGCTGTCCGGGAACGTGTTGTCGAGGGTCTGGTCGACGTTCTTCGCGGTTGCGTAGTCGTCTGCCGTCAGCGCCGCGCGGCCGAGGCCGGCGAGCATCTCGACGCTGTCCGGGTGGTCGGTCAGCGATGCGCGATACATCGCGATCGCCTGGCGGGGGTGCGACTGGCCGGATACCGCGTCGGCGTGCGCGGCACGGACCTCCGCGTTGAACGGCACCTCCTTCTCGAGCTGTTCCAGCGCGGCGATCCCCTCGTCGGTGTGACCCGTGAAGATCAGGTATTGCGCGCGCAGCCGGTAGTAGCGCAGATAGTCGCTTTCTTCCGGACCGACGTTGCGCACTTCGTTGACCGGCGGCAGGGACTTGCCCATGTCGTCGAGCACCTGCTTCGCGTCCGCCGCGCGTGCCTGGTCGACATACGACCAGAACAGCCCTTCGCGAAGTTCGATCGGACGCGTGCGGGCGCCATACTGGAAGCCGCGGGTCGCGCGGTCCGTAGGCGACGCGGTCGCCTGGTTCAGCGCACGCTGGTACACGCCGTTCGCCTTGGCCGGTTCGCTCAGGTAAAGGTAGGCGTCGCCAACCGCCGCCAGCGCGTCGATCGAGATCTCCGCGTTGGCCGGGATCGTCTCGAACGTCGCGACGGCCGGCTTCATGTCGCCGCGTGCCGCGAGGGCGACCGTGCGGTCGCCCGCGAGCGCCGTCCTGACCGGCGCATAGTCGGGCGTGGCCGGCATCCGCTTGTCGAGGTCGTCGGCTGCGCGCAGCGCGTTGTCGATCCCGTCGAAGCGGTCCGGACTCGTCATCGAGCGCGACTTGTCGCGTCCGCCGCGCACCTGCTGGCGTATCGACAGTTCTTCCAGCTGCGCGACGTCGACGGCGGAGAACGCATCGGGTCGTGCCTTCGCTTCTTCGAGCGCCTGGATCGCGCCGCCGCTCGCCGCGAGGCCGAACACGTCGTTGCGCACGGTCGCGACATCGGCGGTACGGAGATTCGGCATCCGGGCATTCGGTGTTTCGACGTCGGGGCCTTGCGATCGCTGGATCGATTCGCCGGGTAGCTGGGCGCCGGGCGTCTGCGAATTCGGTGCCTGCGACGACGGCTGCTGCGTGCCGGGCGTCTGGGTAACCGGCGCAGGCGAGTTCGGCATGGGGGTGCCGGATGCCTGCGCGGTTTGCGTCGGTGTCGTCGGGGCATTCGGCGATGCGGCGGCCGCGGCCGGTGCGGGCTGGATCGGCGCGTCCGATGCATGCGCGGCTGGAGCCGATGTATTCGGCGGCGCGGTGTCGGGTGCCTGGGCAAGCGACATTGGAGCATCCGACGATTGCGCGACTGGTGCCGACGTATTCGGCGGCGCGGTGTCGGGCGCCTGGGCAAGCGGGATTGAAGCATCCGACGATTGCGCGACTGGTGCCGACGTATTCGGCGACGCAGTGTCGGGCGCCTGGGCAAGCGGGATTGAAGCATCCGACGATTGCGCGGCTGGTGTCGATGTATTCGGCGGCGCGGTGTCGGGTGCCTGGGCAAGCGACATAGGTGCATCCGACGTTTGTGCGGCGGGTGCCGATGTATTCGGCGACGCGGTGTCGGATGCCTGGGCAAGCTGCTGCGTCGGCGCATTCGACGCCTGAGCCTCCGGTGCCTGCGCATTCGACGATCGCGCGTCCGGCGCCGGTTCACTCGGCTCCACCACGACCGTGGTCGGCATCGCCTGCGGCTGCGGGTTCGACGCCTGCGCGATCTGCATCGACGTATCCGATGCCTGCGCGATCGGCGTCGGCGCATGCGGGGGCAGGGTGTCCGGACCCTGGGCGAGCCGCATCGACGCCGCCGTCGGCTGCATGCCGGGCGGCAGCACATCCGGCGCGCCGTGGGTCCCTGCGATTTCCCTCGCACTGCCCGGTTCCGCGTCGCCTTCGGCGGCAAGACAGGAGCCGGACGCGATGAGCAGCAACAGCAAGGGCGCATGCAGGAGGATCCGCCGGTTGGGCGGAGCGACGGTGGTGCATTGTTGTTGACGATTGTTAGCCACGATGTCTCCTCACTCTGAAACGATCACATCGGTTGCACGCCCGACGACGCGCGTCGCCGGTCGTCGTGCTGCCGGGCAGCGAGGCCCGGCAGCGTCCGGCCGCTTCACAGGCGGTTGCGGATCGCTTGTCCAAGCAGCGCGCGCGATTCGCTGTTCTTCGGGTCGATGGCGAGGGCCCGGCTCGCGTTGTGCTCGACGCAGGTCCATTCGTCGATCCGTGCGCACCAGCGCGCCCTGGCGAGGGCGCGGGCGCCTTCCATCTCGTCGCGCGTGACGCTGGTGGTCTCCATGTGCGTCGTGTCGGCGATATCCGACTGCGGTTGCCGTTTCGGCGTGGGCTCGGTGTGTTGTCTCGTGCGTGCCAGCGCCAGCGAACGCGACGTCCGGTGCGTGTCAGCGGGGCGTGCCGCGCGACCGCTGGCCGATGCGGCGTGTGCGCTGGCCGCGAGCGTCGCGGTCGGCACATGCGCGGGGCGCGTGTGTTTCGCGGCGGAGCGGGCGGTCGGTTGTGGCGGCACGGCCGGGGCGGTCGCGGCCGACCCGGCAGGCATTGCTGACGCAAACGGCGTACCCGGTACGGAAGGCGTAACCGGCTCGGCCTGCGCGACCGTCGACGCCGCGCGGGAGGCGTCGGCCGTCGCGGCCACGATGGCCTGGCGATACTTCCCGACGGTGGTGCTGATCAAGCCGGCGATGTCGTGCGTCACGGTTGCATGGCTGCCCCCCACCACGTCCCGCTCGAGGTACGCGAAGGCGCCGAAGATCGCGGCAAATGCAACGACGCTGAGCGCCGCATTCTTTCCCGGTCCCCAGGAGGGCTTCGGCCGACGGACGGGCGCGCCGTCCGGTCGTTCTGCACGAGTCATTCGATCCTCCTCTCGATGGATTGCAGTGCATGACGCGGGTGCGCGCCCTCGGCGCGCGGATTCGACTGACGTTCACCACCGCAACTGCGTGGTGAGTGCGCCGGTTTCGACGACCGCGAACTGGGTGGCTCCCTGATAAGTCCCTTCGACCCGGTAACTTGCATCGGGCACGCTGAACAGACAGCGCGAACCCGTCGCGTTGAATTCGACGAGGACGCGTCCGTGCCGTCGCAGCCGCACCTGCACGTTCGACAGCGGTTGCCCGGTGGCGCTCGATACGAACGACACGCCGAGGTTGTACGGACGGCCATCGGGGGGAAGCGGCGCCGTACCGTCGATTCGCGCGTCGCCGCAGATGTACGAAATCACGTATCGCCCGGAGCCGGTATCGGACGAGGGTGTCGGGGCCTGGTTTTGGGTTTGGGCCGCGGCATGGATGCAGAGCGCGGATACGACAATGCCGAGGAGCCGGCGACCACGCTGTTCAAACGAGGAAGACATTGCAACCTCCATCCGGAATCGCTGGCAACGCATTTATTCCGATTTGAAAATTAGCGGCGCTATTTCTTTTTGCGACAACGCTATTGATACACGATGGGTTTCGAACAAACAATCGTGTGTGGCCCGAATGGGACAAGCTTTAAATGTCTTATTTAAATAGGATTGGCAATAATTTGACGAAATGGATCAGTGCTGAACAAAGGCGATATTGCCGAATATGAAATTTGCTCATCGGTAGTGATGACCATTTCGCAAATTTCCGACGTAAGTGGTACCGACGTTTGTACCGAAAAGTAACGACTGATAAAAGGAAGACTTGCCTCTTTCATCGAGGCGTTGCGGTGAATTTCGGAGTTCAGGTCAGGGGAATCGAAAGAGGGGATATGGCTTTATTGGTGAAAATGCCATCACATGAAAAGAGAAACTTTTAATTTGTTCTGTAACAGGGTATTTCTGTCGTATGAATCGGAAATTTATTCGGGGTCGATATTTTCGATGTAAATTAAATGCGAATCGGCTCGCAAACGTTTGGCTGTTTTTTCAGGTTTGATCGAGGTACGGAACGCGTATCGAAGAGAGAGCGGGATCGGAAAATGCGCGGCGATGGCGAACGTGGAATACCGGCGCGCCGGGCGGATTGCATCCGCGCGGCGCGCTGGCGAGTCGGGCGACGAGAGATGAGAGACGGTGAGGGGCGCTATCGGCTGCCGCTGGCGCTGCGGCGCGCGATGCGCACGGCCGGCGCGATCGACTCGTCGGTCGCGCGCGCGCCGTCGGCCGCGGTGCGCGGCCGGTTCATGATGTAGGTCCACAGCTGTTCGGCCGCGAGCCCGCGCTTGCGCGCGGACCGGTACAGGCGAATCTCGAGTTCGGTGATCCAGTCCGCCGAGCCCGCGCGGACGAGCGAGCCATCCGCGAGTTCCTTAGCCACGCAGCTTTCGGGCAGCCAGCCGATCCCGTGCCCGGCCACGACCATCCCCTTCAGCGCCTCGGACATGTGCGTCTCGAAGCACCGGTGCAGCGCGTACGGTTCGGCCGCGTTCAGCAGCAGCATTTCGACCACGTTCCCGAGGAACGCGCCCGACGAATACGCGAGCAGCGGCAGCGGCGCGTCCGGCGTGCCCGGCAGTTCGAATACCGGTTTGCCGCGTGCGTCGGGCGTCGACACCGGCAGGATCCGTTCGACGCCGAGCGTGACGAACGGGAAGTGGTTCGGATCGAGCACGATCGGCAGTTGCGGATGGTGATAGCCGAGCAGCAGGTCGCATTCACCTTCGACGAGCTGCTGCACGCCTTCGGGCACGTTCACCGCGTTGACGCGCGCGGTCACGTGGCCGACTTCGCCGTTCAGCTGCTTGAGCCATTCGGGGAACAGCGTGAACACGAGCGTATGCGCGACCGCGAAGCGCACCACCTGGTCGCTTGCCGCGAACTGGTCATAGCCGTTCACGAGGTTGCGTGCCGCATACATGCTGCGCAGGATGTCCGCGGCCAGGCCGCGGAACATCTGCCCGGCCGGCGTCAGCGTGATCGGGTTGATGCTGCGGTCGACCAGCTTCGCGTCCATCCACGTTTCGAGCGCGGCGATGCGTCGGCTGAACGCCGACTGCGTGAGGTGCCGATGACGCGCGGCCCGGGAAAAGCTCTTGGTATCCGCAAGGCTCAGGAAATCTTCCAGCCACTTTGCTTCCATGTTGATCTTCGCTGTTTATAGTCGGCGCCGGGGGGGCGGCACCATTTCACTGAACCGGTTTGGTAGCGTACCGCGCCTCGCGCATGGGGGCCGATGTTTTTTTTCGATCGGTGTCAGTCGAAATATGCATGGGCGTTGTCGGCGGGATTACGGCTGCATAAGTTCGAGGTGCCGGACCCGGCTAACCGGTTAGTTCACCGCGTCGAACTGCCCGACCCGCCGCAGACGGTACTTCCCCCAGGGCCGGCCTCGTGCCGGCCCGCCTTTCCGCTATTCCGCCCGGGTAACCGAAGGATGCGGCGCCATTCCCGTCCGCGGTGCAGGACGGGCCGCCGCGACGGGCTGCTGCCGCCGCGTCGCGGTTCGCTGCGATGCGGCAAGACCGGGCGCGGAGGTGGCGGGACGCGGTCGACTGCACGGCGGCGGGAAGCCGTGCCGGCGCGGGCGCGGAGCCGCTGCCGGCCGGCAGCGCGGCAACGGTCAGGCGTGCGGGCAGGGGAAGTATTGGTGCAGTGCAGCTTGCACAGTCGTGACACGCAGGGGAACTATGTTTCACAGACGCGGCGCAGCAGCGGCCATGTACGGGCACGGCACGCCGCTGGCGCGTCTCGCGCCGTGCGTCGCACCATCGTGGTGCGGCATGCTGCGGGGCCGTGCCGGCCGCGCGACAAAAAGGGGGGACCTGAGGGGTTATCGCAAGGCACGTTCCTTGCAAGGCAGTTAGTACGCCGGTCCGGCATGCGCAATGCCGGGGAAAACGATCGATGGAGAAAAAGATCGATGAAGCCATTCGATGAAATGCTGCAATCCGGCGATATGGTGAGGGCGCCTTACGCGCGCCTCAAGCAGTGGCTCGACACGCAGAACCCTGCAAGCCTCGCCCAGAAGGCCCACGACGCGGAAGGCGTGTTCCGCAGGACGGGCATCACGTTCGCCGTGTACGGCGACGCGCAGGCCGCCGAGCGCCTGATTCCGTTCGACATCGTGCCGCGGATCATCTCGGGCGCGGAATGGAGCCGGCTGTCGCTCGGCATCGAGCAGCGCGTGATGGCGCTCAACGCGTTCCTCGACGACATCTATCACCGTCAGGAGATCGTGCGCGCCGGCATCGTGCCGAAGCACCTGATCGCGCACAACGAGGCGTTCATCCCGGAGATGATCGATTTCCGGCCGCCCGGCAACGTTTACACGCACATCATCGGCGTCGACATCGTGCGCACCGCCGAGAACCAGTTCTACGTGCTC